>JAJFTK010000139.1 GCA_021372945.1 Planctomycetaceae bacterium | reverse complement strand
GTTCAATCGAAAAATAGGTATGGTCATCAACCGATCCTGCGGATGCAAGAACCTGCGTTACCTCTTTCTAAACCTCAGACAGTTGGCAAAAAAACCGATTCCATTATGATCCCGTATCATCAAAATCCGCGGAGAACCGTATTTTAACACCAAAACTTAAAATTTTGGTGCATCCGCCAATCAGAATCGTTTATGTACACAATCTGCTTCATTAGGTGCATTCTTTGGTTTTGATGGCAGTTTTCTGGAAAAAGTTGTCCCAATTTGAGCCGAATAGTACCTATAGAGATGGATAGCTTATTGTCGGGTTGTGGACGAGTATGGAACCTAAAGGACCGGTCGAACAATTTATCTTTCTGATCTCTGCCAATCAGAGCCGGATTTATTCTTACATTTTGACGGCTGTCGGCAGGCAGCATACGGCCGAAGAGATCATGCAGCAGACCTTTCTCAAGATGTGGCAGAATTTTTCTCGATTCGAGGAGGGCAGCAGTTTCTGCGCCTGGGGAAAAGAGGTCGCCCGTTACGAGATCCTCACGTACCGTAAAAAGCAGGCAAGGGAACTCTACCTCGACGATGCCGCGCTCAACCGGGTCCTGGAAGCGTCCACCCGCATTGAGAAAGCCGGCGACAAACGCATGAAGGCCCTGGATGGCTGTCTTCAGAAGCTGTCCGAAAAGAAACGTCAGTTGATCCAATACCGTTACACGGAGAATCTTGCGTGCACGGCGATCGCCGATCGGTTGAACGCCCCAGTTTCCACGATCTACAAGACCTTGGCTCGGGTCCACGCGCTGCTGCAGGAATGTATTAACCGCACGCTGGTTATTTGGGAATCCGAAGCATGATGCCGCTGAACGAAAAAAACTACCTGTTGGAGCTTCTGCTGAAAGCCTATGAGGGGACTCTTGGGCCCGATGAGACGCGGATCCTCAATGATCGCATCAACGCCAGCGACGAGGCTGCGGAGTTGTACGCGGAGTTCTTCTACTCCATTGGGAGCCTGACGGACCTGAAGGGCGTTTCGGAGTCGATCGAGATGGACGAGCCGGCGGGCTTTGATACATGGATCAATTTCCTGGCCAAGGAGGAACGATCGGCACCGGCGGTGGAGCTTCCCGAAAAAGAACCCGAGAAGGTGCTCGTTCAAAAAGTGATCTATGACAAGGTGCCGCATCGCGTCAGGAGCATCTATTCGGCTGTTTTCAGTGCGGCGGCGATGCTCTTCATTGTGCTGTTCATTCGTTTTGCACCCGATCACACGGGGCATGAAGTCGTCACGCTCAATGACGCCATGAACGCCAAGTGGATGGGGGGCGAACAAACCATGCAGGTGGGATCGCGGCTGCGGGTCAGCCGTTCCCCTTTATTGCTGCGAGAAGGATTTGCCGAACTCCTGTTTGATACCAATGCCCGGATCGTGCTTGAAGCACCCGCCGAATTCCAGATCCTGGCCGATGACCGGATCGATCTGCGGTATGGAAAGGTATATGCCCTGATCCCGCGCGAGGCGATCGGCTTTAAGATTAATTCGCCCTCCGCCCAGGTGATCGACCTGGGCACCGAGTTCGGCATCGAAGCCGATCTTGGCGGCAATACCTACCTGCACATGATCAAGGGCAAGACGACGCTCATCGCGGGCAAGGAAGCGAACAAAGCCAGCATGGAAGTGGGCGCTGGGACAGCCAAGAAAGTGTCGATCGATACCCAAACGGTCGCGGATGTTCCATACCGGCAGACGCAATTTGTCCGCGCATTCGACGCGGCCAAACAGGTCGTATGGAGAGAGCAACCCTCGCTGGATCTGGCCGATATGGTCAGAAACGGTAACGGGCTGGGAACCGGCAATTCCAGCGTACGATTGGACCCGGTCAAGGGATTCACGACCGATTGGCACAACGGCGTAGCGGCCGGTCCGAGGCAGTACTTGTCCATTGCGGAGCACCCGTTTATCGACGGCATTTTTGTGCCGGATGGCGACAAACCTCAGATTGTCAGCAGTCGGGGCGATCTCTTCCGGGAGTGCCCGGATACCAGCGGCTTGTTTGACGTGGATCTGTTCGCCAATCCGAAGGCCGAGATCCTGAAGACCGAGTATCGCCAAGGGACAATTCGATTCGACGGACGGGACTATACCGAGGAAAGCGGTAACGCGTGTATCGTCATGCACGCCAATCGCGGGCTCACGTTCGATCTTGATGCCATTCGTACGAACTATCATCGCGGCATTGACCGGTTTACATGCCAAATTGGAATTGCCGATTTCAACGAAAACTGTCCGGCGAATGCCGACTTCTATGTGCTGCTCGACGGCAAAGTCTGTTATTCGCTCAAGCAATACAAGGAAAAAGGCGTGCTGAACGACGTGTCGGTTGAGATTAAGGATACTGCCCGTTTTCTGTCGCTGGTGACGACCGACGGCGGAGACGCCGATTACCCGGAGGAAGGTTTCTACCGGCGCTCCATTTCGTGCGACTGGTGCATTTTTGCCGAGCCGACGCTAGAACTCAAGTGAGTGAAAAGCTGTTGATGCAGCAGTATTTTTTAATAACCTTTATTTTATGTGGAGGATCGAAAGATGAGAAAAGTAGTGATGGTTTTAGTGTGTGCAAGTATGGTATCGATGGCGCAGGGGGTGTCTATTACCAATGGTGATTTTGAGACAGGCGGCGGATCGAATCTGGACAACGTAACCGGCTGGTTTGACTACAACCCGGGTAATTTCTGGGAAAGCTCATGGCAGACCAATGCTGGTTGGATTACTCCAAACGGGACCAATGTCGTGGTATTTTCTTCGTTTCAATCGGATGATTTCGGGATGCCTTCTACTAATTCTGATGATGGTGGCTATCTTTACCAGAGCATCGGAACGGCGGATGGTTTGACCCCGGTTCAGATTGGTTTCGACTGGGGAGCCCCCAACGACGATCCCGGCGGACGCCAACTCGGTTTGACCGTTGGCATCTATGCCTATGACGGCCTGGGTGGATTTACCGCAGCCGATGGCATCGACGTGCGCGGCGCCGCCGGCGTTATCCTGCTCGACTCAGTATCGTTTACAATGACCTCGACCGGCGTTGACGGTCTGATCGTCAATGCGGCAGCCTCGCTCGATATTTCCGGAGCCGGCTCGCAGGAACTCTTCCTGCGCTTCAATGGCTATAACGCAGGCACAACGGAATCATGGCCCATTTTGGACAATGTCACAATCGTTCCGGAACCGGCCTCGATGCTGCTGCTTGCACTGGGCGGACTTCTGCTCAAACGCCGCGGTTAGAGGCTTTGCTTCAAAGACAAGAAGCACTGTGCATAGATAAAGATGCAAATCTGTGGGTCGCCCGAAAGGGCGGCCCACATAAGACATCCCCTAGAGAATCTGACGCCGCACCAGCGGTGAGCGAATGAGAAGGCACAAACCGGAGGAGTTCAAAACTGTATGGCATCCCGAGCTTTTATAAGATTCGTAATTATCGGCAAAATATTCTGGCAAGGAGAATTGATCATGCGAAAAGACAGATTGTGGTTCATTCTTATGATTCTATCCCTAGGAACTTCGGCTGCGTGGTCTGCAACCGTCAGCTTTTCCGTGGGTACACCGTCTGACGTCAATGACTTTGATAGCATTGCCAATGTTTTGGGCGCGGCCCAGGACCGTGACAATGTGGCAGGAGACGGTACGACGGATGGTCCCGGCAACGATGGCGCAACCTATGTCGCGCCGGATCGTTCTGCACAGGGACAGACCTTTGTCACGGGAAGTGTACCGAAGATGTTGGCAGGCGTCTGGGTCCGGCTGCCGGGCTATTTCGGCAGCAATCCCGGCGGTGAAGCCGTGAACAACACGTATTGGGGGATCGCGGCCGGCAATCAGTTGATGATCCGTATCACCAATCCCGTGGCGGCCGGAACCGCAGGCTTTGTATTACACAACGAGACCTACGCCTTTACCGGCCTCGAGCCGGATTTCCCCGCCTCCGGAAACAGCGCCGACGGTCCGGGTACATGGCTCTATATTCAACTGGATAATCCCCGCGTTCTTGCACCGAACACAGCGTATGGTTTTGACGTGGGGGCAGCGGGCGGTTTCTTCGAATTGCTTGGCATTCGAGACGCCGCCGCCGGCGGCAATCCGTATTCGGGCGGCGCTGCCTACTCCAGCGGGGCAAACGGAATCGGCAATAATGCGATGACCGCGCAGGCCGGCGACAGGGTGTTTGTGATAAAGATCGATCCGCTGCGATCCGGCGTTTCTAACCCGGACCCGGCCGATGGCGCCGCCGGCATCGATACGGATGCGGCGGTGACCTTAAGCTGGGACGCCGGCGGGATCAATGATCCGCTGAATCCCGGCTCTACGATTCCCAACCCCGACATCACGTATCACTATCTTTATCTGAGTCGTCCCAGCGACCCGAACCTGCTGGATATTGCGCCTGCGCTGATCGCTTCCGATATCGATCCTGCCGACGGCAATGTGGACCCCAGCGCGTCTTTAACACTCGGCGCCCTGCTTGAATCGGATGCCGTGTATTACTGGCGGGTCGATGAGATCATGGCCAATCCTGCCGATCCCAATAATATTACCGGTACCGTCTGGTCCTTCGCGACCGAACTGAAGAGGGCGCAGTTGGATCCGACCTATCCGCGCGATGCATCGGTGGCCGTCGGCGAACAGGCGGCCTTTACGGTTGCCCCGATAAATCCGCTCACTGGCGATAGCACCGGGATGACCTACCAATGGTACCGCAACGGCAGTGTCCTGGCGGGCCAAACCTCCGCCCAATACGCGCGCACTGCTTTGGCCGACGATGACAGGAGCACTTATTACTGTGTCGTGACCGTCACCGCCACGGCAAAGACGATCCAATCGCGCAGCGCCACACTCTTTATCGAAAAACAGATCGCGTACTGGACACTGGACGGCAATGTCAACGATTCCTCTCCGGACGCTCTCTATAATGGTACCGCAGGCGGAACGGCTGTGTTCGATACCGACAGAAAAGTCGGAACCGATGCATTGCTGTTTAACGGAACCGACACCTATGTGGATCTTCCTGACGGCATGGATTCGTTCGGCGGCGGGCTGACCTTCACGCTTTGGGCCAAGCCGACCGCTGCGGGCTCATGGGCCAGGTTCCTCGATTTCGGCAACGGCGCCCCAGACGACAACATCTACCTGAGCCGCGCCGGCACTGCCGATACGCTGCATTTGAGCGTTTACAGCGGCACGGTTGCCTCCAGCGTCGATGCCGTCAACGCAGTCACATCCGGCGAGTGGCAGATGCTCTCGGTCACGATGGACCGTGAAGGCGACGTCGTCATGTACAAGAACGGCGCGGCCATACAGACCGGCACGGTGACACTGCCCAATACGGTTGTCCGCACGCTCAATTACATCGGCCGCAGCAACTGGACCGCCGATGCATATTACCAGGGCCTCATGGATGACATCCAGGTTTACAATTATGCCCTGACCGCCGACGAGATCGCGCAGAAGTACACGCTCGTAACAGGCGGCGTATTCTGCCAGGAAAGCCCGGCCTATGACCTGACAGGTCCGGCGGGAACGCCCGACTGCAGAGTGGATATTTACGAACTCAGCGGGATGGCGGCCGATTGGCTCGGCTGCGGGATCTATCCGGATTGCCTTTAAGCCGGGCGATTTGGAACGTGATGATGAAGATAAGTCAGTATAGAACGCAAGGAGATATGATCATGCGAACAAGTCACCTATACATTCTGGCGATACTATTGGCAGCGGCGGCGGCCCAGGCGGCCACTGTTACCTTCAGCACGACGGCTCCCGTGCCGGGCAAATATGATGTCTCTAATTTGACAGGTGCGACGCAGGACCGCAACAATATCGGCGGAAACGGTACCAACGACGGACCGGCGAACGACGCGACCACCTACGTGGCGTTTGACCGGGGCGCGCAGGGCCAAACCTTCTGTATGAAACCGGGCCAGGGCGGCGGCTTTAAGCTGACAGGCGCCTGGGTTCGGCATGTGGGTTATGCGGGCACCAACGGCGTCGATACCTGGTACCGAATGGCTGCTCCGAGTACCATCCGCATTCGCATCACCAAACCGTCGGCGGCGGGCACGCCCGATTTTGCGCTGGCCAACGAAACGTACACGATCACGGGCACGGAACCGGGCGTATTGCCGGCGGCTACGACCAACAACAGAACGGGCAGCGGTACCTGGATCCATTTTGCGCTGGCCAATCCGATTACGCTGCCGGCATCGCACAACGTCTCGGCGTATGGTTTTGATGTGTCATCGGGCACCGATCACTTCTTTGAGACGCACGGCATCAGGGATGCGGCGCCTGGCGGTAATCCTTATACCACCGGAACTGCTTACGTCTGCGGCAGCGGGGGAGTTCCGGGTAATACGATGTCCACTGCCGCCGGCGACCGCGTGTTTGTGATTGAGTTGACGCCATGTGCGGCGAACCCTACTCCGACCAACAACGGCTCTGCTGATGTTATGACGAACCAGTTGACCTGGACGCTGCCGGAGCCGAATTCACCATCCGGCGTGATTACCTCCAACGTTTACCTCGGCACGACCGAACCCAATTTTGCGGCTGCCAATTACGGGCTCACGACGCTCGTCGCGACCGGTGTCACGGGCAATTCTGTGACCATTCCGGCCGGCACGCTGCAGAATAATGTGCAGTACTATTGGATCGTGGACAGCTTCGACAGCAGCCGAACGCCGGCTTTGCTGCACGGCGTTACCTGGAAATTCCTGGCCACGTCGGCTCCGCGGATCACGGGTCAGCCGGAGAGCATTTATGGTTACAGCGGCGATACGGCGGTCTTCACGGTGGAATTCGAAAGCGATTCGGCCGTTGCGGCCGGATGGCCGAAGTGGTACAAGGACGCAGCCGAAGTCATCGCCGGCGGCGATAGTAGTATTTCTACGGTCAATACCGGCGGCAATCAGTATCGCTCGAAATTGACCCTGGCCAATTTGCTGCCCGCAAATGCAGGCTCGTATTATTGTGAAGTGAAGAACGCCGATGGAACCAGGCAATCTAATGCCGCGGTCTTGACCGTTATCCAAAAGCGGCTCCTGGGGCACTGGCCTTTGAATACCGACGGCAGTGATATCTCCGGCAGCGGCCTGAATGGAACATTGGCCGGTTCGCCTGTTTTTTCGGCGGGTAAGGTTGGGACCGCGATGACATTTGACGGCGTGGATGATTCCATCCAGCTTCCGGACGGGTTTGCCGACTTGACCTCGGGGATCACCTTTACCGTTTGGGCCAAGCCTACGGCGGCAGGCAGTTTTGCGCGATTCTTTGACTTTGGCACGGGGGTGGCGAGTTTTAATTTTGGCCGGTCGGGCACGTCCAACGGGCTTGTGCTGTTCTCCAGCGTTACGCAGGTTCCGGTGGACAACGCCATCACGCTGAATGAATGGCAGATGTTCGCCGTGACGATGGATCATGAGGGCAACGTGGTGATCTACCGCAATGCGATCCCGCTGATCTCGAGTTCGCTGATGGTTCCCAATATCGCCACGCGCACGCCCAACTATATCGGCAGAAGCAATTCCACGGCGGACGCCTTGTTTGCCGGTCAGATGGACGATATTCAATTAACGAATTATCCCAAGAGCGCCGATGAAATACTGGACATGTATGTTGCCGTCGAGGGGAGCGTCTGTCTCGAACGGCCGCAGTATGATCTCACCGGCGACTGCCGCGTCAAATTCGAAGATTTCGCGTTGCTGGCCGCACATTGGCTGGAATGCGGTCTCTATCCGACGTGTCCGTAGTCAAATGCATGAAAGAACCGGGGCTTCCTGTGACAAAGGGAAACCCCGGTTCGCTGCTGTCTATAAAGGAAGCAAAGGATTTTTCTCGCAAGGGGTCAGCAATGAATAAGCGATATCTGGCTGTGTCCGTTCTTGTGTTCTTTTCAGTGTGCGTTACCGGTGTTTACGCCGCGACCATGAGTTTTGGCGCAGCTGCACCGGTGCCGGACAGCGATGATGTTTACAGCCTTGTGGGTCTGGCGACGGATATGGATAACGTGGGGACCTCGACGTCCGATGGAAACGCCAATGACGCCACTACCTACATCGCGCATGATCGACCCGCACAGGGACAAACGTTCAGAACCGGCTCGCTCTATCCCTTTTATCTGCTCACGGCTATCACCCTGCGGCATGCCGGATACACGGGCAACAATCCCGGCGGCGCCTCAGGCAGCAACACATGGTATTACATGCCCGCGGGCTCGCAGTTTACGATTCGTGTGACCGATCCGGCTCAGGCCGGCGCCGCCGCGTTCATCTTGCGCAGCGAAAGCTATACGCTGACCGGTTCCGAGGCCGGTCTTTTTGCCTCCGGCTCCGTAACCAATACAGCAGATGGGACGGGAACATGGGTGACTTTTGTGTTTGACTCGCCGGTGTCCCTCAATGCCGACACGGTATATGGATTCGATGTGGCCTCCGCTGCGTCGGCATTTTTTGAAAGCCTCGGCATCAAGGATACCGCCGCCTCCGGCAATCCCTATGCCGCCGGTTCCGCTTACACCAGCGGCGGCGCGGGCGCAGGCGACAATCTCCTCAGCGCCGCCCCCGGTGATCGCGTATTTATGGCGCATCTGGAGCCCGCCGTTCCGCCCAACGGCGATTTAAGCCGAAACGGCAAGGTGGATCTGGAGGATATTGCGCTGCTGGCCCGCGGCTGGCAGAACCCCTATGACCTTTCAACGCTCGGTCAAATTGTCGCCTACTGGCTGTTTATTGAGCCGCCGGTCTTTGCCGCCGATCCGATCGTGAAGACCGGCGCTGGGGCGGACCAGGCATACACGGCCTCGCTGGCGGATGACGTTGTCTATTATCATGTGCCGGCGCTGACGTTCAGCAAAGTGAGCGGCCCCGCCTGGCTGACGGTCGCCGCCGACGGTACGCTTTCGGGCACTCCCGCCGATTCGGATGCAGGCGTCAGCACTTTTACGGTTCAAATCACCGATGGCATCAGCACGCCCGTTCAGGCACAACTGCAGATTCAGGTGGCGCAAACAGTCGAATTGCTCAAATCGGTTCCGTTCACCAATGTCACCTTCACGGATGAGTTCTGGCTGCCGCGGCTTCAGACCAACCGTACGGTCACGATTCCCTATATCTTCAACCGGCTGGAAGGCGACTATAACATCAATGACAACCGCATTGACAACTTTGCAATTGCCGGTCAACTGATGACCGGAACGCCCCGGTACGACTTCCCGTTCGATGACACGGACATCTATAAAACGCTTGAGGGCGCCAGTTATTCGCTGATGGTCTCACCGGATCCTGCGCTGGAGGTATATCTGGATGATCTCATCGTCAAGATCGCCGCCGCACAGACCCATAACGGCTTTTTGCCCGGCTATCTTTATACCATTCGAACCAACGGCGTCGATATCTGGTGCGGCCCGGCGCCATGGACCAATCTTTCCGGCAGCCACGAATTGTATAACGCGGGTCATTTGTTTGAGGCTGCCATCGCGCATTACCAGGCCACCGGCAAGACGTCGCTGCTGAATGTCGCTAAAAACTTTGCCGATCTGCTGGTCGATACGTTCCATGACGGCGGCGTGGAGATACCGCCCGGACACGAGATCGTCGAATCCGCCCTGGCGCGACTGTACGATGTCACTGGAGATCCCAACCATCTTGCGCTGGCCCGGTATTATCTCGATATCCGCGGCACCGTCACCGACGACCACAGCCCCTGGGGTGAATACTCTCAGGATCACACGCCTGTCCTTCAGCAGGCCGAAGCAGTTGGGCACGTGGTGCGTGCCGTGTACCTCTACATGGGCATGGCCGATGTGGCCACCCGGACAAACGACAGTCAATACCGCGATGCCCTGATCACCGTATTGGACAGCATCTGGCACAGCGTCAATGACACCAAGGCCTACATCACCGGCGGGCTGGGCGCATCGCACGGCGGCGAAGCCTTCGGCGCGCCGTATTTTCTACCGCACGACGGTTACTGCGAGACGTGCGCGCAGATCGCCAACGTTATGTGGAATCAGCGGATGTTCCTGATCCATCGCGACGGCAAGTATATCGATGTATTGGAACGCACGCTTTATAATGCGCTCATCAGCGGCGTCTCGCTCAAAGGCGACGCGTTCTTCTACCCCAACCCGCTGATGTCCTCCGGAGGCTATGCGCGAAGTCCGTGGTTCGGCTGCAACTGCTGCGTCGGCAATATTGCCCGGACCATTCCCTCGGTGCCGGGGTACGTCTATTGCCGCAGTGACAACGATATCTATGTCAACCTGTACGTGGCCGGCGCCGGCAGCATTCCTCTGCCCGGAAATACCGTCCGTCTGACGCAGCAGGGCGGCTATCCCTGGGATGGCAATATGGCCATTTCCGTTAGCCCCGCCCACACGGCGGCGTTTACCATCTATATGCGCATTCCGGGATGGGCACAGAATCAGCCGGTGCCCGGCGATCTTTACACTTACAAGACGCAAAGCGCACAAACAGTAACTGTCGATGTCAACGGCACCTCGGTCCCTCTGAATATTCAACGCGGATACGTCGCGATCAATCGCACGTGGCAGGCCGGCGATGTCATTCACCTTTCGCTGCCCATGTCCGTTCGCCAGGTGCAGGCTCACGCCAATGTCGCCGCCTGCACAGGCCAGGTCGCTCTTGAACGCGGTCCGATCGTTTACTGCGCCGAATGGCCCGACTTTGCCTCACATAACATTACGCATCTTTACGTCCCGCAAACCGCAAGCTTCAGCGTTCAGTATCGCAGCAATATGCTGGGCAATCCCGAGCTGGTGAATAAAGGCAATGTCGTCACCGGAACCGTCAAAGGCGTTTACGAGGCGCCGGGCGGCGGCACCACCGAGCAGGATGAACCCTTCATCGCCATTCCGTATTATGCATGGGCCCATCGCGGAGCCGGACAAATGTCTGTCTGGCTGGCGGCAGAGGCAAGCCGCGCGACCCCCGTTCCCTTGCCGACGCCCTCGGAACTCATCGGCCACTGGACGCTGGATGAAACCGCCGGAACCACAGTCGAAGATTCGAGCACAAAGAATATGGACGGCTCCCTGCAGAACGGCTTAGCTTTCAGTATGAATTCGGTAAGCGGGCAGATCGGCACAGCCCTGGAATTTGATGGCAGCAATGACTATATTGACTTGCCGGATGGGTTTGGCGATTTTGCCAAGGGCTGCACGGTTTCTGTATGGGTCTATCCGACCGCCGTCAAAGACTGGGCTCGCTTTATTGATTTTGGAAACGGCTCCGCATCCGGCAACATATGGTTCGGTCGACGCGCATCGTCGAACGACCTCGCATTTGAATGCTGGTCCGGCAGCAGTTCCAACGGCTTGGTCTCTGCGTCGAATGCAATCGCGCTGAATGAATGGCAGATGTTTACGGCCGCCGCGGACGCCGCCGGCAATGTGCGCCTGTTCAAGAACGGCCAATTGATCCAGACGGGAACATCGGCGCCTACCAGCGTTACTCGGACGAACAACTATGTCGGCCGCAGCAACTGGTCCGGCGATGCCTACTACCAGGGCCGCATGGATGACCTGCGAGTTTACAATTACAACCTCACGGATGCCCAGGTGGCCGCTTTGTACAGCGGCCTGTAACCTGTACAATCATTAAATTTGCATTTTGCTGTAAAAAAAAACGCGCAAGCGCCATTTCATTCCAAGTAATGAATGGGCGTCATTCATTTTGTACGAATTGGATGTCGATGCGTGAGGAAGAAAAATGCCTTTTAAGATCAAGCCGTTGAAAGTTCTGTCTTTGGCTTTCGTACTTTTTCCTATAGGTCTTTTTGCGGCCGAGCAGCGCCCTTCGGGGGTGCGGCGTCTGCCCGAGGATCTGGCTGAATTGGCGCAAGACCCCAATCTTCTGCAAAAGCCGGCGGGGTTGACGGTAGCTGCCTATACGTTTCCGAATTACCATGCGTCTGCTCTGCACGACAAACTCTATGCAAAAGGATGGACCGAGTACAATCTCGTTCGCAGCGCCCGCCCCTGGTTTGAAGGTCATCAGCAGCCGCGTACGCCGCTGCTTGGCGAGCTTGATGAAAGCTTACCGTCAACTTGGGATGTTTATAATCGTTTGTGCAAGCAGAGCGGCATCGATGTTTTGATATGGGACTGGTATTGGTACGATGGCAAACCCTGCCTGCATGAGGCTCTTGAGAAAGGCTTTCTGGAATCGTCGAACCGTAATGATGTAAAGTTTGCGTGCATGTGGACCAATCACCCGTGGTTTATTCTGTACCCGACGAAACAGACAAACAATAAAAGGGTATATCCCCCAAGCTATGATGCGCCCGATCTGTCCAGGGAAGAATGCTGGCGGAGTTTCACTTATATCATCAGCCGTTACTGCCACCTTGAGAACTACTGGAAGATTGATGGTAAGCCGGTCATCTGCGTCTGGGATGCTCGGCGACTTGAAAGCAAGTTAGGCGTTGAGGGGGTCAAGTCGCTGCTGGCGGATTTAAACGATTTCGCTAAAAAATCAGGTCTGCCGGGGCTGCATTTTCATGTTACAGGCTATGCCGGCGACAATATGGATAAAGAGGGCTACCAAACGGTAGGTTCATACAATCCCATTGATTGGGCCGCCCGCCGTTTTCAGCCCAAAGACATTGAATTCCCCGATTACGGCACAGTTGCCGCCGACGTCGCATTTAAGATTTGGGACGAGCTGCACGACCAATTCAAGATCCCTTATATCCCGTCTGTAGGCGCAGGCTGGGATTCAACGCCGCGATATATCGCGCCTGATGTCCGTCCCGAGAACCCCAACCGGGATCAATGGCCCGCCTGCACGATTTTTAGTAACGAAAATCCCGCGTCCCTTAAGGCGTTCATTCAATCCTCATTTGTTTACCTGAATAAACATCCTGAGGTGCCGCGAATTGTGACGATAGGATGCTTCAACGAGTGGTCCGAAGGTCATTACCTGCTGCCGGATAATAGATTCGGATACGGCATGCTTGACGCCCTGGCTGAAGCGCTGGGCAAGCCTGATACGCATACCCTACATGGCAAACCATAAGTAATTGGAGATCTAAGCGAGTCCGGAAAGTGAGTTTTTGTAATAAAACCGGACACGTTGCGGAGCTTTTGAGAGATCTCAAAGTCCCGGTTTTTACCTTATGTAACTTTTTCGAAACACCGGCTAATTACTTGTAGAATGAAACCGAACCTGCTTAAAATGCAGGCATGAATTCAAAAGGAGAACTTATGAAAAGATCGCTGGTGTTAATTATGGCCGGCCTGGTGCTGGGGATCGGGGGGGCAATGTTTGCTGCCTTCGATACGGAGCAGCCCAGCGCAGCCCTGCCTCCGGCAGAGCCCAGACGACCCGGCACGGGCCAATGGCTGACGGACTTGGAGAATGCGTATCAGAATAAGGATATGGACAAGATTGGACAGTTGATCGAACAGTTGAAACAGCAGCGGCAGCAGTTCGGGCCCAGGCCCGGCGAACGAAGAAGAGGACCCGGCGGCCCACGCATGGAGCAGGAAGAAAGCGGTTTGCAGAAGCTGCCGGTCGCGAAAAATGACAATGAAAAGAAGATCTTGGCAGTGCTGGATGATATCCAGGCGAATCAGCGGGCGATGAATGTACCCGCCGGCGATGGAAGACTGCTGCGGATCCTGGCCGCATCGATGGATGCCAAAAATGTCGTGGAGATCGGGACGTCAACGGGGTACTCCGGAACGTGGTTCGGCATGGCACTGCAGAAAACCGGCGGCAAATTGACGACCTTTGAGATTGACGCCCAGCGCGCCGCAGCCGCGCGCGAGAATTTCAAGAAGGCCGGCTTAGCCGATGTCATCACCGTTGTCGAGGGCGATGCGCACGAAAAGGTCAAGGACCTCAAAGGTCCGATCGACCTGGTTTTTCTTGACGCCGACAAGGAAGGCTATACCGATTATTTGAACACGCTTTTGCCGCTTGTTCGCCGCGGCGGCCTGATCATCGGTCACAATATTACCCCCGGGATGGCCGATCCTGCGTTTGTCGAGGCGATCACGACCAATCCTGAGTTGGAGACGATCGTTCGTTCCGGCGTCTCCATTACGCTCAAGAAGCTTTGATCGCTGTCTTCGACAGCAGCCGGCAAAGCCGCCAGTGAAAGCAAGGGAACATGCAGGCAAAACCGCAAAGGGTCCTTTCGTTTTTTGATTCGACCTGTATCATCGTGGGCATCATTATCGGCGCGGGCATCTACCAGATGGCGCCGGATATCGCTCGCGGCGCCGGCTCCTGGCAGCAATTGATCGTCTTGTGGATCGTTGGCGGACTGCTTTCGTTCTGCGGTGCGTTGAGCTACACCGAATTGGCGGCGGCTTATCGGGAGCACAGCGGCGGCGATTACGTCTATTTGACGCGAGCGTACGGCCGCATGGCAGGTTTTCTGTTCGGTTGGACGCAGCTCCTGATCGTGCGGCCGGGCGATATCGCCGTGATGGCGTTTGCCTTTGCGACGTACGGCCGGCGGATCTGGGACCCGCTTGCATCGCATGCCGAGCTCAGCCAACGGCTGTTTGCGGCGGCGCCCGTGCTGCTGCTTACGGCCATCAACATTGTCGGCGTCAAACAAGGCAAGTGGACACAAAATTGTCTGACGCTTGTAAAGGCCGGCGGGCTTAGCCTTGTCATCCTGGCGGCAGTTGTTATGCCTCAAAAGCCCCAGGTCGCCCAGCCGGTGGAGGATCTCCCCTGGAGCCTGGCTCTGATCTTCGTCCTGTTCACTTACGGCGGGTGGAACGAAATGGCCTATGTGGCGGCCGAAGTGAAGAACCCCAAAAAGAACATCGCGCTGGCAATGGCGGTGGGAATGAGCGGCGTGATCGTCCTATATCTCTTGATCAATGGGGCCTTCCTGCATGCCCTTGGGTTTGAAGGCCTGGCTGCCTCGAAAACGCCCGCAAGCGATATGCTGGCGCTGATCCTGCCGATGTCGGGTTCAACGCTGATCAGCCTGCTGGTATGCATTTCGGCGCTGGGCGTCGTGAACGGCCAGATCTTCACGGGAGCGCGCATCTCGTACGCCCTTGGCGGCGATCACCGGTTTTTCACGATCCTGGGAAGATGGACGCCTCGCACGAGCACGCCCGTGCCGGCGCTTGCCGTGCAGGGATTGATCGCTATCGGGCTGATCCTGCTGTTTGGCGGCTACATTGATGTAATCCTCTATACCGCTGCGGCCGTCTATGCATTCTATATGGCCACGAGTCTATCGGTGATCGTGCTGCGCCATAAGGAACCGCAGCAGGAAAGACCGTACAAGGTACCCGGTTACCCGGTGACGCCGCTGGTGTTCGCGGGCGTGTGTGCGTTTTTGATCTACAATTCGATCGCGTACGCGATGACATTTAAACGAACAAGCGTTGTGGTGCTCGCCGCGGCGCTGACGGCGGGCATTGCCGTATATGCCGCGGAAAAACTGACCGCAAGTCGCGGTAAGAACCTGCTCCAAGGGCAACAGACGGCTGGTTCAGCCGGCTGCTGAGAAGATACCCCCTCCCGGCTGCGCCGGACTCCCCCTGAGAGTTTTTTGTCCCTTCTCGCTTGCGATGGACTTGCCGTTGTCAGTGGAGAGCTTTTTACTCCTGGCAAACTTACGCAAGTTCGCCAAAAAGTGTCAGCGCCGAGGTCTTGACGATCCGCACGTTGACGAACTGGCCGGTGAGTGATTCGGGACCATTGAATACAACGATGTAGTCATGCGCCGTTCGGCCGATCAACTGTGGCTCATTCAGGTGTTCCGCCTTGTTTAGATGCGCCTTCTTGCTCGGTCCCTCGACCAGCACCTCGAGGGTGCGGCCTTCGAAGACTCTGTTGTTTGCTTCGGCGATCTGGTTGACGACCTCCAGCAAGCGAACGTTGCGCTGCTGCTTAACCTCCGCGGGCACATCATCGGCCAGCTTCTGCTCAGCCCGCGTCCCCGGCCGCGGCGAGTACTTGAAGATAAAACAGTTTTTGTAGCGAACCCGCCGGATCATGTGCTCCGTTGCCTGGAAGTCCTCGTCTGTTTCGCCCGGAAAGCCTACGATAAAGTCACCCGCGATCGCGAGATCCGGCACGATCGCACGCGCCTTGTCCATGAGTTCAATATACTGCTCGGCAGTGTAGCCGCGGTTCATCGCCTTGAGAATCTTGTTCGAGCCGCTCTGCGCGGGGATATGCAGATATGGGCAGACCTTTGGAAGGGTTGCCATCGCGTTGAGGATGGATTCTTCGAATTTGCCCGGATGGCTTGTGATGAACCGAATCCAGTGTAAGCCCTCGATCTCGCTGATCTGTTCGAGCAGGTCGGCCAGCGTATAGATGCGGGCGCCCTTGTACCGATATGAATTCACCGTCTGCCCCAGCAGCGTGATCTGCCGGATGCCTTGTTCTGCCAGGCGACGGGCCTGTTCGAAGATGACGGCGGGGGGCCGCGAAACCTCGGGTCCGCGCACATACGGTACAATGCAGTATGAGCAGAAATTGTTGCAGCCGCGCATCACGCGGATGAAGGCCTGTGACTTGAGATGATGCTTATCCGAATCGTACGCGACTTCGAAATCATCCAACTCCGATTCGCGTTCATCCGGCGGCTGTCGGCGGATTTCATCGGTGACGGACAATTGCTTCTGGTGCTCGGCCAGCGCCCTGGTGATCAGGGCCGGGATCTCGTCGATCTGTGTGGGGCCGGCGACGATATCGACACTGTCATGCGACAGCAGCTCTTCGCCAAGCCGCTGGGCCATGCAGCCGATGACCGCGACCAGCAATTGCGGCCGGTCCTTTTTCAAATGCTTGATGTGTCCGAGATTCGAAAATACGCGGTCCTCGGCATGCTCGCGAACCGAGCATGTATTGATGATGATCACATCCGCATCGGTTGCCTTGTCGGTCAGTTCGTACCCCTGCTGAGCCAGGGCCGAACTGACCAGTGCAGAATCCAGCTTGTTCATCTGGCAGCCGAAGCTTTTTATATGGATTTTTCTACAATTCATAAGGCCCATCAGTATAATGACTTTCGCGTAAAATGCACTTGCTTTTTGACGCAGGCGGCACGAAACCCTAAACACAGACATAGAGCAACATCAGGAAATACGGATGAAACCGATTCCGGTTCAGCGGCAACGGATCGAGAAAGAGCGGCACCAGCACAAGGTTCGGCGGGGCTTTTTCTGGTGGGCACATTGGGAAAACATGCCCTGGCTGGAGGAATCAGCCGGCTGGCTGCTGAGGCTTGCTGGCGTATATCAGCGCGGCCTGAAGAACCTCTTCGATACGCGCATCGAGCGGCCGCAAATCGTCCTGTCGCATCTTCCGCGTGCCTTTGATGGCTTTCGCATCCTTTGGATTTCCGACCTGCACGCTGACTGCATCGAGGGTCTGATCGATCATGTATTGGCGCTTGCGGCGTCGCTGGAGTACGATCTTTGCGTGCTCGGCGGCGACTGGTGCTTCAATCATTACATGACCGACGACGCCGCAAGGGCGGCCCGGAAAACCGCTTCGACGCTGGCCGCCAAAACGCCTGTCTATGCAATTTTCGGCAATCACGATTATTCGCAGCTTGCGCCGATCCTCGAGAACGCCGGCGCCAAACTGCTGCTCAACGATCACATTGCGTTTGAACGCGCGGGAGAAAAACTCTGGTTTATCGGCGTGGATGATACGCATTATTTCAAGGCGGCCGATCTCAATGAGGCACTCAAAGGCGTGCCCGAAGGCGCCTGCAAGATCCTGCTGTCTCATTCGCCGGAGTTGAATGAACCGGCGGCCCGCAAGGGATTGGCGCTTTGTCTTTGCGGTCACACGCATGGCGGACAGATCTGTCTGCCCAACGGCTTTGCGCCTGTCTATTCGGCCGATGCCCCTCGCCGCTGCATCAAAGGGGTTTGGACCTACAAGGGCATGACCGGTTACACCAGCCGCGGCGCAGGAGCCTCCGGCGTGGCCGCTCGATTCAACTGCCCCCCCGAGATCTCCCTCATCACTCTAAAATGTTCCTGACTGTCGGCGAAGCAGGTGTATCTGTCGGCACAATTACAGCTTTTAATTTGCTTTTTTCTGTCTTTTAATAGTATAATCAACCGGTCTTCAAAAGGAGAGATTATGCGATCTTCAGAAGCCGTGATGAGAAGAGCCTGCCTTTTCATGTTCTTTATACTCTGTCCGCTCGTTCTTGGCGCCAAACCTGATCTCCAAACCGTGGAGAAGCGGGTTCGCCAAGGGCATTACAAGTTCCGCGTGGGTCCTAACCCCGCCACCCGGTATCCTCTTGAGCGTCTCTGCGGGTTGAAGATCCCGCCGAATTTTTCAGCCAGGCAGCCCAAAGCGCCGCTGCCGCCGCAGCCGCTGCCGGAGTCGTTTGATTGGCGGGCCCTGGGCGGATGCACGCCCGTGAAGGATCAGGGCGGATGCGGTTCGTGCTGGGCCTTTGCGGCGATGGGAACGGCGGAAAGCCAATATCTCATTCAGAGCGGCAAAGAACTGGACTTTTCGGAACAATGGCTCGTGAGCTGTACGGAGGCCGGAACCTGCGACGGCGGATGGTATGGCACGGCGTTTGATTTTATGATCAATACCAAGGATGCCTGTAATGTGATCGGTGCGCCGCTTGAGGAGATGTTCCCTTACGAGGCTGACGATGTGGGCTGTAACTGCAATACCGGCGACCTGTACATACTGACGGAGTGGGCGGCCATCGGACAGAATGTCGAAGCGATCAAGCAGGCGATTATGACCTATGGTCCCGTGGCGGTTGGCGTCGCCGCCGATGATATGTTTCAGTGTTATGTCGGCGGCGTGTTCGACGCGGACGCAAGCACCGATTTGAATCATGCGGTCGTGCTGGTCGGCTGGGATGACACGCAGGGCAAAAGCGGTATCTGGTTCCTGCGGAATTCTTGGGGACCCGGCTGGGGTGAAGGCGGCTATATGCGGATCGAGTACGGCTGCAACGGCGTGGGCGCAAGTCCCGCTTACGCGCAGCTTGTGCCCAAGAGCGAGCCGAATTATCTCAATGTGCCGGACCCGTACCCGACGATCGCGGCCGCGCTGGCCGCGGCCGGCAACAGCGACGTGATCACCTTGTCGCCGGGGATCTATACTGGCCCGGGCAACACGAACATTAGTTTTGGCGGAAAGAACGTCGTTATCCGTTCCCTCAACCCATCCAATCCAGAGGTGCGGGCGCAGACCGTAATTGACTGCCAGAGCAGCGGGCGGGCATTTACCTTCATGACCGGCGAAGATTCGGCCGCGACGCTGGACGGGCTGACGATCCGAAACGGCAGCATCAATGATAACGGCGGGGCGATCTATTGCTATTATGCCAGCCCCACGATCAAGAACTGTACGTTCGAGAATAACCGTACGGTCGGCGCCATCGCCAAGAAGAACGGGGGCGCCATCGCCCTTTACAACAGCAGCCCGACCATTTTAAATTGCAGGTTTGTCAACAATATCGCAACCGGCGCCGGCGGGGCGATCAGTTGCCGCGATGGCAGCAGCGCCGTTGTAACCCATTGCGAAATTCTTAACAATACGGCGGGCCTGGAGGGCGGGGGACTCTACTCGTGGATCAATTCCATTGTCAAGATCAGTCATACGGTGATCGCGGGCAATCACGCCGGGACTTTTGGCGGCGGGCTGTATTTTGAAGAGTGTACTGCCCTGGGCCCGACCGATCCGAACATCCAGGCGATCGACTTTATCACTCTGGCCGATAATTCCACGGACGGCTATGGCGGCGGCATCTGCCTGTGGGACAGCAGGATGAAAATAAACAATTCGATCGTATGGAACAATTCGGCCGCCCAGTCCGCCGGCGGCCAGATCGCCCTGGTTGACGATTCCCTCGACGAAACCTTTCTTGCGGTCAATTATTGCGATGTCACCGGGCTGGACGCGGGGCATTTACTGGACCCAGCCAATTCGCCGGAATGCACGCTGGAATGGGGCCAGGGCAATTTTGAGGCGGATCCGCTTTTTGTGAATGCGGCGGCGCGGGATTACTATGTGAAGTCCGCCTCGGGGCACTGGGAGCCGACGACGCGTCAGTGGATCCTGGATGACGGCGGCAATTACGACCCGGCGGACGATGAAAACAGTCCCTGCATTGACGCCGGCGACCCGGCCGTTGAGGTTACGAATGAGTACAAGTGCAATGGTAATAAAGTCAACATAGGCGCCTATGGCAACACCGAGCAGGCCAGCCGCAGCTATGATCAGCAATGCTGCATGATGTGCTTTCCCAGCGACTTCAATTGTGATTGCCGGGTCAATCTTGAGGACCTTGTGTATATGATGCAGGATTGGCTGTCCTGCAACTATCTGCCTCGCCATTACTGCGATGATTGACCGATTCGTTTCATGAATTCAGTTTCATCGATGACATCGATGCCGAGCTGATGCGCTTTGTCAAGCTTGGTTCCGGCGTTTTCGCCGGCGACGACGAAGCTTGTCTTTTTGCTCACGCTGCCGGCCGTCTTGCCGCCATTGTCCTTGATCGCCTGTTCGATCTGCTGACGCGAGAAATGCTTCAGCGTTCCGGTGACCACGATGGTCATTCCCGCCAACGCCTCGCTTTTCCGGGCTTGCGGTTGTTCAGGATTCACGCCCGCCTCCAGCATGCCCTCGATCACATGCACATTATCCGCATCATGCAGGTACTCGTAAATACTTTGAGCCGCCACCGGCCCGATCTGCTCGATCTGCTGCAGGCGTTCCTTCGAGGCTGCCATCAGCAACTCCAGCGTTCCGAACGCATTGGCTAATATCTGCGCGCTCTGCCCGCCGACGTTGCGGATCCCCAGGCCGGCGATGAGCCGCCAAAGCGGACGGGTTTTGCTGGCTGCGATACTGTCCATTACATGGGCAGTGCTCTTGTCGCCCATGCGTTCAAGCTGCACGATTTGATCAAAGCGAAGGCGGTAAATATCCGCGAAATCTTTTACGAATCCTTTTTCGACAAGCTGCTCGATCAGGGCCGGCCCGAGCCCGTCGATGTCCATCTGGCCCTTGCCCGCGAAATACTGAAGGCGTTCCCTGATCTGAGCGGGGCACTTCAGGTTGATGCAGCGAAGATAAACGCCGTTCTCGTCCTTCTTGACCGCGCCGCCGCAAACCGGGCAGGCTGCCGGCGGCGTATATGGCTTTGCTGCGTGCGCCTGCCGCGTCTGAAGCTTGACCGTGACCACCTGCGGAATGATCTCGCCGGCTTTCTCGATCACGACCGTATCGCCCGTTCGCACGTCGAGCTTTTGCAGAATGTCGAAATTGTGCAGGCTGGCGCGCTTGACCGTCGTGCCGGCAAGCTTGACGGGCGTGAGGTTCGCCACGGGCGTCAATATGCCGGACTTGCCGACCTGGACTGTAATGGATTCCACAACCGTATCCGCCTGCTCGGCGGCATATTTATACGCGATGCACCAGCGCGGCGAGCGGCCGGTCGTGCCCAGCACATCCTGCTGGTCATAGCGGTTGACCTTGATGACCAGGCCATCGATCTGGTAATCCAATTCCAGGCGCTTCTGTTCCCACATGCGGCAGACCTCGAGCACCTTGTCAATGTCCGCGGCTTCTTGCGTATGCGGGTTGACCGGCAGACCCCATTGGCGAAGCTTCATCAGCGCATCGAAGTGACAATCCGCAACCTCCGTGCTGCCCAGGCCGACCGAATACGCAAAAAACGAAAGCTTGCGTCTGGCGGTGATCCGCGCGTCCAATAGTTTTAGCGACCCGGCGGCGGCATTGCGCGGATTGGCGAATTCGGGCTCACCCGCCTCGACCTTGGCGGCGTTCAGTTCCGCAAACGCGCGCTTCGGCATATAGACCTCGCCGCGAACATCGAACTGTTCGGGCCAGCCTTTGCCTTTGAGCGTCAGCGGGATAGCGCGGATCGTACGCAGGTTGGCGGTCACATCATCCCCTCGCCGGCCGTCGCCGCGCGTCGCTCCATAAAGCAGCTTGCCGCTGACATAACGCAGAGTTATGGCAAGCCCGTCGATCTTGGGATCTATGGTATAGTCGTACGAAGTGCCTTCCAGCCCTTTACGCACCCGCTTATCAAACTCGCGCAGTTCGGATTCGTTATAGGTATTGTCGATGCTCAGCAGGGGCACATCATGTGTGACGACAACAAACCCTTCGAGCGGCCGCTCCGAGACGCGCTGGGTGGGTGAATCCGGCGTAACCAGGTCCGGACGCTCGGCCTCCAAGCGCCGCAGTTCCTCAAACAGTTTGTCGTACTGGCGATCGGAAATCTCAGGCTGGTTTTCGACATAGTACAGATAATCGTGCCGTTCGATCGAAGTGCGTAACTGCTCAATATGTTTTCTTATATCGCTCATGGTTTCGGCCTTGTAAATATGCGGCTTATTATACCCTCAACAATGACGATGTAAATTATCTTTTAGCGATCTCCGCATTTAGGACGAAATGTCTGGAAAAATAGGTAAATTCCTTATTGTCGCAATCTCTTGCGCGCTCTAATATCGGCTCTTCAAGTAGTGTTGCAATCATTGAGCCGTTATTACATTGGGATGAAATGGAACAGGCAAGTGAGTCAGTGTGCCTCTGCCAGGATGGATACCATGAAGCCACTTTGGCTGCGGTCACCCGGCTTGGTGAGTTGAGCACGCGCCTCATCCAGGCCGGTAATCTTCATGCGCTTCTCAAAGAGATCCTGGCCGCCGCGGCGGAGATCTCCAAAACCGACAAAGGCAGTATTCAGTTCCTCGATCCGAGCACAAACCACTTGCGCATTGTAATTCACCAGGGCCTTAGCCCGAAGTTTATCGAATACTTTGCAGAGAAGGGATTTGCCGGCTCTTGTGAAGAGGCCAAACTCACCAAATCGCGTGTCGTTCTTGAAGACATCAGCAAGTTCCCGATTTCCGAGAACCCCGAACTTGGGGTGATCCTGGAAGAAGGCATCCGTGCGGTCCAGTGCTCGCCCCTGATCAGCCGTGAAGGCCGCGTGTTGGGCATGCTGAACAATCATTTCTCCGCTCCGCATTATCCGACCGAACACGAAAAGCGATTCCTAGACGTGCTGGCCCGCATGGCGGCCGATTTGATCGAGCGCAAGCAGGTGGAAGAAAAGCTGCAGATCTCATACAACCAAATGGAAGACCGTGTCCGACGGCGAACCGCCGAGCTGGACGCCCAGAACCTGGAATTGCACAACCGCGCTGACCAGTTGTCGCGTTTGGCCTGCGAGATCACCCTTGCTGAAGAACAGGAGCGTCATCGCCTGGCGCATGTCCTGCATGATCATTTGCAGCAAATCCTCGTGGCCGCCAAGCTGGAACTGAGCGTACTGGCGCGCAAGGTCGAGGAAAACGAGCTTCAGACCATCATCGCCGATGTATCCGGTCTTATCGAAGAATCCATTCGCGAATCGCGGAATCTTACCGTGGAACTATCGCCGCCAATCCTGCACGAGGCGGGGCTTCCAGCCGGATTGCAGTGGCTCGGTCGGCGAATGCAGAACAAATATGGCTTCGAAGTGAAAATGGACATTTCGCCTGAGGTTGAGCTTAAACGCGATGATGTGAGCATCCTATGCTTTCAATCCGTCCGCGAACTGTTATTCAATAGCGTCAAGCATTCAGGCGTGAAGTCGGCCTCGATCTCGATGCACTATAACCCCGAGCAGGATCTTTTGCTGACGGTCAGCGATAAGGGACGCGGCTTCGACCCTGAGCGTGTTTGGTCAAGGACCGCGGGATGCTCCGGGGGATTTGGCCTGTTCAGTATCCGGGAACGGCTCAGCATGCTCGGCGGAAATTTCACGATCGACAGCAAACCTGGCGGCGGCTCAACGTTCAGGCTGACGATCCCCAGGGCCGCGCTGAGGGGAATGCGGATGGAGAAACGGGATCAGGCTGATGCGGATCAGGACGCCTCTGCCGCCGCGGAGCGAAAAATACGGCTGCTGCTGGTAGATGATCATAACGTCATGCGGCGGGGACTTGCTTCGATGCTGCGCCAGGAGACGGACATCGAGATCGTGGGCGAAGCCGAAAATGGCGCCGAGGCGATCGAGAAATCGCGGCATCTTTTGCCCGATGTGATCCTGATGGATTTCAGCATGCCGCGTATGAACGGGCTGGATGCCACGCGGATCATTCATAACGAACTGCCGCAGATTCGCATTATCGGATTGTCCATGTTCGACGAAGCCGAGCGGGCGGCCGCCATGCTGCATGCGGGCGCATCGGCCTACACGGCCAAATGCGAACCGCCCGAGGTTATCCTTTCCGCGATTCGAAAGGTCTTCAATGTGCGTAAAGCCCACGCAGGGGAAAAGGGCAGCTCTGAAGCGGTTCCGATTCGCATCGCGTCCAGGCAGGGTGTCCCCGTACGGGTCAAGAAATCCACGTTGGCCGAGCAGGCCCAAGCTGCGCAAGCTCATTTATTTGACTGATCCGCCGCTTGCCTGTCCCTCAATTTCAAATCCGCGTCGGAGATTTTCTGACTATCTTGTGCCGGGCATTTCTGTTATAGTGACCGCTCCAAATCGATCGAGCAGAGCGACTATTTGAAACGTGTTCAACTGACATTACGCGGGCGTGTCCAGGGGGTCGGATGCCGTCCGTTCATTTACCGCTTGGCACACACCCACCGGCTGACCGGCCAGGTTCGTAACGATGTCCGGGGCGTGCTGATCGAAATCCAAGGCCCAAGCGCCGCTGTGGCCGCCTTCGTTGACGAACTGCGGGATCGTTCGCTCGACGGCTATCCGGCGCTGCTCGATATCGTTGAGCTTGCGTCCGAGAAAAAGCCTGTCAAGCCGGGTGAATCGGCGTTTATGATCGCCTCCAGCGATGCGGCCGGCGACCCGGTTTCGCAAGTGACGGCCGATGCTGCGACCTGCGGCGATTGCCTGCGCGAATTGTTCGAGCCGGCGGATTTTCGCTATCACTATCCATTCATCAATTGCACCCGCTGCGGGCCGCGCTATTCGATTATCAAATCCATCCCGTATGACCGTCCCAACACCACCATGGCTGACTTTGCGATGTGCGTCAAATGCCAGGGCCAATACCGCGACGTAGAGGACCGGCGCTTTCACGCCCAGCCGGTGGCCTGTCCGGCGTGCGGGCCGCAAATCACTTTGCTGGATGCGGCCGGCCGCGTTCTGGAAACCGAAACCGACCGTGTCCTGGCGGTTTGCGCAAAGCTGCTGCGAGACGGCAAGATCGCGGCAATCAAAGGGATCGGCGGTTTTCACCTGGCGGTCGATGCGACAGACGATGCGGCGGTTCGGCGGCTGCGCCAGAGGAAACACCGCGACGCCAAACCGTTCGCGATGATGGCGGCAACGCTGGAGGAGATACGCAAACACAGTGTCGTCGGCGCCGAAGAAGAACGGCTGCTGACCAGCGCCGCAAGTCCGATCGTCCTTCTGGATAAGAAAGAAACAAACGCGATTGCGCCCCTGGTTGCGTTTGGCACCAACCGGTTCGGTTTCATGCTGCCTTATGCGCCGCTGCACCACTTGCTGTTTTCGGAGCCGGGCATCGATGTTCTGGTCATGACCAGTGCCAATCTTGCCGACGAACCGCTCATTTGCGATAACGAACAGGCCCTGGAAGAACTGGATATTGTCGCCGACGTCTTTCTGATGCACAACCGGCAAATCTATCGTCAACTGGATGACTCGGTCATGCACGTGGTGAGCGGCCGCCCTTCGTTCCTGCGCCGTGCGCGCGGATATGTTCCCAGCCCGATCTATCGTGCTCGGCCCGCGAAACGAGAGATCTTCGCGGCAGGACCCGATCTGAAAAACACATTCTGCTTTGTCAAAGACGACCAGTTCATTGTCAGCGAGCACATCGGCGACCTCGCGGACAGCCGTGTTTACCAGCACTACGTACGCTCGGTGGCGCATTTGGCGGAGCTTTTCCAGGTCAGGCCGCAAATCGTCGCCTGCGATTTGCATCCAGGCTATCTTTCGACGTACTTTGCCGCGCAGATGAAGGATGTCAGGCTCGTTCCTATCCAGCATCATTGGGCCCACGCCGCTTCGGTGCTGGCTGACGCCGGAAAAGACGGCCCGATCATTGCCCTGATCGCCGATGGCACGGGTTACGGAACGGACGGGGCCATCTGGGGGTGCGAGTGCCTGATCGCATCGCTGACCGAATTCGAGCGTGTCGGACACTTGCAGTATTATCCGCTCGCCGGCGGCGACAAGGCTTCAAAAGAGGCGATCCGTCCGCTTTTAGGGCTTCTAAGTCCTGAAGATATCGACCGTTCTACGGGTATTCTGACAGCGATCGAGCCGGATGCTAATAAACTCGACCTGATTTGTACGCAGATCGAAAAAGGACTGAATACCGTCCAAACCTCAAGCCTGGGACGGTTATTCGATGCCGCTGCGGCATTGATCGGGGTAGGCGCCAGTAATCGCTTTGAGGCCGAGCTGCCGATCGCCCTGGAATCAATTGCCGCCAAAGGAGTCAACGAGGCTCATCCGGTCGAACTGGTCGAATCGGAGGGCGCACTACAATGGTGTTTTCGGCCGATTCTCATGGGCCTGCTGGATGACCTTCAAAAGAAGACGGCCGCGCCCGTAATGGCGGCGAAGTTTCACAATTCGGTGGCGTCCGGCCTGCTGGAACTGGCAAAGGCCGCCCGCCAGCGCGGGGGCATCAACGAAGCGGCCCTGTCCGGCGGGGTCTTCTGCAACCGATACCTGGCCGAGCGTATGATAAGATTGTTGCAGGATGAGGGCTTTGCGGTATTATGGAAAAAAGCGGTGCCCGTCAATGACGGCGGAATCAGTCTGGGCCAGGCGGCCATAGCGGCCGCCCTGTGTGAAAAGAGTTTACGTGAGGATTGATATGTGTTTAGCCGTACCTGCACGAATTGTAGAAAAGGAAGGCGATAGAGCCGTTGCCGACGCGATGGGCAATCGCTGGAATATACGCATCACGCTCACGCCCGAGATCGAGGTCGGCGACGTGGTATTGGTCCATGCCGGGTACGCCATCGCTAAAGTGGATGAAGAGGAGGCCCGCAGGACGTGGGAACTGTTCGAGGAGATCGCGCAATTCGAGGAAAAGCGGATCGCGGCCGAGCAGGCGGATAAGGAGGAATGAACATGCTGGAACGAGTCGAACAAGCCAAACAAACCATTCAACAGGCCTGCACCAGGATGGATCGGCCCATTCAGATCATGGAGGTGTGCGGCACGCATACGGTTGCGATCTTCCGCCACGGCATTCGAAGCCTCTTGCCCCCGCAGATCAAACTGCTCTCCGGTCCCGGCTGTCCCGTTTGCGTGACGGATCAGGGCTACATTGATATCGTGCTGGAACTGGCCGGACGCGACGACGTGATCCTGGCGACCTATGGGGATATGATGCGCGTGCCGGGACGGGCGGGCACACTGGAGCGCTTGCACAAGCCGGAGATTAAAGTCGTCCTCAGTACCGATGATGCGCTGGCGCTTGCGCAAAAGCACCCGGATAAAACTGTCGTTTTCGCCGCGGTCGGTTTCGAAACGACCACGCCGGCATCGGCGGTCGCCGTCGCAGATGCCGCAAGCTCGAATCTTCACAATTTCTGCATTTTAAGCGGCCACAAGCTCGTGGTTCCGGCGATGCAGGCCCTCTTGGGCGCCAAGAACGATAAGATCGATGCGTTCATGTGCCCCGGCCATGTCAGCGTGATATTGGGCTCGGACGCCTACAAACCGGTTGCCGAGAGATTTCATAAACCTTGTGTCGTGGCCGGTTTTGAGGCCGTGCAGATCATGGAAGGCATCGCAGCGATCTGCAAACAGATGGCCGAGGGCCGCGGCGAGGTTGAATCCGTTTACGGCGCAGCGGTTACGCCGCAGGGCAACAGGACCGCGCAGGCCATCATCGATAACATGTTCGAACCCTACGATGGACCGTGGCGCGGGTTGGGCTTCATCCCCGGCGGGTCACTCAGGCTCAGGCCGCGGTATCAGCGGTTTGACGCCCTGCACCGATTCGGCATTTCCGAAATCCCGGCCGAAGAACTGGGCGGCTGTCAATGCGGCCGTGTATTGTGCGGGCTGATCGATCCGCCGCAGTGCCCGCTTTTTGCTCGAAAATGCACGCCGGATTCGCCCATCGGCCCGTGCATGGTCAGCACGGAAGGCGCCTGCTCGGCATGGTACAAATACGGAAAGCACTAAATCCTGAATTCTAAAAAACTAAACATGGATGAGAATAAGACAATCATGCTGGCGCATGGCGGCGGCGGAAGACTGATGGCAGACCTCATCAGCCGTACCATTGTACCGAAGTGCGGCGGCCGGTCCGTGCAGTTGACCGATGCGGCAACGATCGATGTGCCCGCCGGCAAACTGTGTTTCACAACTGACAGCTTTGTGGTCAAGCCCTTATTCTTCAACGGCGGCGACATCGGCAAGCTGTCCGTCTGCGGCACTGTCAATGACCTGGCGGTCTCGGGGGCGCAGCCGCTGGCGCTTAGCCTGTCGCTGATCCTGGAAGAAGGTTTCGAGATCGCCCAACTCGAAAAGATATTGGAGAACATCGGCCAAACCGCCTCGCGGGCCAATGTGCGTATTGTCACCGGCGACACCAAGGTGGTCGAAAAGGGCTTTGCCGATGGGCTGTTCATCAATACCGCGGGTATTGGCGCACGAATCACTGGGGCGGTACCGGGCTTTGAACGCATTACCGAAGGGGATGCGATCCTGATCAATGGCACGCTTGGCGATCACGGCATGACGATCATGTCCCAGCGCGAAGGTCTCAAATTTGAATCGCCGCTCAAAAGCGATTGCGCCTGCCTCCATGAGTTGACTTCCCGGCTGTACAATGCACTGGGCAACGCGGTCAAGTTCATGCGTGACCCGACCCGCGGCGGCGTGGCGGCGGTGCTCAACGAGATCGCTGTCGCCGCAGGAGTCGGCATTGAGATCGATGAGCCTGCCTTGCCCATGGACAAGACCGTGCAGGCGGCCGCGGACATGCTCGGCTTTGACCTGCTGAATATCGCCAACGAAGGCAAGGTGGTGGCGATTGTCGCGCCCGATGCCGCGGCAAGGGCGATTGAATTGTGGCGATCGCACCCGCTGGGACGGCGGGCCGCTGTTATCGGTCGAGTCCTTAAGGGATCGGACCACCCGCTTGTGGAGCTGGTCACGAAGATCGGAGGCCGGCGAATTGTTCAGATGCCTTATGGCCGCGAGCTGCCGAGGATTTGCTGATGCATGAGACGGCCGTAGCGGAAAGCATCCTCCAGACCATTTGCGACTATGCCGCCAAAATGAATGCGCGCCCGGTGAGGGCGGTGGTTTCGTGCGGCCAGTTCAACGCATTGAATGATGAAGTCATGCGGTTCGCGTTCGAGGCCGCCGCCGAATCGACTGTTGCACAAGGCATGGACCTGCAGATCCGGCATATCCCGCTGAGGGCCGCGTGCAAGGCCTGCCGGATCAGTTTTGAATTTGACATTTACGATCCCGTGTGCCCATCCTGCAAGAGCATGGAGTTTGAGTTTGAGCCGGATGCGCCGCTGTTGCTGGAAGACATTGAATTCGAGGACCCCAATGAAGGTATCGCTGAATCAAAAGATCCTGAGCCGCAATGACGACTTTGCCGCAAAGAACAAGGCGTATTTTCGCCGGCGCGGGATCCTGTGTCTGAACTTTATCTCATCGCCCGGCTCCGGCAAGACCACGGTCATCGCCAGGACCATCGGTGCCCTGAAAGGCAAGCTCAATATCGCCGTCATCGAAGGCGACATCAAGACCGATACCGACGCACAAAAGATCCGGGCCGCCGGCGCAGAGGCCGTGCAGATCGAAACCCATGGCGCCTGCCATCTCTCGGCCGAACAGGTTGCAAATGCGCTCACGCTGCTGAATAGCGCCGACGCCAAAGTGATCATCATTGAAAACGTCGGCAACCTGGTTTGTCCTTCCGCGTTTGATCTTGGCGAGCACAGGCGGGTCGTTGTGCTTTCGGTGCCCGAAGGCGACGATAAGCCGGTCAAGTACCCCGGCACATTTGCCGAGGCCGATGTTGTGCTGATCAATAAGATCGATCTGATGGATTACCTCGACTTCAACCTCGAGCGTGTTCTGGCCGATATCCGCGCCGTCAATCCTGATGCGGTCATCCTTCAAATCTCTGCCTCTACCGGCGAAGGAATGCAGGCATGGTACGATTGGCTGACAAAGAACGCAGGTGCGGAATAGATGATTCCGGCAGGAAAGAGCAAAAGGATCGGGGCGTTTAGCTTGCCGGAAAGAGAAAAAAATCGGGGCGCTTACGCTTGCCGCTAAGCGCAATAAAAAAGGCTGGTGAGAGAAGCACCAGCCTTGCCAGGACGATTCAATTTTAATAGATCAACCGTAATAAAGTAGCGTCCCAGCGTTCCGAAGAAACACATAGAGTATAAGAAGAAAAAGAGCAATAATTTCAACCGTTATTATACCTCAGGAATCGGTTCGTGCAAGGGGAAATCTTGAGAAAAAATAGAAAATCCTGAAAAAAGGGCTAAAAAGCTGTAAAAGCAGATTTTTTATAGTTTCCGAGAGCCATTTGAGACGTATTTTTCCTCCTGAAATGCGGAAAAAACTTGCCAGTTTAAGGGACGGATTCTAAAATCCTCTGGGAACGCGGCGTCTGGGCTGCTTTTCGGGACAAACCAAGGCGACCGATATGGTCGTGTTCCCAATGCAGAAAGGACAAGGGTATGCTGGCACGGGTGTTTTCGCTGACGTTGGAAGGGATCGAGGGGATCTTGTGCGAGGTGGAGGTGGATATTTCGCGCTCGGCGATGCAGAAGCCGACGATCGTTGGGCTGCCGGATACGGCGGTCAAGGAGAGCATCGAGCGGGTCCGCAGCTCAATTCTTAATTCCGGATTCAAGTACCCGGAGATGCCCTATCTTGTGAACCTTGCTCCGGCGGATGTGAAGAAAGAAGGCCCGGCGTTCGATCTGCCGATTGCGCTGGGGGTGCTGGCGTGCATGGGGGCGCTGACGAGCGAACGGCTGCGGCAGACCGTAGTCGTGGGCGAGCTTGCCCTGGATGGGCGGGTGCGGCCGGTCAATGGCGTGTTGAGTATGGCCCTGACGGCGGCCAACCACGGGTACAAGGCGATATTGGTGCCGCTGGAAAACGCGGCGGAGGCGGCGGTGGTGCAGGGCCTGGAGGTATTTGCGATTGGCTCGCTGGCGCAGGCGGTGGGGTTTTTGTCGGACCTGCTGCCGCTGGAGGCGACGGCGGTGGATATGGATCGGCTGTTCGAGCGGGCGTGCGCCTACGATGTGGATTTTGCGGACGTGAAGGGCCAGGAGAGCGTGAAGCGCGCGCTGACGATCGCCGCGGCGGGCGGGCACAACGTGATGATGATCGGGCCGCCGGGGGCGGGCAAGACGATGCTGGCGCAGCGGATGGCCACGATCCTGCCCGATATGACGTTGCCGGAGTCACTGGAGACGACGCGGGTGTATTCGTCGGTGGGGCTGCTGCCCAAGGGCACGGCGCTGATCGGGACGCGGCCAGTGCGGGCGCCCCATCATACCGCCACCGGCGCGGCGCTGGTGGGCGGCGGGACGCATCCACGGCCGGGCGAACTGAGCTTGTCACATCATGGGATATTGTTTCTCGATGAGTTCGCGGAGTTTCCGCGGCACGTGCTGGAGATGATCCGCCAGCCGCTGGAGGAGGGCACGGTGACGATCGCACGAGCCAGGGGGACGCTGCAATTCCCAGCGCGGTTCGTGATGCTGGCGGCGATGAACCCGTGCCCGTGCGGATATTTCGGTACGCACGCCAAGCGGTGCCGGTGCACGCCGGTGCAGGTGGAGCGCTACCTGTCGAAGGTCTCGGGGCCGCTTTTGGACCGTATGGATATTCATATCGAGGTGCCGCCGGTGGAGTTTCGAAAGCTCCGCAGCACCACCAGCGGAACGGGCTCCAGGGAACTGCGCGGGCTGGTGCAGCAGGCCAGGCGCACGCAGACCAAACGCTTCGGCGACAGCACGAAAACCAACGCGACGATGACGCATAAGCAGGTGGAAAAATTCTGCGGCCTCGACGAACAGGCCGAGGGGATGCTCAAGCAGGCGATCACAGAGTTTCACCTGTCGGCGCGGGCGCACGACAAGATCTGCAAGGTCGCGCGAACCATCGCGGACCTCGAAGGCCTTGAGCGCATCGGCGCAGAACACATCGCCGAAGCCGTCAGCTACCGCAAGCTGGATAGAAAGATTTAGAAAAGTCAATAAGTAAAGGGCAGAAATGCGAACAGAAGAATGGATTCTCGAAAAAAGCTTCTGGCCCATTCTGAAAGGAGAAGCATGAGCACTCAAAGGTATTCTGTAACACCGCATCCGATTGAAACACTTCTAACATGGGTAAAATCAGGCGAGATTGCAATTCCCGAAATACAACGGCCCTTTGTGTGGGAAGCAAAGAAGGTACGTAATTTGCTTGATTCGTTATACCAGGGGTTTCCCGTCGGGTACCTGATTGCATGGCGAAATCCGACAGTGCGGCTAAAAGACGGATCACTTTCGGCAGGGAAACGCATCCTAATTGATGGTCAACAGCGCGTCACAGCATTGATGGCAGCAATCCTTGGCCGTGAGGTTTTGACTAAGGATTATGAAACAGTCCGCATCAGAATTGCCTTTCATCCATTGGAAGAAAGGTTCGAAGTTGCAAACCCTGCCATAAGAAAAAATCCCGCGTGGATTTACGATGTCGCGGACGTGTTCGCTCCCGATTCAAGTTTAACGGATTTAACGGAGAGCTATTTAGAAAACAATCCTGAAGCAAATAAGCGTGCAATATCGAAGGTGCTGGAAAAGCTGCGTAAGATCATTAACAACCACGTAGGCATTATTGACCTTGCGGAAGATCTTGATATAGAAACTGTTACCGAGATATTCATTCGCGTCAATTCAGCAGGCGCTGAACTCTCGCAAGCAGATTTTGCGATGTCTAAAATAGCCGCAAATGAAAGCTACGGGGGAAACGTTCTGCGGAAAGCTATTGACTACTTCTGCCATTTGGCTGTGGCACCGGAGTTTTATGGTAAAATTAAAGAGGGTGACCGCGCATTTGCAGCATCCGAGTTCTTCTCCAAAATGGCGTGGATTAAGGACGTAAATGACGATATTTATGATCCCTCGTACACTGACATGCTTCGCGTTGCCTTCACCGCAGAATTCCGCCGAGGTAAGCTCCAGGACCTTGTGGCCTTGCTTTCTGGCAGGAATTTTGAAACCAAACAATATGAGGATGTCATTGCCGAAAGCTCTTTTAACCTGCTGAAAAAAGGCATCCTCAACTTTATGAACAAAACACACTTCGAACGTTTTGTAATGATAATGAGATCCGCAGGGTTTGTTAACAGTGATCTTATTGGAGGGCAAAACGCAGTTAATTTTGCTTATATTTTATATCTGCTGGGTCGGGCGGAAGATATGAAGCCCAACGAAATTGAACATTTGGTTCGCCGCTGGTACGTCATGTCACTGCTGACGGGACAATATTCCGGAAATCCCGAAACGAGCTTTGATTTGGATATTCGACAAATTGATGCACAGGGCCTTGCAGACTATACGAGCGCGGTAATTAGTGCCCGTTTATCTGATAGTTTCTGGACTGCCCTTTTACCTCAGCAGATGGATACCTCGTCAAGCAATAGCCCTTATTTCATGGTATATAAGGCGGCACAGGTCAAACTGAATGATAGAGGTTTTCTTTCCCGTGATATAGCAGTCCGTGATCTGATATTAAATCGATGTGATGTCCATCATGTTTTCCCGAAAAACTATCTCAAGAACCAGGGACTTAACAAGGGTCGATACAATCAGATCGCCAACTTTGTCATCGCACAGAGTGAGATCAACATTGCTATAGGCGACAGGGCGCCAGATGTTTATTTTAAGGAACTCATGAATCAATGCAGCGGCAGCAAAAAAAAGTACGGCGGCATTACAGACGAACTCGAAATGCGAAAGAACCTCACTATGAACTGTCTGCCTGAATCGCTGCTTGACGGTGAGGTTCCAGAGTATGAGGACTTTCTGGAACAACGTCGTTTCTTGATGGCACAGAGAATCCGAACATACTTTGATGCCCTGTGAAAAATCGACAAAGAAACAGATCGCAAGAGGGATGACGAGTGCTTTGTAGAAAGGTGCAAATGAGATTCCGTTGCGGTAGAAAACCTGAAGGGAATCGCCTTTCTGTTGCCCCAATTGCGGCATCGTTGCACAGAACATACGGGTAGGATGCCCGTGCTGCTGAATAGTTTGAATCAGGAGACGATATGGCTAAGAACGCAGGAACGATTTATCAATTGGAAATCTGGCTGGCGGATGTTGAGCCGCGGGTTTGGCGGAAGTTCGAAGTGGATGCCGCGATCCGGCTGGATAAACTGCATGATGTGATTCAGGATGTAATGGGCTGGACGAATACGCATCTGCATTCGTTCATTGCCGGCGACGATGAGTACAGCGTGCTCGATCCGGATGACGATATGGACGACACAATGGATGAGCGCAAGGGCAGGCTGTCCGACCTGGTGCGCCGGCCGCGGGAACGATTTATCTATACGTATGATTATGGTGACAACTGGGAGCATGTGGTGGAACTGGTGGAGATTAAGGAGCCGCAGAAGGGCGTGAAATACCCTGTATGTCTGGATGGCCGACGAGCCTGTCCGCCGGAAGATTGCGGCGGCGCCTTGGGATACGAGGAATTACTGGAAATCCTCGATGATCCTGATCATGAGGAGCATGAGGACAGGCTTGAATGGCTCGGCGGCGAATTTGATCCTGAGGCGTTTGACATCAAAGAAGTGAACGATGCACTAAAAGGCTAGAATGGTTCATTGGTGGTAAGTTGGATAGAAAGATTTAGAAACACAACCGCAGTATTTATCCAGGATTCCGCGATGTGTCCTGCCGGCGTGAGCCTTTGAGTGCATGCATTGGTTGTCCTCTCATATCGATTCTTAAAATCACCTTCATCCGTGTGTTGCTCTGATACGCCGTATTGATGAAGATTCCATATCCATATTCATCGGGGTAAAAGCATTTTCTATCGGAAAAAGAGAATTTTCCGAACAATGAAAAAAACCCAGGCGTAAAATCGCGTAACAGTAATAATCTCTTGGGGAATGTTTTTCGATGTTTTGGTGAGCATCCTCTGATTTCATCGCATTTTTTTCCAGTGCGATGCGGTATATCCGTCAAAGCGGTTGAATTTAAGATTTCAGTATGCGCTGAAACTATTGGGACGGGTGAATCACAACTGCAATTCATTAGGAAAGGCATGTTCATGATCAATGCGCTATGCAGGCGTTTTCTCATTTGTTTAACGCTGCTGGGCAGTTCGCAAGTGTTTGCCCAGGTTTCTCTTTTTAAGGCGCCGCGTTTTGCCGAAGCCGGCCATGACATCGCGATTGGAGCCATTGTCGATGATGCAGCGAAGGATGTCACTTTAAGCTGGACCTGCGGCAGCGATGAGTACCAGGCGGCCATGACAACCGCTGGCGCCAATCGCTGGACGGGCACGATCCCCGCACAATCCGTGCAAGGGACAGAATTGACCTATAGGGTGGCCGTTGGGAAAGACGATCAATCGCTTATCACAAGCCCGGACGTCACATTGTTCATCTGCCCGCAATACACCGTTCTCAAGCCGCAGCCGCTGGCGCTTCAGCAGACCGTTGTAGTCGAGAAAGAATGGAACAGCGATGATGCGGCATTCGGGCTGCTCACTCCGGCAGACGGCCCGCCGCTTGGACCGGCCGCGATCGCCGGCGCCAATGGCATCCTCTATGTCCTCGACAGTGTCAAGCACAGGGTTCTGGGTTTTACTGCCGACGGCAGCCTCAGCACAACGATCGAAGTGCCAACATCCCATGCCAGCGATCTGATCATCGATCCGGCGGATAACTCCGTGATCGTCGTGTCACAATTAGAAGACAAGATCCACAAGTTTCAAAACGGTCGATTGCATGAAGCGCGTTCCGCCGCTCTGAGGAAAAACTTCGAATACCCGGCGAAATTCAGCTATGACCGCGATTCCAAAAAATTATACGCGCCCAATCAAAACCACCCGGAAAAGCTGGCCGCCGCAAATCAGACGCCCGCGTCCGAGTTGGTCGAGCAGCCCAAGGATCAGCAGGTGACGGCCGAAGTGCAGGGAAACGATCTGATCCTGAAAACAGAAAACAGTTCGAATGTTTTGGTCCTCCCGTTCGATCAGCCGGTCGGCTATATCGACGAGACAGTCACGGATGAAAACGGCATTGTTTGGGTGCTATATACCCTTGAGGGGGATTACCGTATCCGCCGCCTGGCACGCATTGATACCCTTAACGCACGAGCCGAAACGACGCAAATCAACGTCTGGTTTTCCTTTGACGCGACGCGCCGCATGACGGCAACGCCTGCCGGTGTGGCGCTCATGACCGGTGACACATCCCACGGACGCATTGTTACTTTTGATTATGCAGGAGATGTTCAATGACGTGTTTTTCATCTAAGCAAAAGAGTGCAAAATATCTGATTCTCGTCTCGTTATGTTTTGCCGCATCCGCCGGCGCGGCCTATGATGCCGGTTGGACACGCAGCAATTGCAGTACCTACTCGTACCATGGATTGAACGAACGGTATGTGTATGGCGGCAATAAGGGGTGGATCGATAATAATTCTTGGGACAGTTCGAGTATCGAGGGGGTGGACTGCGCGTCTTATGTATGCCGCTGTCTGGCGCTGCCCAGCTACGTGGCGGAAAATAAGTCGGCAGCTTACCCTTACTCGACTTCCAAACTTTACGCTGGTGTGCCGCATCTTGTGCGGATCAACAATGTCCAAAACCTGCAGCCGTGGGACATTTGGGTATGGCGGGCTGAGTACGGCGGACCGAGCACCGGGCATACCGGCCTGGTTAAAGAACTCACCAGCTCTTCGATCGTCACACGTGAAGCGCTGTCGGCTTCCATCGGCGTCGTCGAACGCACGCGCCGCAAACAGGATATGGTTGACTGGGGATGCCGTTTTTATCGCCGCGATAACTGGACAGCCGGCAGCACAGACACAGGGACTGACACCGGAACCGATACAGGCACAGACACAGGCACAGGCACAGGCACAGACACCTCTCCGACGCAAACAACCATCGACAACGGCGCGTCCGGGACTTCTTCGACCGGCACCTGGGGTGTTTCCAGCGGCTCCGGCTGCTATGGTTCAAATAGCCTCTGGGCCCGTAATGGCGCAACTTATAGCTGGCGCTTCACTCCGCCGTCGGCCGGAACCTATCAAGTGTACATGTGGTGGACCGCGTATTCGTCGCGCGGCACGGCGGTACCGGTGACGATCAGCAATGCCGCCGGAACAGCATCGCTGACGATCAACCAGCAAACCAACGGCGGCAAGTGGAATTTGCTCGGAACCTATTATTTTAGTGCAAGCGGGACGGTGAAACTGACCGCCTTGGGTTCCTATCCGACCAGCAGTTGCGCTGACGCGGTTCGATTTGTCAAAGTTGACAGCACCAAACCGGAAAGTGTCATGGATAACGGCGGCAGCGGAACCTCCTACACCGGCACATGGGGCATTTCCGGCGGCTCCGGCTCTTACGGCAGCAATTCCCTCTGGGCCCGCGCGGCGGCATCCTATCGCTGGACATTCACCCCGGCGCAAACCGGCCGCTACGAGGTGTCCCTCTGGTGGACCCAGTATTCATCACGCGGCACTTCCATCCCTGTGCAGGTGAGGCACGGCGCCGGCACGGCAAATCTGAGCATCAACCAACAGGCGGACGGCGGGCAATGGAACGTGTTGGGAACGTATCCCATGACAGGCGGACAGCCCGGCTATGTCGAGATCGATACCGCCGGCGATGGATCCACCGCCTGTGCCGATGCGATCCGCGTTCGCTGGATCTCTGATTAACTCAACCAGGACGCAGAGATCAGTGCGTTGAAGCAGCCAGCCAGTTGGCCGCGAACTGCGTGAATTCGTGCATGTTAATCAGGCCGTCCGCGTTCAAGTCCAGCTCGCCATTTTCTTCCAGCCACGAGGCGGCGAATTCGGGCAGGTCATCGCTGTTTACGATACCGTTGCGATTCATGTCACCGTAAAGAAGGACGCCGGTCAGCTCGATGTAATCAATATTGGGCAGACCCGCCTCCAAGCTTGATTGGAGCCGCACGCCGGAAACGCCGGAGTCTGTACTCGCGTACACCGTGACGAAATCCCAGGCCGACCAGGAACCGGTTGAGGGGAATTGGATTTGAGCTGCGACAATTTCGCCATTGACAATCAGGTCCGCGGTCCTGTTGTCGGCACAGGCGTATCTGAAAGTGAACGCTTTAACTGCCGAAGAGTCAAGATCGGCGCGCCAGTTTACGCCGGAGCCAACGGATTCGTCCGGATTGGCGTAGCCGCTTCCCGTATAGCCGGCATACGTATTTTCTATCGTGCCATCCAGGCCGGCAAAGCCATTTTGGCCTTCCTGAATGATCATGCCTTCGCCATGCACTGAGGGAACTGCAACGATATTGTCAAAATAGATAGAACTTGGCGCCGCGGCGATTGCTCTGAATTCAATGGTATTGGCGCCCGCGGTCAATATTATGTTTTCCTGGTTGACGGCCCAGTCGCTAAGCGTCGGGGTCTGTGAAAAGACAGGCGCGCAAACGCGCGTTCCGTTTACGTACAGGTCGATGGCTGTAATATCTGTGCCGATGACGGCGTACCTGGTTTCGAGACGATAGGTGCCGGTCTTGGGAACCGTAACGGTATCTCGGACCGCGGCGGCTGAATTGGTTCCAAATTGCAGATAGCCCTGGCCGGTGTAATTGCGGACGGGTTCAGGGTACCCGCCTTTGACGATACCTGCGATGTTTCTGTAATCGAAGCACTCGGCTTCGTACTGAAGCGGACCCGTATAGGTCAAAGGTGCGGCAGGGGCGGCAAGGACGGCCGTGGTATAATCGGTCAAGCGTCCCGTCGCCGTTCCACCACAATTGACGGTGATATCGAGCGGGCCGTTGTGCCGAACGGTCAATGTAAAAACGCCGCCATCCCAATTGCCGGTCACAATGCTGGCCTGATGGCTTGCTCTGTCTGCATAAGAGTACGTCGGCTCAGAGGTACAGCCGTGAATGATGATCGTGTCGGTCTTGAGGCTGGTATCGATAACGTTGTCGTAATTGCTCAGATAGAATGTCACGCGGTCGGCATATTCTTTGATCACTCCGGCGGTATATTGCGAATACGTCAGCTCCATGCGGTCACAGGTATTGTATTTGAATGGAATAGAACCGCTTGCCGTCTGGCCGGTCTTGTACGGGTTGTAGGTGACCCAGGCGTTCTCGTGGCGGCTCGCGTAAATGTCGCCGGTGTATTCTTCCGGGAACAAATTATTCAGTTCAGTCACTTTAGCAGATGTGCTCGGCCAACGGGTCGAGTAGGCGGATTTGTTCACCTGCACCTGGAACGATTGAGCATCGGCATCGTCCAATTGATAGACGGTCGGTATCGTCGGATAGCGGCCCGTTTTTTTGAAGAACGTTTTATTGTATCTCAGATTGCCGTCGCCGTCCATGCGATAGAGACCCTCAAATAGCGTCTCAGGCGAACTGTAGATGTCGTCAATACTGCCTGAATTGATGTTGTTGATGATGGCGATCTTTGTGCGGTCGATGACCTCCCTGCGGGTTGGGATGCGGACCGTGCCATCGAGGATCTTGCGGAAAAGATCGACGCTGACGTTGTCAAACTGCGGGAACGTTTCCCACCTGCGCATGGTATAGCCATTGGATGTCGAGCCGGCGCTGATTTCTCTGAAACACTGCGTCCAAATCAATTCAGGGGCGTCGATCACGGTCATTCCGGTCAGCATGACATGTTCAAGAAACGGCGCGCCGTAGGTTGCCATCGTAAAGTTGGCATGTTCCCCGCTAGCATCCGTCCACCCGGTATCATCGTAGCGGATACCGTATTGGCCGCTATAGCCCGACAGCCAGGTGCCGAGGCAGAGACTCTCCATGTCAGAAATATAGGACTGCTGGGTGTATTTCTCGCAGAGGATATAGTTATCGGTATATTGCCGGCACGCAGCCGCAAACGCGGGATTGCGTTTGAGCATGGCAATCGGGTTGATGTTGGGGGACCACTGATTTCCGCACCAGGAGACCACGAGATATCCGCCGTAACGATCACTGAGTTTCAACAGGTTGGCGAAATGAGCGATACGGTCCGCCCATTTGGCCGAAAGCGGATCCGTGGTGCTGTCGTACCCCCAGAATTGCTCACAGTAATTAAAGCCGATCATGTTGGGATAGTCGCGGTAAAACTCTTCATAAATGGACAGATCGAAATCCGAGAATTGACTGAATCCGCCGCTGGAGGGCTGGACAATGGCCCACATGCGGTTCTCGGCGCAGGCCCTGAGCCACGATTTGGCGATCTCGCTGCCATACTCGGCAACCTGGAACCGGCTTGTCGTCTCATCATGACTGATCGAGAGCCCAATATTCATCACGACATAGGGGCGAATGTCCGGCGGGATCAGTGCGATGATCTTTTGCGGGTCGGCGTAGTTCCAGGTATCGATATGAATCAGCCACATGGGCTGTGCGGCACAGACGGGACGCCGCAAGGCCGCGCCGGATCGCCACGCATATGAAATGCCATTGGCGATCTCAAAACCATTCATCACGAACATGGTGTTGTAGTTGGGCGCATCGGTGGCTTCAAAAACTAACGTGACAGGGTTGACGCCGTCGGAGGTAATCGTGGTATCAAATTTTGTCACATCCGCCAATGTAACGTCCGACAGTGATTGCGAGCTGGAAACCTGCAGGCCGGTCATTGTGACCGAACCGGCGGCGTCATTGACGGTTACACTGAAATGGCCGGTCTGGTTTTGGGTATCGTGGTGATAGGAGCGCCATTCATAGACGCCGGCGGGCAGGCCGCTGATGGTTAGCGTCATGGGGTCGCCGACTTCGCGCTGGTCGGTTCCGATCCAGTCGATCACGAGATCGAGCATGTCCCCAGGCGCGGTTGAATAGCCGTAGCTATTGCCGCGACTCCACGACTGCATCGCGGCGGCTGTCGCTCCGGCGGCCCAAGATGGAGTAATCGTAACGGTTGTGCCAAATGCGCTATACTGCCTTGCGACAAAGTCGCCGGGCACTTCGTTGCGGGCGTTGTATACCTGAAAGCCCGATTGAGTTTGCTCGATCACGGAACCATAGCTGTTGCCGTTAAAATCAACGTTCAGCGAATGTGCCGCGCCAGGCGACATGACGACCAGCAGAGTTACAGCGAATAGACAAGCGAGTTTGCTCATTACTGCTTTCCCCAAAAAGAGATCAAAAGCGAGGGAGGCGTGCTCCCTCGCTTTTTGTACTCAATCCCGGCAGCAAGCCGCCGGAAACCAGGGCATTGAAACGTCACATTAGTAGATACGGTTGTCGTTGAGCCAATCCGTCGCGATCCGAGCAAAGTCGGCCAGATCAACCCGGCAGTCGCGGTTGAAATCGTAGGTCAACGAATCGGTGCCATCGGCATCGCATACATATCCGCCCCTGACGGCGATATATTCTTGTGCCACCTGTGTGTTAGTCATGGCATAGTTGTAAATCTTCAGTTCGTCGATCATGCCGTCGAAATACGCTTGCTCGGCAACCAGGCTCCTGCCGATATAGTTGAGCGAAGGCCTGAAATCAATCGGGTCGTGCGTCATGCCGGTGTTTACCGCCGCCCTGACGCCATTGATATACAAACGTCCCGCGTCACCGTTGAGCGAGACCGCCACATGGACCCACTGATTACTCGGCAATAACTGACTATAGGTTTGCACGTTCTGTTCGCTCGTATTAATGATGGTGAACGTGGCCGATGAACCGAAAATATTCGGACTAAAGGCTATAAAGTGCGTATCATCATTGCCAAAGGCAAAAAGACGCTGGAAGGCAAGGCCGCCTTTCCAGTAAACCCATGCGCTGATCGTAAGGTCCTGGTAATCGCACACGCCGGCCGGAAGTTGACCATATTGTCCCAGTGGTTCCGCCGCAGTATCCAGGCTCAGAGCGCTGGTTCCCACCACACCCGCTGCCAAAGCCGGCATTGCTCTGCCATTGGTATGCAGAACCATATCGGCGCCGCCGACAACATCCGGCGTCACACCGCTGTTGATCACTTCCATTGGGTAGTGGTTCACCAGACGCGCGATCATGACATGACCCGGCCCGGTATCGCGGTTGGAAGCCTGGCTTGTGCTATTACTCGCGACGCAGTAATACAGCCCCTCATCCGATTGCTGAACGTCCGTAATCGTAAGCGCGCCTGTGGCTGCGCCGGAGTACTTGCCATCGTTGGCCAGCATAACATCCGGGGAGCCTATCTTGTACCATTGGTAATTCGTGATGTTGGTACCTGCGACTGTTAGAACCGCGGCGCTTCCCTGTGGAACCGCGGCAAGCGGCGGATTGACCGCACTGATCGTACAGGCGGGGCTGGCGGTTTTGAAGGACCAGACGAGTCCCCAATAATTGTCGGCAGTGCCGGCTGGATAAACTCCGCCGTTTGGATCAGTAATGCCTTCTTCAACCTGCCAGTAGTAGGTGGCGCTTGCGCTTAATGTCAGCGGCCCGATCGAAATGGCCGGGTCGGTCCCGATCTGGTCGATCGTAAATGTCGGTGCGGCCGGCAAATTAGCGTCATTTGCGGCCGACAGATAAACATAATGCTTCTTGATTTTGGGGTTCACGGCATTGTTGGGGTCGGCGCCTGCATTGAACTGCAATGTAACTTCGGCCTCGGTATCGTTGAGCAGCGTACCGACGCTTCCGTCGATATTGACCGGCGTAACGGACGGCGAATTCGGCACATTATAGACCTTTGTATAACCGATGCCGTCATACCAGGTACGTTCGTTGCCGTTTGTTGCCGGAGCATCTTCCACATAAACGCTGATCGACGTGCCGCTCGCTTGGCCGAGGTAGGCCCGCATGAGTCTTCGGGGGCCGCCGCTGTCTGAAGCCACCCAGGCGATAGGCTCACTGTCAGCCGTAAACGTGTTGCTGCCGGTGAACAACTCCAGCGGCTCGACGGTGTTGACCAGGCCTGCCCGAATCCGCCAGGGGCTGCCGCTCTGGTCGATCCAGAAATAGACATAAACATCATAGGCGCCCGACGGCACGCTTGCGGTAGTCACGACCCGCGGAACATTGTCCGACGGACTGCTGTTGCCGGTGCCTTCATAGACTGTGCAGGACGAGGTCAGCGTTATAGTGCCGGTCGGCTGGATGGCAGTACCCGGAGCAATGCCAAATCCTGTGCGATAGCGCCACAGGCCATCCACCGTGTCTCCCGTGCTGGTGGGTACCGCAGCGCCGCCGTCTGCAAGAAAGGTGTTAGGCGTGCCGCCGTGGCCGGTTGCGAAAACGGCGTCCACGTACGTAACGGCCGCCGAGGACATGGCCGCTACCGATGCCACACATAATAAATACATTACAGTTCTCATCATCTTATCTCCTTTAGAATAAAATTTAGTATCAGGATTACGCCTCCTGATCTGTAACAAACTGCGATCATTTCAACACCAGGAGCGGATCGGCGAAATAGCCCCAGTCGCTGTCATTGGCGGATAGCACCACGCCATTCAACGTTCGGCTTTGCGGGTCGCCGCCGTCGGTTTCCACAAGCGTCAGAAAACGATCGTTCTGCGATAGTTCGATGTCGATTGAATGAATCTGGCCGATCTTGACGTGTTCTCGTTTAAAGCGCACTTTGCCATCGACCAGAACCCAGAAATCCGCGTTGCTCGCCGTCGGCCGCAGCGCCCACTTTCGAATCCCGCACTTGGACTGGAACCGCACAGGGCTTACGTCCGGCAGCACTTTGCGCACGGCGTCCAGGTCAAACGTGATGCCCATATTCGCGTGCAGGAACAAACATCGCATCTGCACGTTCGCGATATTGGGGTCGGGAACCACATCGAAATCCATCGTGGTCACCGCTTTAATTTCTTCGCAGCATAACCCGTTGGTCACAGGGCATTGCTCGAACAGATGTCCTTGCGAGCTCACGATCTGCGATGTGCTGCCATTGGGGACAAAGACGCCGTCAATGCACAGATTGGAGGCGATCGGGCGATAGTCATTGGTGGACGCACGTGTTCCGGCGTCCTCTTTGGTGCTCCTGCCGGAAGCCGGATCGATCATCCGCGCCGAGCCGCCGCTCCCAAAGCCGCTGCCGCCGCCAACCGCGTCGGCCAGGCTGAAGTACATCTGGCCCTGCCACATCAGGCTGCTTTCAGAATCGATCTTGCGCACAAAAAGGTCATTCTGCAAAACGATGCTTCTCACTTCGCCGGTTGAGCCCACCAACTTTCGAGCAGCGCCTTCGGTCACCGAAATATTGATTTTGCGTCCTTGCGTATTGGCGATGAGATTTGTGCGGCCCTTGAGGACATGCAGTTCCGTGTCTCCGTAGGGATTGCGCTGCACCCCGAATTCCGTGCCCAGGTCAATGATCTTGCCGTTGGACGTGGAAATCGTGAAACCGTAAGCCTGATCGGGTACGACGGCATAAACGCGGCCATAATTCAATTTGATCTGATCGTCTGTAAGGATCTGAAATTCGGCGGGAGCTTCGATGGTGACCCGGGCGTTGTTGTCAAACAGCAGTTCGGCACAGCCTTCGCGCAGCAGGAGATTTGTACTGCCGGTGACGAAACGCTGCCCCTTGACCATGTGTTCGGCGTCGGCCCATTTGGCATTGACGCTTTCGGTCAGGGTGGCCACCGGCAAGCCCGCTTGCGGCGTCACGAACCGGGCAAACAGAACAATCATGAGAACGGCCGCCGCATTCAAAAGGATGAAAACATTGAATTTACTGATCTTGCGTTTCTCTCGCGGGGGATAGACGACCTTTCGGATCAGCTCGTGCGGTTGCGGCGGAGACGCCAGTTCCGGCGCTGTTTTCTCCTGATGGGCAAGCTGATCCCATAATTCGAGGTCACAGATGGAGTCATACTGCGGCAGATCCGCCGCCGAGATGTTGGCGCTGAGCCGTTCGATGCCCACGGTCAACTGGATATATTCGCAGTAGTGGCGCCGAATGGCCGGATCGCTGACGATCCAGTCGTTCAATTGCTGGTATTGCTCCGGAGCGATCGAGCCCTCAAGCGAGAACTCGATCAATTCATTGACTCGCCTGAAATCTCTTGCCGATGAATTCATGATGCCTCTCCAGCAGCCATCGCTTTGTGAATGCAGCTTAACAACATATTCTTGATCTGGGCAAGGCGTTTATAAACCACGTTTACGGACGTTTTGAATTCAACCGCCAGATCGGCCGCCGAGGTTCTCATCTCGAAACGCTTCTTCAGGAATGCCAGGTCCCGATGCTCAAGTTTCTGCATGCACTCGTCCAGGGCCTCAAGCCGGCCGTCGATCTCCCGGGAAAGTGCCTGATTCTCAGAGGCGATCAGTTGGGTAGCTTCTTCACTAAAGAACACGATCGAGCGCTGCTGCTTTTTGCGATAGGATAAAACCTGGTACTTCGAGATGGTGAAGGCCCAGGAAAGGAAATTGGTTCCCTGCTTGAAATCGGCGATATGTTCCCACATGTAGCTGATCGATGACTGCAGGATATCCTCTGCGTCGGTCTTGTTGGGGACCAGCGCAAGAATGAAGCTGTGGATCTTGTAGTAATTAGGTGTCAACAGTTCCACGAATTTTGCATTTGGATTGTCCTGATTCTGTCTATCCATGGGTCCTGTGATTGAATTGCGACTTAATCTGTCTCCTTATAGGGGCAGTCTCAAACCTCATATCTATTATACAAAGGCGCAACTTGTACTTCTTTGCCGGTTTTCTATAGATTTTCCAAAGAAAAGCTCATCGTTATAGGATAAATTGCCGGACAGGTCGGCTCCACATTTGTATTATGGGGTTATTCGATGCCGAGTTTTTCGCGGAGGGTTTTTAGGTTGGTGACGTCTTCGGCGTTGTAGGTAAGCAGCAGGTTGAGCGAGTCGGCGTTGGCGTTGTTGACATAGTCCCACCAGAGGCGGACAGCCATGAAGCCATCGACGCCGGCAGATAGGCGGCTGATGCCAAGTTTATGCTCAACGGCCTTGAGGCCGCCCTTGAGATTCTGCTTGTGGCAGGCATGCATCAGGTCGGTGTGCGGGATGGATTTCTTGAGATCCAGCTTGAGCTTTTTGCGGATAAAGGGCAGGTCGAAGCAGGTGCCGTTGTAGGTGTAGAGCCGGCTGATGCCGGAAAGGGCCTCCATGAGGGCGAGGTCGGTGATGCCGGGGCCGATCAACTGGCGGAGCGTGACAGCGCCTGCGTTTTCAACGGCGATGCCGATCACGGAGATGTCGCAGTATTCGGAGCTGAAGCCCGTCGTCTCGATGTCCAGGTAGGCGCGCACTATTGATTTGGATCCGCGGAGGGCTGTTCAGATTCCTGCGGCGCTGCCGGTTGCGATTCCTCCTGGGCCGGTTCCGCCGGCGCCTCCCCGCGGCCGAACCACTTGGCCAATTCGGCGGCGACCAGTTCGTGGCCCTTGCGGTTGGGGTGATTTATCTGCGAGAGCAGATCCTCCATTTTGCCGCCGGAGCGGATGTAGCGTGCGAACGCCTGGTAGCTGTCGGCAAGGCCCACTTCGTTCATGAACGCCAGTCGGCGGATCTGCTGGGCCTGCTTGAACAGCGAGTCCTGCGAATCGCGCGGATCGACGCCCTCAACACCGGTAGGGGTCAGCAGGATCACGGGGACATTGGCCTCCTTTGCTTTGTTGATCATGGATGACCATGCATTCGAGGATTCCCTGGCGGTCAGCCTGCGGTCGTTGATGCCGTAATCGATCATGACGACATCGGGGTGCAGACTGAGAACGTCCTTCTCAAAGCGTTTGGCGCCCGCCTCGGAGTTTTCGCCGCCAATCGCTGTGACAATGACATTGATGACGGCGTTGGGGTAGCGTTCCTTAAGGACCCGGTGCAGCAGGTGGGGGTAGGCGTTGAAGGTGTTCACTACGGGTGTTCGAAAGTAGCCGGCCGGCACGCTGTGGCCGTGGAAGACCAGCGTAATGGTGCGGTTGCGGGGCCATGCGACGTGCATCTGCTTGATGACGTCGACCAGGTAGGTGTTGGGGTCGGGGGTCAGGCCGGCCCGCATCGCAGGCCAGCAGGTTGCGGCCAGCATCAAGACCGCGCCTGCTATAATATGGGACAGCTTCATGATTCAACTTTCATTTGAACATCGTCTTCTGGTAAATCCCTTAGCGGTATTGTACCAAACGCGGAATTTCATTCAACCAGTAAAATGCGGCCAAACGCTATATTCACGATTGGGATTTGTAAGGACTTGACCTTGCCGTTTGATTCTTTATAATGCACGATTTGGACCAACATCACGGATGAGACAGCGAAAAGGAATGTCCTTTGAAAAGAAAGAAAGCAACGCTCAGTAAAAAGTCGGCTGTGACCCAGGCCTGCCGAAAGTGCAATGGAAAGTGCTGCCGGTATTACGCCTTGCAGATCGATACGCCGACCGACTGGGACGAATTTGATGACATTCGATGGTATTTATCCCATGAGGATACCTCTGTCTTCGTCGAAGACGGCAAATGGTACCTGGACGTGCATACCAAATGCCGCTACCTGTCCGAGATGGATTACCATTGTCTGAATTACGAGCTTCGGCCCCATATCTGCCGCAAGTATGACACCGATGGATGCGACTTGACAGGCGACGGATACGAATACGAGATGCAGTTTACCGATGATAAGCAGATGGAAGAATACATGCGGATCAAATTCGGTCAAAAGGTGTTTGAAAAACTGGAGGCGAAGAAGGCCAAACGCGCCAGATAGAAACCACGAATTACGCAGATGATACAGATTAGGATTTAATTAATGGTAAGCGTTAACGCGATTGAGAAAGCGAATTTACGGCCTGAAAGGTCGATGTAATATAGCCCAGAGCCTGCCCCGAAGAATTGAGGGGGCAACGCCCTGGGGGAAAGATATTCCAAAGAAGAATAAATGCCCTGAAAGGGCAGGATAAAAAGTTCTAGTCGAAAAACGTCGCAGCACAAAAGGTGCAGGTGTAATGAAGATACAAGCGGTTAAAGGAACGCGGGATTTTTATCCGCCGCAGATGGCGGTGAGGAATTTTATCGTTGACGGCTGGAAGGCGGCGTCAAAGCGCTGCGGGTTCGTCCAGTACGATGGGCCGATCTTCGAGTACCTGCAGATGTACCAGGTCAAGAGCGGCGACGAGATCGTCGAGCAGCTTTTCAATTTCGAGGACCGGGGCGGCCGGCGGCTGGCGATCCGGCCGGAGATCACGCCGACACTGGCGCGGATGGTGAACCAGCAGATCAGCAGCCTGCCTCGCCCGATCAAGTGGTTTTCGGTGCCGCGGCTGTGCCGGGCCGAGCGGCCGCAAAAGGGAAGACTCCGCGAGTTCTTTCAATGGAACATCGACGTGATCGGGGTTGAGGACGTTCTGGCGGACGCGGAAGTGATCTATTGCTGCCTGGATTACCTGCGATCGCTGAGATTGACCAGCGCCGATATCACGGCCCGGATCAGCAGCCGGCGGCTGCTGGCGGCGGTCCTCATGAATATCGGGATCGCCGAAGAGCGGCTCGCGTCGATCTACCCGATCCTGGACAAAAAGCCCAAGATCCCCGCCGAGGCGTTCGAGGAGATGCTCAACAAGGAGATCGATTCCGCGGCGACCGTGCAAACGATCATTCGGCTGATGAACGTGCATGCCGTTGAGGAGATCGGCCGCATCGTGGAATTGAATGACGCGGCGCGGCAGGCCATGCAGGAGGTTTCGCGGTTGTTTGCGCTGCTGACCCTGATGGGGGTGGGGGAGTATTGCCGCTTTGATATGGGCATCGTCAGAGGGCTTGCCTATTACACCGGGATCGTGTTCGAGGTGCATGACGCCGTGGGCGAACTTCGCGCGATTTGCGGCGGCGGACGCTATGACAATCTCTTAAGCGATTTCGGCGGCCCGCACATGACCGCCACGGGAATGGGGATGGGAGACTGCGTGCTGGAGATCCTGCTTCGCGAAAAGGGCTTGCTCAAGGACGATACATTGCCCATCCAGCGGCTGGATTATTTTGTGGCGTACGCGGACGCGGGATTGTTCGATCGTGCGGTGCAGGTGACGGCGGCCCTGCGGGAAAAAGGGTTTTCGTGCGATTTCAGCTATAAGCCGGCCGCCTTGGGCAAGCAGCTCAAGCAGGCGGATGCTCTGGGGGCGGCCAAGTGCATTATTGCGGGGCAGGAACTGACTGCCGAGGGCAAACTGGTGGTGCGGGACATGTCCAGCGGGACGCAGGAGTCGATCCCGGCGGCCCAACTGCTCAAATAATTCCAAAAATCGGCTGATTTTTCGGTTCTGCTTCTTGACGGGGCGCGGGGTTTGCGCTACTATAAGTGAAACGTTTAGATCCGATAGGACGCGTTTTCGACTTTTTTTGGAAATGGTGAGGTGGGACCATGGACGGATTGTTCAGCATGCTTCCAATGCAAGCGTTTCGGCAGCGGTTTCTTAAGAAGACGGCAGATGCGCCGCGGATTCTTTCCAAGATCGATTATTACCGCTTGCAGACGATCTTGACCCACCAGCAGGAACTGGCTTACCAGAAACGCCTCAAGCGGATGGTCAAACTGCGGCAATTGCTCTTGCGGGCCCGCGTCTGCCCGTGCAAAGAGGTCCCCGGGGACCTGGTGACGATGAATTCGGTTCTGCGGGTTCAGTCCGAACGGGGCAGCGAGTTCACCATTACGCTGGTTTATCCCCGCGACGCCGATCGCAAGGAGCGCAAGTACTCGGTGCTGTCGGGGCTGGGGCTGGAGTTGATCGGCAAGCGGGTGGGCGAACGGTTCCTGGAAAGCATGCAAATTATCGATATCCTCTACCAGCCGGAAAGCACCGGAAAATTCTATATCTAATGCCTTCCCGCCTGTATAATCAGATCACCTGAAAATACGAGCAGGTTTCATTAAGCGCATTCAACATGATTTCCGAGAGCGTCAATATTTACGAGCAGGCGTTTGCCTGCTGGCTGCGCGAGCAGAAGATCGCTTACGAGTCGGTGGTGCAGACCGAGCGCGTGGCTTCCGGCGGCGACAGCATCAAGAATTTCGATTTCGTGCTGAGACCCGATTCGAGTGAGCCGGTGCTTGTGGAACTGAAGGGGCGGACCTTTCACGGCCGCAGCCTGGCTGGGCTCCGGGGGTTGGATAGTTGGGTGACGTTCGAGGATGTCGAGGCCCTGTCGCATTGGCTTTCCGTTTTCGCACGGACCAGAGCAGCGGCGCGGGCGGTGTTCGTGTTTGTGTTCCGGCTGGAGCTGCCGGACGTGGAAAACGATGGGGTGCCGATCCATGATTATGAGGGCCGGCGCTACGTGATGTTTTTTATCGAATTGCAGCGATACCGGGAACTGATGAAGTGCCGCAGCCCCAAGTGGCAGACGGTTACACTGGCAGCGGAGCATTTTCGAAACTACGCTAAACCTGTGGGTTTGATTTTTGCCGCAGAGGCCACAGAGTGCTCAGAGATAAAAAGTGAATGAACAGATAAGACATTTTGCGGAGCAGGTTCTTACAAACAAGCTTTTGGAGCGCAGCGATATCGAGACGCTGAGCGGACTATCGACTGACTTTTTGGATGATGTGCTGTATTGGGCCAACGAGATCCGCAAGAAGTACTTCGGCAATCGAATCAAGATGTGCTCGATCGTGCCGGGACGTCTGGGTGGGTGCAGCCAGGATTGCGGGTTCTGCGCGCAGTCGGTGCGTTATGACACGGGGGTCGATAAGACGCCGCGGGTGCTTAGCGATGAAGAGATCATGGCCGGGGCGAGGGAAGCCGCCAAGAAGGGTGTGCCGCATTATGGCATCGTCTATAGCGGGCGCAGCGTCAGCGCGGACGAGATCGAACGGCTGACGGGGCTAACGAAACGCATCCGCTCGGAATGCGGCATCGGGGTGTGCATGGGGCTTGGTATCGTCAGCGAAGAGGCGATCGGGCGCCTGGCGGCGGCGGGAGTGGAGCGATTCAATCATAACCTTGAGACGAGCGAGCGGTATTTTAGCCAAATCGTCAGCACCCATACTTATGGCGAACGGGTCAAAACGATCCGGACTGCGATGAAGGCGGGGCTGGGGCTTTGCGCCGGCGGGATCTTCGGCATTGGCGAGACCGAGGCCGACCGCATCGATATGGCGCTGGAGCTGAGGGGACTTGAGGTTGACACGGTGCCGATGAATTTCCTGCATCCGATCGCCGGCACGCCGCTGGGGACAATGCAGACGCTGAAGCCTCGCGAGATTCTGCGGATCGTGGCGCTGTACCGGTTCATTCTGCCGCGGACGCATCTGAAGGTGGCCGGCGGACGTGTGCTGAACCTGCGCGACGTGCAAAGCTGGATCTTTTACGCGGGCTGCACGAGCATCCTGAGCGGCAATTATCTGACGACCGCCGGAAGGGCGGTTGAGGAGGACGTACGGATGGTCACGGACCTTGGGCTTGAAATCGGCTAAACTGCGGCGAGGGCTTTATTTAGATTCCGAAGAGGAGGATGTTCTCGGCTGCCTTGTCAAAGGCCTGCGGTGTTTCCAGCGCGCCTTTGCTCATGTCGGATTGTGCCTGCTGCACAAGCTGGGGATCGGCTTCATGCGATTTGAGCGCCTCTTCCAGCGCTTGCGCAAACGTGCGGCCAAGCTCGGTGATGACCGCCTCGGAGGCGGGCGTTTTGTGCTCTGCCGCATCGGCGGCGGGCTTAACCCACGAAGTATTCAAAACGTTATTTGATGCTTCGACCTGCATCCTTGTTCCTGGTTCCAATACCTGGTTAAACTCATTGTCGAATGAATCGCCAGTGACTTAAGCGCAAGGCCTTCAAAAACCGGAATTTTTCAAAGATTCTCTAAAGCTTCTCTAGTTCTCGGACGATAACCGTTTTTTGCCCGATAAAATCCCTGTTCATTCAAAGTTCAAATGTAGAGATTCAGGCTCTTGTCCGAGAACCATTCCTTTTGCTGCGGCGTGCTCGCTGCAAATTGGCTGCCGGTATTCTCACCCGATCCGTCCGACTGGCCCGATTCGCTGTTCCTGGAAGAACGTTCGCTGCTATTACCATTGTCCTGCTGCATGAATTCGCGCTCCGCCGAGGGACTGTAATTTTCGGACAGATTCTCGCGCGTGTTCTGTTGGGGCGTGTTCCACTGCACGACCTCGATCCGGCGAACCTCAACGCCCTGATTTTGCATCGCCGAGACAAGCTGCGGCAATGATTCCTCAAGCTCCTGCCGCGTCTGCGATTTTTGCACCTCTACGAGACCGACGATCTCGCTGTCCTGCTCGCGGAACGTGATCCGCACGGTTCCCAGTTCCGGCGGCGTCAACGTCAGCCGGATCTGCTGACCGGCCTGCACCGGCCCGGGCGGCAGGCTTTGGGCGATTTGCTCGGCGGGCCTTGAAGCGGCGATCGCATCGGCGGCCCGCGGCCGCACGGCTTGAGCATTCTCAATGCCCGTGAGCTTTGCTTCGGTGATATTCAGTTCCGGCTTGTGCTGCACTGCAAATGCGGCAGTATGCCCGCCGGCCGATTCAAAAGCGGCGGCTGTTTTGGATGTATCCTTGCCGGCCGTTGATGCCGTCATCTTGTTTTGTAGCGTCTTTTTGAGCGACGGATTCGCAGCGGCCGCCGGTTCGATCTGAGGAACTTTCTGCGATACCGGTTGGGTCTGCGCGATAAACACCGGCGCATTAGTCGCCGCAGGCTTATCGGCGGTATTAGCAATCGCCTTTTCCGGCAGGGCAGGCATATTTTCCAGCGGCGGCTTGGCCTGCCGGGTGGAGGGTTCAAGCTGCTCCGGCCTGCCCGTCTTCGCGGGCTTTGGTTCGGTTGCCGCCAGCACCTCCAGCTTTAGGTTCGAAGGCGCAGACTCTTGCTCCGCAGCGGGTTCCAGACCGTCGGCCGCCTCGGGCCTTTGCTTCAGCACTGCCGAAAAACCGGTGTCTTTTGCTTGTTCGGGAATTACGTCAGCCGCCGCCTTCTCGGCAATTCTCGTGGGCAAGACCGGCTCTGCTGCGGCCGGGATCATTGCGGCGGTACCCATCTGCATGCCGTCGGGCACATGATCCTGCAAAAGCATCGGACCGGTTTCAAACGCTGCATTCGAAAACTCGCAAGCCGCAGCGGCTTGAGCGTTTTGGGCAAACATCAACGGATCGATGACAGCATGCGGCATTTCTTGCCCGACCTGTTCAGCTGCCGCGGCAATCGGCTTTTCGAGTTTTTCGCTGAGCACCTTGTCAAACGTGTTCTTCTTTGTGTCCAAGGGGGCGCCATCTTTTGAAAATGGCTCCTGGCCGGGCGTGTTTATGGCTTCAGTTTCGCCTTCCCAGCCGTTCTGAGTTCTCTCACGTCCCTGGGCCTGCGGATGGGCCTGTCTTGGGATCAACATCCCTAATTGAATATTGCAGGTCATTGCTCTGCTCCCGTATTGAACCGCTTGCATAGTTTATCCGTTCAATGTGTGCAAAAAACATACCAAGCAGCGTGTCCCGAATTAAGTTAATGACCATAAAGCGTTTAGTGTTCATACCTTACGTTCTTTTATGGATTCTTCCACTAAGTTTTCGCGGCAAAATGAAGGCACGGATTACCGTTTGAACCCGGAAAAAAAGTCCTTTTTGCAGGCGCGGCAGCGCGGCCCAGGCGGCGATGATCCGGGTTTTGACCCTGTGTCTAAAAACCAGACGTTTGGTCGTCCGCAAAGGTCCCACTATGGCCAAAACCCGTCAAAACGACGCGTAAACCGCATTTTTGACGGCTGGCACAAGAGTTGCTCTTTTTAGGCTGTGTGACATTTTGCGTACGCCGGACGTTTGGAGAACATGGATGATTCAGGATTCGACGGTCATCAATTTGCTCGAAGCAGGGTTGCGGGCCGAGGGCCTTCGTCAGCAGACGATCGCCAATAACGTAGCCAACATCAATACCGAGGGTTTTCGCCGCTCCGACATCAAGTTTGAACAGGCCCTTCAGAAGGCCATGGGCCAGGATGGCAGCTTCGATCTTGAAAAGGTGGAGGTGGAGACCTTTCAACCACTGAATACGAGCATTAACGAGTACGGCAGCGATGTCAATCTGGACAGCGAAGTCGGCGAGCTGGTCAAGAATTCGATTCGCCACCGCACGTACATGCTGGTCCTCAAGAAAAAATACACGCAGATGGATGACGCGATGAGAACGCCCTAAGGACTAAACCATGAACATTGACACAAATATGTTCGGCACAATCGATATTGCGGTATCCGGCCTGAAAGCCTACAACCGGCAGATGCAGGTCGTCGGCTCCAACATGGCCAATGTGCAGACCACGGATAACGGCGACGGCCGGCCTTACCGTCGGCTGATCGCGCGGTTTGAAGCGGTTGACGAAGGCGGCGGCGGCGTCGAGATCAAGGACATCGTCAAGGATAACAGCGACTTTCAGCGGATCCTCAAACCCGGCCACCCCGACGCCGACGCAAACGGTTATGTGGCCATGCCGAACGTCGATTGGCCGACGGAAATGATCACGCTCAATGCCGCCAGCCGCGCCTACCAGGCGAACGCGGCCATCCTGAAGCGTTATCAAACCATGATCGAATCGAGTCTCGAACTATTAAAATAGGACCGACCCATGAACATCCAATTTAATCCATCCACCCCCAATGTCGTGCCTTCGGTACAAAGCGATGCGTTGCGTCCGGCGGGCGCCAGCGGCGGCTCCGGCGATTTTGGCAAACTCGTCGAGCAGTCGTTTGACAAGGTCAATGACCAGCAGAACCAGGCCAACCTGACCGTGGTCGATCTGCTCAACGGCAAACAGCAGGACGTCAATTCGGTCGTGGCCGAAATGGCAAAGGCCGATATGAGTTTCAAGCTGCTGGTGGGCGTGCGGAACAAGCTGGTTGAGGCCTACAAGGAAACCATGAGGATGCAAATTTAATCTATAAATTCCAGTTTCGTTTAGGATGTAGGATTTAGGAATTCGGATCTTACAGTATGGGACTTTTTCAGCAAATCAATACGGTGTGGAGCAAGATCGGCCTGGTGCAAAAGGCGCTGCTGGCCGCCATCGTGATGGCCTGTGCGATCACGGGGGTCATGCTGACGCGGTGGGCGTCGCTGCCGGATATGCGGCTTCTTTACGGCAACCTCGGCGAAGAGGAAAGCGGCGCCATCAGCGACAAGGTCAGTGAATTGGGCGTGCCGTTCGAATTACGCAACGGCGGCAAGAGCATTTATGTCCCCGCCGAAAAGGTCTATACCTTGCGAGCCGGCCTGGCCAAAGAAGGCCTCATGCCCAAAGAAGGCGAGCCGGGCTATGAGATATTTGACAACGAAAAGCTCGGGGTCAGCCCGCTGGTGCAGAAGCTGAATTATAACCGCGCCTTGCAGGGCGAACTGGCCCGCACGATCCAGGTCTTTGAAGGCGTCGAGTTTGCCCGTGTTCACCTGGTGCGTCCGGATCAGACGATGTTCGCCAACGACGATAAAAAGGCGTCCGCCTCCGTGATGCTTCGGCTTCAGCCGGGCTTCCAAATGAGCCCCGTGACCGTCACGGCCATCGCCAACCTGATCGCCGGTTCGGTCGAAGGCCTGAGGCCCCAGGATGTGACCGTCGCCGACAGCAACGGCCGCATGCTCAGCAGCCAAACAGGGGGCAATCCGCTCGTGTCCGGCGCCAACAGCTATAAAGATTACAAGGCCGCGGTCGAACAGGATATGATCCAGCGCCTGCAGAATTCGCTGGAAATGGTCCTGGGACCCGGGCGGGCCACCGTAATTGCCAATGCCAAACTGGACATGACGCAGGAGACGGTTACCAAGACGACCTACGAAAAAGGAATCCCGATGGAGGAAACGGTGGAGGAGACGTCAAACACGACGGCTGCTGCGCCATCTTCCTCAGAGAACCCCGACCAGCCCCAAACGGCCGGCGGGAGCAATACCGAAAAGACCAGTACGACCAAGAGCACCAACAAGATCCCCGAGACGACCACCACGACATCGACGGTGCCCGGCAAGATCCTCGGCTGGTCGGTTTCCGTGATCGCTGACCTGTCCCGGCCTGCCGCTGCCGCAGAAAACGCGGCCCAGGGCGAGCAGCCGCAAGCGCAAGCGCCCGCCGCCCCCGCCGAGATCATGAGCATCGAGGACGTCAAGGAAATCGTTCGCACCGCCATCGGCTCCGACCTGCTTAAGGACTCGGACCTGTCCGTCAAAAATATCGCCTTTTATCGGCCCGCCGCAGCCGTAACGCTGCAAGAGCCCTCAACGCTGGAAAAGCTCTCGCCGATCCTGGAGATCATCCGCCAGTCTTCGATGGGCATCCTGGCTATTTGTGCGCTCCTTGTGCTTAAGATCTTTACCGGCGCCGGTAAGAAGGCCGCCGCGGATAAAGCCGCCGCAGTCGGGGCGCATGCCCTGGGGGCCGGGGCGGCGGCACTCCTGCCCGCCGGCAACAGCGAGGAGTCCGTCAACCTCATTCGCGACCAGATCACCCTGCAGCTTCGCGACAATCCCGAACAGGTCAAGCAGCTCTTCTCCATGTGGCTGGCGGAGGGGAAGTGATCCATGGCGATGTCTGGTGTTCAAAAAGCCGCTTTGCTGCTGACCACACTGGATTCGTCCACGGCGATGGAACTGCTCAAAGGGCAGCCCCAGGAAATCATACACCAGATCGCGCTGGCCCTGTCGCAGTGGGATGCCCGCAAGGACAAGAACCTCGACCAGGTCGCGCAGATCACGCGTGAATTCGCCACCGACCTGCTCAAGGCCCGCGGCGGCATGCACGTCCGCAGCTTTGTAGGAACGCTTCTTCAGGGCTCGGCCGGCAAGGAAAAGGCCGCTGAACTGCAATTCAAAATGAAACAGACCATGCTCGAACGGGACCCGTTCATCATGATCTCGGAGGCCTCGCCGCAGCAGTTGGCCGCGGTTCTTGAAAACGAACCCCCGCAGGCCATCGGGGTTGTGCTTTCGGCCGTTTCGCCCAAGCTCGGTACGGAGGTGCTGGCCCGCCTCAGCGAGGAAAAGGCCCAGTTGACGGTCTGGCGTATGACGCAAGGCAAGGAACTGTCCGGCAAGACCGTTCGCCGCATCGGCGAAATGGTCTGCAAACGTCTGATGGAAATGTCCTCCGACGAAGGGATCACCGTCTCAACGGCGGCCCCCAAGGAGACCCTCCGCAAGGTTGCGCAGGTCCTCAGCGGGCTGGACAAAGATAAACGCGACAGCTACCTGGAGACGATCAAAAAGCGCGACGATTCCACAGCCGCGACCGTTCGGGCGCTGATGGTGACCTGGGAAGATATCACCAAGATCGAGAACAAGTCGCTTCAGCAGGTGCTGCGCAATGTCGATGCCTCGATCCTGGCCAAGGCGCTGCACGGAGCCGACCCGACGATCAACGAAAAAATTCGCTCTAACATCTCGGAACGCATGTCCCAGATGGTGCAGGAAGAGGCCCAGCTCATGGGCGAACCGCGCCGTAAAGAAATCCTTGCCGCGCGGGAGGATGTGGTCAAGCCTCTGCGCGAGGCGAACGAATCGGCCAGCCTGGCCTTCATTGAAGAGGAATCAGAGGTCTTCAGCTAATGGCTCAGCCCCTCAGACTGCAATTGGGTTCTCCGATTGGTTCGGTCAAGCTTTTGGATCGCAAGGAACTGGACCGATCCGCTCAGGCTGCCGAGCGGGCCAAGGCTCTAAAACAGCAGACCGAAAAAATAAGTTCCCTCGTTGCGGCCCTGCAGCAAGCCGCCAGGCAGCTCGAGCAGATGGGGCGCGATATTTTTGTATCGCATCGCGAGCAGATCGTTCGCCTGAGCGTCGAGATCGCCGCCCGGATCCTGGCCAAAGACGTCCAGCAGCGAAGTTATGATATCGAAGCCATTATTCTGCAGGCGCTTCAGGGGGCGCCAACTGCGCAGAAGATCACGATCCGCCTTAATCCCGATGACTTGACGGCGTGGCAGCAGGCCGCCTCGCACGAAGGTCTGGGCGAACCGGAAAATATCCTGTGTATCGGCGATTGGTCCGTCGGCAGTGCCGAGTGCATTATCGAGACGGATCAGGGCGTCGTCGAATACCTCATTCAGGAACAGCTCAAACTCGTTGCGGCGGCGCTCGCGGCCGCCGAGACGCCCGTGGAATCCGCACGATGACGACCGCGCAAGACAATTCGTTAAGAGTCGATTTCGAACCGTTTCATACGGCGCTGCGCCAAGTATCTTTGGCCGCGGTCAAGGGCATTATTACGCACGTATCCGGGTTGACGGTTGAAAGCACCGGCCTTAAGATCGGCCTGCATCAGCTTTGCCGGATCCGTCTGCAGGACCAGCGGTTCGTCGAGGCCGAAGTCATCGGCTTTCGCAAAAACGGCCTGATCCTGCTTCCGCTGGATTCGATCGAGGGGATTCGCCCGGGCGATACGGTCAGCCCGTTGGACAAGCCGCGCTTGATCCCCGTTCATCCCAGCATTGTCGGTCGGGTCATTGACGGACTGGGCCGGCCCGTGGATGACAAGGGCCCGCTTCAGGCGGCGGAGTACAGGCCCATCGATAACGTTAGCCCGGCTCCGCTGAGCCGCGAAATGATTCATCAGCCGCTGCCTTTGGGCATTCGCTCGATCGACGGCATCCTCACCTGCGGCAAAGGGCAGCGTATCGGCGTCTTTTCGGGCAGCGGCGTAGGCAAAAGCGTCCTGCTGGGCGACATTGCCAACGGCAGCGACGCCCAGGTCAATGTGGTGGCGCTGGTCGGCGAACGCGGCCGCGAGGTCCGTGAGTTCCTCGAAAAGGACCTCGGCCCCGAGGGGCTGGCCCGCAGCGTGATCGTCGTGGCCACCTCGGACAGTGCGCCCATCCAGCGCGTCAAGGCGGGTTTTGTCGCCGCCACGATTGCCGAGTATTTCAGGGACCAGGGGCGTGACGTGCTGTTTATGATGGATTCGCTCACGCGCTTTGCCCAGGCCCAGCGTGAAGTCGGCCTTGCCGCCGGCGAGCCGCCCGCGACCAAAGGGTATTGCCCCAGCGTCTTCGCCATGCTGCCCAAATTGGTTGAGCGGCTCGGCTGCGCCGCCAAAGGAAGCATTACGGGGATCCTGACCGTGCTGGCCGAAGGCGATGACATGAACGATCCGGTCGCCGACAGCGCCCGTTCGCTGCTCGACGGCCACATCGTCCTGAGCCGCAGGCTCGCCGACCGCGGCCATTACCCGGCCGTCGATATCCTCCAGAGCGTCAGCAGGCTGATGACGCGCGTCAGCACGCCGGTTCACCGAAAGGCCGCCCAGGTCCTGCGCGAGCTGTATGCCACCTATACGGATGCGGAGGACCTGATCAATATCGGGGCCTTTGCTCCCGGCAGCAACAAGCGGATCGATGGCTCGATCGCGCTGATCGAGCAGGTTCGGCGGTTTCTCATACAGCCCGTTCGGCAAAAGAGTTCCTTCGATCAGACGGTCAGCCAGCTTGCGGCGATCGCGCAGTCATGGGAACAATTGCTGGGAACCCAGCCGCCTGGCGCGGCGGCCCCGGCACAGAAGGCTCTTTCAAAAGCTTAAACACTATTTTCGCCGAGTAAGAACGTGAAGAAATTTATCTGGCCGCTGCAGCGTCTGCTGGATGTGAAAGGAAAGCAGGAAAACGCGATGCGCTCTGAGCTGATGACGCTCACCGAACAATGCGCGTCCCTGCGCAGCCGAATGCTGATGGAGAAGATCCTGCTGCGGAACCTGCTCGATGAGCTTGCGGCTCTAGAGAAGAATGAGCGGATGGGAAGGCAGCCCCAGTTTATGCTGTATGTCCACGTCAAGGATGACCAGATCACGAAGCTGGCGCAGCAGCTTGAGCAGGCCGAGCAGCAGCGCCAGAAGAAAATGCAGCAGCTCCTGGTTCTGCGGAAGTTTCGCAAAGGGCTCGAACGTCTGCGGCAGCGGGCATGGGAAGTCTATGGCCGGCAGCTCAATCGCCTGGAGCAAAACCAATCGGACGAAAACAGTTGTCTTGCGGCGGCTCGCCGAATGGCGGCCGAAATATGATAAAAATGGCGATCGATCTGAAGACTGATCGCGTCCAAGGAGTTACCAATGAAAAAGATTCAAATCCTCTTGCTGATCGCCGCCGGTATCAGCAGCTTTGCGGGCGCTTTTGCGGGCAACTGGTACATGAAACAAAAAAAGGCACAGGCATTCGCCAGGCAGGCGCAGGCCGCGCAAGCGGAAAAGGCTGCTCTGGCTGCCGCAAGCGGCGCGATTGAATCGATGCCTTTTGGCCAATCCCCCGACAGCGAAGAATTCGGCATGTCGGAGCGTCAGCTTCAGAATCTGATCCATGACATTCGTCAGAAGCTGCTCGAATATCATGACCGTGACAAGCAGCTCCAGGCCGAATCGGGCCGTATCGAAATGGCGCGCCAGGCCCTGCAGCAGGATATTGAACAGTTAAGCGGCTTGCGCGAAAAACTCAATCTAACGCTGTCACAGGTCCAGGAACAGGAAAAGGCGCTCCGCCAGAGCGTGCTGGAGATCGATGCTTTGGAAAGGAGCAATTTTCAGCGCCTGGCGAGCACCTATGAAAAGATGGAAGTGACGCAGGCCGGCCGCATCATGGTCACGATGGCCGCCTCCAATCAGCTTCAGGACAGTGTCAAGATCCTCTACTACATGAGCGACCGCAGCGCCGGCAAACTGCTGGCCGAGATCGCGACCGTCAAGCCCGAACTGGCCACCGTCATCTGCTCGCATCTGAAACGGATCAAAGAAAACGGCTAAATCTCGATATCGCTGCCGTCGATTCCTCGGCCCAGGTCACAAAATGTCCTGCGGAACGCAGTGGCGAATTGCCCTGGGCCCTGGCGCCACGCATCCATTAGAGACCGTTCCGCGATAAACCCGCTGGTTGAGATTTTTTTATTCGGGTGGCCGGTGTGTCTGATAAAAAGGCCAGCGACGGCATTGCCGCAGGATCCTCTTATCCCCATGTTTTCATAGAGCGTTATCCTCGTTGATTCTGGGACGTTCCGATAAAAACCCGGTGCGGTGCGGCAGGCAAGCCCTTTTTATAGGTTTTTTTAAAAAGTCCGAATAAACGCCTAAAGAAACGTTCAACTCATCCGATAATGAATTTTGTATTACGCGAGTGGATGCGTTTTTATCGGATTCAAAAAAGTAAAGCATTCGGTGGTTTAAAGTAAGCCTTGGTAAGGAGAATACAGTCATGTTAGCAATCAAGAACAACATCATGGCCGAAAGCGCTGCCCGCCACCTGGGAAGAAGTTACGATGCGCTGGCCCGATCGGTGGAACGGTTATCCTCGGGCCTGCGAATCAATAGCGCCAAGGACGACGCGGCCGGCCTTGCGGTTCGCGAACTGATGCGTGCCGACGTTGCGGTCATCAAACAGGGTTCGCGAAACGCACAGGACGCGATCAGTATGCTGCAGACGATGGAAGGGGCACTGGGATCGATCGACTCCCTGCTGGTCCGCATGAAAGAACTGGCCGAGCAGGCGGCGACGGACTCTTATTCCGAGCAGCAGCGCAATATCATGAACAACGAATTCACGCAGATGATCGCGGAGATCGACCGAATCGCGTCAACCACGACCTTTAACAGCATCAGCATGCTCGACAGCGCCACCGGCACCAATACGATCCACTTCGGCACGGATTCGCTCATCCAGGTGCATTCCGTGGACGTGGGCACGGCGGCATTGGGCATTAGCAGCGGTATGGCGTCGATTGCCACCGCCACCGCCGCCCGCAGCGCGCTGGGGCTGCTGGACCGGGCCATTAACCTCAAGGACAGTGCTCGAGCCAGCTTCGGCTACATGATGAACCGGCTGGAAAGCACCAATGAAGTGCTGAATATCCAGGCCGAAAACCTGATGGCGTCGGAATCGCGCATCTCGGACGTGGACGTCGCCACCGAGATGGCGGCGCTGACCCGCAACCAGGTGCTGGCTCAGGCGGGCATCGCGATGCTGGCCCAGGCCAACACCATGCCGCAAATGGCATTGACTCTGCTTCGCGGATAATCTAAAGAGTCTTCTTACCATAATACAGGGGCCCGGCACTATGTTCGCCGGGCACCCCTGCATTTTGGCTGGTTGTAAAAGGGGCTCTTTTTATCCCGTGGTATCGAACAACTCAAGGGAGAGTTTTACATGAACGCTGCCGAAGTGTACCAGGAAACCAGCGTCACGACCCAAACCAAAGGACGCCTTGTCGTGATGTTATACGATGGGGCAATCTCGTATTTGCACAAAGCGCAGCAGTGCATCCGGCAGGCCGATCTGGCCGGAAAGAACCAGGCCATCTCAAAAAGCAGGGACATTATTCATGAATTGAATATGTCCCTGAACATGGACGAGGGAGGGCCCGTGGCCAACAACCTGCGCACCCTCTACAATTTTATCTGGCGATACCTGGCGGACGCCAACATCAAAAACGATCCGCAGATCCTTCAAAAAGTCATCAATATGCTTTCCGAGTTGGGCCAGGCCTGGCGAAAGATCGCCTCTTAGCGTTTCTTCATTTCTTCATGCTTCTGTTTTTTCCGCAATGCTTATTCTGGCAATCGGCCTGAAACCGCTCTGGACCCGTGCATCCGCGCCTGGTGCAGGCGGTATTTTGGTATTGCCCGATAAAAAAAGAACCGTTTGCAGTGACAATCGCACAGGCGGCAAAACGTCACGTTCTATGATCCATCGCAGGCCCTTCGCCAGTCCAAATTGCTCCGACTTTTGCATGGTTCACCTTCTTGTAAAAAGTCGAAATTTTTTTTCCGCGTTGTTGAGCTCTTTCACTAACATCCAATAAAGGACTATCGGTCCTTATCTCAAAACCGCATTTTGCGTCTAAAAACAGCCTTAAGACCTCTGTCGAGCCATCGATAATGGAGATTGTCATCACCTGCCGGATCGGGTGAGTGCGTATGGAACGGACTGGAACCTAAGAAAACCTGATAGGAACATCCAAAACTTTTTTAAGGAGTCACGAACATGTTAGTAATCAAGAACAACATTATGGCCGAGAACGCCGCCCGTCACCTGGGGGACAGCTATGATTCATTAGCCAAGTCCATCGAACGGTTGTCGAGCGGTCTCCGCATCAACAGTGCCAAGGATGATGCGGCAGGATTGGCGGTTCGCGAGTTGATGCGGGCCGACATTGCGGTGCTCAAACAGGGCTCCCGCAACGCCATGGACGCGATCAGTATGCTGCAGACGATGGAAGGTGCCATGGGCACGATCGATGAGGCCCTGGTTCGCATGAAGGAATTGGCCGAGCAGGCATCGACCGATTCTTATTCTGAGCAGCAGCGCAATATCATGAATAACGAGTTCGCCCAGATGATCGCGGAAATCGATCGTATCGCGGACACGACGACGTTCAACAGCATCAACATGCTGAACAGCGCCACCGGCACCAACACCATTCACTTTGGTGTCGGTTCCTCTATCGCCGTTAACTCGGTCGATGTCCGATCCGCGGCGTTGGGCGTGGACAGCGGCACGGCCTCGATCACGACGGCCGCCAGTGCCCGGACCGCTCTTGGCCTGATCTCGGCGGCCATTGAACGCAAGGACAGTGCCCGTGCAAGCCTTGGCTATATGATGAACCGCCTGGAGAGCACCAACCAAGTGCTCAATATCCAGTCGGAGAATATGATGGCGTCCGAAAGCCGCGTGTCTGACGTTGACGTGGCGACCGAAATGGCCGCTCTGACCCGTAACCAGGTATTGGCACAGGCCGGCGTGAGCATGCTGGCGCAAGCCAACACGATGCCGCAAATGGCGTTAAGCCTGTTGCGGTAAGCGGATCGGTGTTGTTCTTGAAATAACTGATAGTTCCGGCAGTTGCGCCTCTCTAGCGGCGCAACTGCCTTTCTGAAATCACCCTTGTTCATCAGACGTTCAGTCCCAGGAATCAGCTTATGAACGGATTCGGCGCTTACCAGGAAACAGCCGTATTGACACAGAACCGCGGTCGCTTGATCGTCATGCTTTACGAAGGTGCGATTCGCTTTCTCAAACAGGCTTTGGAGGAACTGCAGCGCAAGGACTACGCGGCCAAGGGCATTCACATCCGCAAAGCACTCGATATTATTATCGAACTCAATACAGTCTTGGATATGGAAAATGGCGGCCAGATCGCCCAGAATCTGCGGTCCTTGTACAATTTCATGCAGCACCATTTGGCCGAAGCCAACACCAAGCGCGACCCGCAAATGATTCGTGATGTCATTACGTTGCTGGAGGAACTTCACCAAAGCTGGCGGGCCATCGCATAAGCGCAAGCCAACTTCCAGACGGTTAAAGCCAAGCCGCCGCGCAATCAGGCGGTTCTTTTTTTAGCTATTCAGTGCAGTTATCGGACGTTAAAAGCGCAGCTCCGCCGGGCGCGATCAAAACACAAACCTAATCCGGAAGAAAGCAGCTTTTTCGAGCCGGCCTGTGGGCGATTACAGGACCATGCGCGGGCACGGCGGCCTTTTTGATCAATTCCATTTCAGTGCCGAAACGTGCTGATTTTGTCCATTTTTACGGACGATATTAAATACAAACTCATACTCAAAACGGAATCCATATGTCAGTCACAACGATGCCTGTGCAGGACTCTTGGCGCCTCATCGACCAATTGGCGCAGAACGCCGAGATCGGATTATATATTTTATCGCTGCGCGGCGAGCAGCCCGCATGCGAGTTCGCCAATGCCGCCTGGTGCCGCTGGTGCGGGACATCGATCCAGGAACTGCAGGCGCAGCAGAAACATTGGATAACCTGTTTTCATCCGGAGGACCGCGTCCGAATGCAGCAGCTTTATCTCAAGGTCCTTCTGACCGGCTGCTCCGAAAAAGCGGAATACCGCCTCTATTGTCCTTCCAAAGAGATCGTTTACGTAGTCGATACGCTTCACGCGGTCCAGGATACACACGGATTTGAAACGACCGGCGTGTGCGGCTGTGCCCAGGATATCAGCAGCATCAAAAACGCGCGCGAGGAGATGCAGCGGACCCAACTGCTGCAAAATCTCGGCAGCTTGATGGCCGGCATCGCCCATGAGATCAACACGCCGCTGCAATTCATCGGCGACAACCTCCAGTTCCTCTCGGATGCCTGGCAGAGCCTGAGCAAGCAATTGAACGCATTTTCAGAAGGGCTCGAGCAATTGCAGCGCCAGCCCGGACCGGCGCAGGTTGAGAGCTTCCTGCACGATGCGGCGGCAATTCGAGAGAAATTGAAGTCGGGCTTTCTCGAAGATGAATTTCCAAAAGCCGTTCGTCAGAGCCTGGAGGGAATCGAACGGCTTACCAAGCTGGTCTGGGCCATGCGTGACTTTTCCCATCTGGAGGACCGGCGGCAGGCGCCGGCCGACATCAATCGCGCCGTAACCAGCGCGCTGACGCTGCTGCACAACGAACTGAAGTACATTTGCGATGTGGAAACACAGCTCGACCCGAGCCTGCCCGAGATCACCTGTTCGATCGATGAAATGAATCGGGTCCTGCTCAACCTGCTGGTCAATGCAGCTCACAGCATTGCCGAAAAGATCGAGCGCGGAAATTACCAGCGCGGGCGTATCCGCGTCGGCACGCAGGCTCAATCCGGCGGCCTGCGCATCTTCATCCAGGATGACGGAACCGGGATCCCAAAGGAGATTCAGCATCGTATGTTTGAGCGATTTTTCACGACCAAGCGCAGCCATCCGGATCGACGCGGAACCGGCCAGGGCCTCCACATGGCCCATCAGACCGTCGTCGATCATCATCATGGAAGCCTGACCTTTGAAACCCAACCGGGACAAGGGACCACGTTCTATATCTTTCTGCCGTTTACGCCCAATACACAGGAGGAGGTAAAGACATGCGCATCCTGCTAATCGATGACGACCCGCATATTCTGGAAGGTCTAAAGCGGATGCTTTCATCCATCAGCGCGATCAAGCAGATCGATGCCTGTCTGTCGGGCAAGGCTGCGCTGGATCTTGCGAAAACGACGAGCGGCTATGACCTCGTCGTGTGCGATCTTCAAATGCCGCAATTGAATGGCGTACAGGTCCTGGAACAATTTCGAACGAGCAGCCCAGGCACGATCCGGTTTGTTTTGACCGGCATGATCGACCATCCCCTTCATCACGCGGCATTGCGGCTGTCGCACCAGATGATCGCCAAGCCTTGCCGCCCCGAGATCCTGCGAGAGCTGATCGAACGGGCGCTGCGGCTCAAACGGCACCTGAGCCAATCGGAACTGTCCTCGATCCTGCCGCGGCTCCAGGCGCTGCCGTCCTTGCCCAAAACCTATCGGCGCGTCATGGATTATCTTGTGCTGCCGACGGCCAGTTGCCGCGGATTGAGCCGGCTGATCTCCGAGGACATCGGCATGTCGGCGCGATTGATGCAATTGGCCAATTCCGCCTATTATGGAAAACCCGGTAAAGTGCACAACCCCGTCCAGGCGGTCGTTTATTTAGGCATGCGCACGATCGAGGCCCTGATCCTGCGGCAAGGGATCTTCAGCCAGATCGATCCGGCGTTGGCCGCCCGATTCGGGGCCTCCGCGCTGGAAAGTCATTGCATGCGGGTCGGCTGCCTGGCCAAGCGGATCTGTGCGGACCTGAGCATGCCGGCAGGCCTCCTGGAACAGGCCTCGATCGCCGGCATTCTGCACGACACCGGCAAGATCATCATGATTGCCGAATTCACGGAGCGATTTGAACAATCGCTTGTAAAGTCCAGGCGCGACCACATTGAACTGATCGCCGCCGAGAAACAGATCTGCGGATTCACGCATGCCGAATTGGGCGCGTCGCTGCTCAGCCTCTGGTCCATGCCGGCCGATATCATTGAGGCCGCCGCGTTTCACCACGTGCCCTGGCTGCTGGCGGAGGAGAATGCCCCGACGAAACGCCCGCTTTGTCTTGCCGATACCGTTTACATCGCCGACTGCATTGATCACCGGCTTTGCAGCAGCCGCTCGGACGGCTGCACGTTCGGCGTTCTGGAAGCGTATCTGGAGAGGTACGGGCTCAATCAGCAGTTTTGTCAATGGCAAACGGACCATTTGTCCGTTCTCAAAGAGGACCTCTGCTATGCCTAAGAACACGCAACCGGCCATCTTGATCGTGGATGACGATGTTTCCACGCTGGACTCATTGCGTAGACAGCTTTCAACCGAGTATGAGTGCAGGACCGAGAACAGTCCGACGGCGGCGCTGAAGCGGATTACCTCCGGCAACGAGCCTTTTGCTGTGACCCTTTGCGACATGTATATGCCCGAAATGGACGGCTTGGCCCTGATCCGCAAGCTGCACCTGTTTTGCCCGGAAACGGTCTGCGTGCTCCTCACCGGCGGACATGACGCCAATCTGCCGATCGTCGCGATCAACGAAGGCCAGGTGTTCCACTATCTGCAAAAACCGTGTGCGTGTGACGAGATCCGGCGGATCCTTCAACTGGCGGCCGGAGAATATCAGCGCCGCATGGCACAAAAAAGTTTTACCTGGCGCATCAGCTTTCCCCAAAATTCCCCGCCCAGGATCGTTCTGGGTGCAGGGTCCTACTCGATCACCGGATACCGAGCGGGTGATTTCCAGGCGGACGCGGGCCTTTGGAAATCGATCATCGTTCCGGATGACCTCCCGATTGCGCAGGATTTTCTGACGGGCGTTCGAGAGCATCGATTGGTATCCACGACCGAATTCAGGATCCGGCGAAAGGATATGCGAAGCCGCTGGCTGCGAATGGGCGTATTTTCGCGCCAAAACGACCCGGACGCGCATTGTCCGGCGGCGGAAGGGTTCCTGGAAGACATCACGGAACAAAAGGAAATGGAATCGGCGCTGCAGGAGGCGAATCGGCGCTACGAAAAGATGGTGGCCAACGTGCCCGGACTGGTGTTCCAATTCCTGCTTCAGCTCGATGGAACGCTGCGGTTTACATTCGTCAGTTCCTCCTGCCGCAAGCTGTTCGAGACAGAGCCCGACCAGGTCTGCCAGGACAGTGATCTGCTGCTCAAGAGTTTTGTGCCGGATGATCTGGCCAGGCTCTACCGCCTCATCGCCGAATCCGCCGCCACCCTGCAGCCCTTGACGTGGCAGGGCGGCGTACTGAAAAATGAAAAATGGATGTGGATGCAGACCATGGCCCACCCGGAACGGCTCCAGGACGGCCAGGTGCTCTGGGACGGCCTGATGATCGATATTACCGCCTTGAAGGAGGCCGAGCGAAAGGCCCAGTTCCTGGCCCTTTTCCCCAGCGAGGACCCCAATCCGGTTCTGCGGATCCGCGCCGATGGGCTGATCCTTTACGCCAATCCGGCCGGCAAGACGCTGCTGGACATCTGGCAGCGCGACATCGGTCAGCAGGCGCCTGAGGACGTCCTGGAGAATGTGCGTCACGTCGTACAGAGCGGCCTGGTGCAATCGACCGAGATCTCCTGCAAGGAAACGTATTTCTCGGCCGTCTTTGCGCCGGTGAGCCGGAACGAAGCTGTGAACCTTTATGCGCGTGACATCACCAGCGCCAAAAACGCCGAATTGCAATTGATCCAGGCCCACCAGAAGGCGGTCGAACACGATAAGCTCAAGAGCGAATTCGTCAGCACCGTGACCCATGAGCTGCGAACGCCGCTGTGCATCTTTAAGAACATTATCTCCAATGCGCTGGCGGGCGTTACCGGGCCGATCGCGCCCAAGCTGCGCGAGAACCTGGAGATGGCCCAGCAAAGCGTCGAGCGGCTCAAACGCATCATCGCGGACTTTTCCGAGATCTCCGAACTGGACGCACAAGCGGCCAAGATCAGCCGCAAGATCACGTTCATGCAAGGGCTGATCAAAGAAAGCGTCAGCAGCATGCGGCCGCTGGCAGGCGCCAAGAAGATCTCGCTTACGCTGAACCTGCCGCAAAAGCCCGTCTATGCCGACGTCGATCAGGACAAAATCAACAAGGTGCTCGAGAACATCATCGGCAACGCGATCAAGTTCATCCCGCTCAGGGGCTCGATCTATGTGACTCTGACGGACTATCTGCATGGCGAGTTCTTCGATATCTGCGTGCGAGACAACGGCCCGGGCATGACCCACAAGGAGGCCAACAAGGTCTTTGACCGCTTCGTGCAGGCCCGCATCCTCAAGGGTCCCGGCGACCACGGCACCGGGCTTGGCCTGACGATCGCCCGCGAGATCATCAACCTGCACGGCGGGCACATCTGGCTGGAGACCGAGCCCAAGTGCGGCTGTGCGTTCTTCTTCCGGCTGCCCAAGACGGAGGCCAAGGCCGTCAGCAAGCAAGAGAAGGCCAAACCCGCGGCGGCGGCTAAAGTGAAGTAATTATTAAGCGATTGTGAAGAAAGTGTGAGGAATTTGATTGTCTTGCCGCGGTTTGGATATACAATCCAGCTATGAACGCAAAAGTACTCATCGTGGATGACCAGACGGATCTGCTGGAGCTGCTGAGCATGGCTCTCAAGCAGGAGGGGTATGTTGTGCGGACTGCCGCCAGCGGCCAGGAGGCGCTCGCCGCGATCGCTGCCGAAAAGCCCGAACTGATCCTGCTGGATATCATCCTGGGCGATACGTCCGGCATCAAGCTGACGACCAAGCTCAAGAACGACGCCGAGACATCGCACATCCCGATCGTTCTGCTCACGGCCAAGGACTCGGAGACCGACATCATCGTGGGCCTCAGCGTCGGGGCCGATGACTACATCACCAAGCCGTTCAGCACGAAGGTGCTGCTGGCGCGAATGGAGGCGGTGCTCCGGCGGGCGTACCCGGAACCCAGGACCGTGCGCCAGACGCTGCAAGCCGGACCGATCCGCGTGTTTCCCGAGGGCCGCCAGGTATTCCTTGAGGGCGTGCCGCTGGATCTGACGCCGGCGGAGTTTACGATCTTGACCTCGCTGATCGAGGCGGCCGGGGCGGTGCTGTCGCGCGAGGAACTGCGGCAACTGCTCGTGCCGGGCGACCAGACGCAGAACGAACGCGTGGTCGATGTGCATGTCGCGACGCTTCGCAAAAAGCTGGACAAGGCCCGCTACGTCATCAAGACCATTCACGGCAAAGGCTACCGCGCGGTCGTCTAACGTGGCACGGGCGTCTCGCTTGTGAAGTTTTGTTTTGAACATTATTTTTTTGATATTTGAATTTGTTTAGCGTTTAGAATTTAGGATTTAGGATTTCTCTTCCCTATGGAGGACATCGTTGTCAATCCTGCTCTTGTAATCCCTGCCAATTGTCTGCGGCTGGCTTTTTCGCGAAGCGGCGGTCCCGGCGGGCAGAATGTCAACAAGCTCAACACCCGCGTGAGCCTCTCGCTCGACATCCCCGCCTGTCCGGCGTTGTCCGATGAGCAGAAGCAGCGGCTGCTGAAAGTCCTCAAGAATCGCATCGACAAGTTGGGCGTCCTCACCATCTCATCGCAGGAGCATCGCTCCCAGCATGCCAACCGCGTCGAGGCCGCCAATCTCATGGCCGATCTGCTGAGGCAGACGCTCAAGCCCCCCAAACCCCGCAAAAAAACCCGCATTCCCAAATCCGCCGTCGAAAAACGCCTTGAGGCGAAGAAACGCCGGAGCGCAATTAAGCAGCTCCGCTCGCAGCAGGTGGATTAAACAATCTGCAATCTACAATTTACAATTTCTTCATAGGGTTGACTTTTGGGGTTGAAAAACTATAATTCTAAATTAAAGGATATGGGTACACTGCTTTCCAGGGATTTGAATAGGACGCATGGGACACATAGGACCTATAGGTCTTATTCGTCCTACTAGTCTTATCCCCAAAATGGGTCTGTGAACCGTGGAGGCTCCGATTATGATCGCTGATGGTCCGGCAGAGGGGTTCATTTTGCCGCATGGGGATATCGCAAGCTGCTGTCGTATCGCAAGACGGAGATCATCTACAAGGCCACGGTTCGGTTCTGCGAACGATTTTTCTCCCGGCGGGATCGCACGTTTGACCAGATGGTGCAGGCGGCGCGTTCCGGCAAGCAGAACATCGTCGAAGCATCATCCGCCTCCGGCACATCGAAGAAAACCGAGATTAAACTTACAGGCGTCGCCCGCGCAAGCCTTGAAGAACTTCTGAGCGATTATAAGGATTTTCTTTTCCATCGCGATCTCCCCTTATGGGACAAGGACAGCAAGGCTGCCCGCGCCGTCAGAAGGATTGGAATGACCAAAGATGAGTCCTATGAATCTTATAAATCCTATATCGAAACCCGCTCGCCGGAAACGTCCGCCAATGTGATGCTCTGCTTGATAAACCAGGCCAATTATCTGATTGATAAGCAGTTGCGGCATCTTGAAAAAGAGTTTGTCAAAACAGGCGGCCTCAGCGAACGCATGGCGCAGGCACGATTAAACCAGCGGCAGCAGAACGGAAGAGCAGAAAAGGCCAAAGACCGAACATGAATCCCCGTATGTATATGTCCTATGAGTCCTATATGCCTGCCGGCCATAGCCTCGGCGTCGGCGGGTCCTATCCGTCCTATGTTAAGATTGCTTCGGTCTTGTCGTGCTCCGGAATTTTTCGGCAGGCAATTGACTTGTTGATGAGAAAACCTATAATTGCCAATTAAAGGATATGGATAAACTGCTTTCCAGGGATTGGGACACAGGGATGATTGGGGTTCTGTAAATGCCGTAGAGGGAGAATTGCATTTGAAGGCTAAAGAAGTTAGCTTATTACTAAGTGGAGGGATTGATTCAACTGCCTGTCTGTATTACTATGTCAATCACGGTTTTGCCACACGAGCAGTGCACATCAACTATGGTCAACTTGCGGCGACACAAGAATTGAGGGCGGTCAAGCAAATAACCGATCATTTCGATATTGCTCTTAATGTAATAACTCTCAAGGGTCTCAAAGGTGAGAAGAAAGACTACATTATTGGCAGAAACGCTTTCTTGCTTATGACAGCATTGATGGAGTGTCCGGAAAGCAATATGATCGCGATAGGAATACATGGTGGTACGAGCTATTCGGACTGTACCGTGAATTTTATTGAGCAAATACAAAGATTGTTTGATTTATACACAAAAGGGTCTGTTCAAGTAGCAGCTCCCTTTTTGGCTTGGACAAAAAAAGAAATATATGATTACTGCAAAACAAACAGATTGCCTCTGGAGATTACTTACAGTTGCGAGTACGGCAAAGTGCAACCATGTGGTCTATGTTTGTCATGCAGGGATTTGGAGGCTCTGCAATGTTAGCAAGAGTGAGTCATTTTAAGCATCACAACAATGATTTTAGAGTTGAAATGCCTTTGTTAGTACCCTCATTCTCGAGCAAAGGCTTTGCTTTCAAAAGAATTAACGGCAGGAAAATATCCGAAATATCGCAAATTTACGATGATTTCGCAGGTAATTCAATAAAAAACACCATTCTAATCAGTGCGTACGATATCTTTCATGGCAATCTACGCGCTCCAGTTAAATATTTTCATAACAAGGAAATTGTGTTCATTGATAGTGGCGGATATGAACTATCTCAAGGATATGACAGCACTGAAGTCAACTGTTGGCCCTACAAGCCTGAAAGATTCAGGAAACAAGATTACATAGCGGTATTAGATTCTTTTCCGGATAATTTGCCCATAGTTATATCAAACTTCGATTGGGAAACTAGGAATGAACCTGTTTTGGAGCAAGTCTTGGCTGCGCAAGAATTGTTCAATCGGTATCCAAAGTTCGCGTCGAATTTTATAATAAAGGGCGGTAACAACAATCTTGACGTTGGTCAAATCATAATTCACCTAACCAAAATGCGGAATTTTAAGATTATCGGAATGACGGAAAAGGAATTAGGTGAGGATCTTTTGGACAGATTGCTTATGATAGCAAGGATCCGAGCTGCAATGGATTCTGAAGGGTTAGACATTCCCATACACATCTACGGGGGGCTAGATCCCACTGTAACGCCATTGTACTTTTTTGTGGGTGCAGAGATTTTCGATGGGATTTCATGGTTGCGATATGCATACAGAGATGGTTTAGCTATCTATCACAATGCATACAGCATTTTAGAACCTAGATTGGGCCTAGAAGCAATAGCCTATCATGCATTATCGCGTAGAATTCATGATAATATCATTTCACTACAGCAGCAAATGACAACGCTGAAAAGATTCGTACTTAACAAAGCGAATGATTTTAGAATGTTTGGCCCTAATTGCGAATGTTTCGCCCGAGCGTACGACGTACTAAAGACACGAATCAACAGACTTAAAGGAGTTGAATAATGGGTAGCGGCGGCGGCGGTTTTTTCCCGAGTAAACCTCGAGGCGTTGATGATTTATTGCGGCAAACCCAAGAAGATGATGCTGAGCGAGAGCTAAATAGCGAAGTTAATCAGTTCCTGCAAGAACTGTTGGCTGACGTAAACAGTCGTGATGTAAGGAAAACCCAACAGCAGCTCGAAGATATTCAAGAAATCGTCGGCAAGGAAGTCCAATTGGAGGGATTCCTATTTGGTGGATCAGTTGCAAAACACACGTATGTCGACGGACTTAGCGATATTGATGTTTTGGCGATTGTTAATAAAGAAAAATGGCTCAAAAAAAATCCTGAACAAATTTTGAGGATCCTGCATCGATATCTAGAGGATAAATTAACAGCTGACAAAGTAGCATCCGTGGAAAAGGGGCGTTTGGCTATAACTGTTAATTACCACGACGGAACGCAGATTCAAGTATTGCCAGCGATAAGAAGCGGGGAAAAAGTCTTCATCAACAAACCTGGAGGCGGATGGAATGAAACAACTCCTGGTACATTTCGGACAGCACTAACTAGAATGAATAGTAAACTCCAGAACATGGTAATCCCTACGATTAAACTTGCAAAAGCAATCATAGCGAACTTGCCTGAGCAGAAACAAACCAGCGGTTACCATACAGAGAGTCTAGCAATCGAAGTGTTTAAGGATTATAAGGGACCATGTACGGGCAAGGCTATGTTACAACATTATTTTGAGAATGCTGGCCCCAGAATTCTGGCCTCAATTAAAGATATTACAAATCAGTCAAGAATAGTAGATTCATATTTGGGTGCCGAAAATAGTGTGCAAAGGAAAGTAGTAGCTGATGGGTATGGTTCAATTTCGCGAAGGTTGAATGGATTGTACACACTAGATCAGTGGAAGAAAGTGTTCGAGGGTTAATAAATGACCAGTATCTGCGATTGTGAATTGAGCAGGCAATTTGGCGTGATTCGTCAAGAAATCGACATGCATGCAACTCTCCGTGATAACTATCATGCAAAAGGGCTCACGCTAGATTTGATGTTATTGGTAGTTTCGGTTTTGCTAACTGGTGCCAGCTTTGTGTCTAAAGAGACATTTGCAGCATTCGGGTTCGCGGATCTGTTTCCGCTGGTTCAACCCATTCAGAGCGGCTGTTCAGTAACTCTGCTTGCTTTGTCAATTGGCGTCTTCAAGGTCGATTACAAAGAGCGATCAACCATGCACAAGGAAGCTGTTAATAAATTAACGCAGGTCCTGGAATTGTATCGGCGGCATCATGATAGTGCGAACGACTCATGGGCGGAAGACGCAAAGGAAGACTTGCATGAGGCTTATTGGAATGTTCATGATTGCATTGTCCATATTCCAACAAAGAAGTTCAATTCTTTGAAAGCAAGATACAAAAGAAAGGTGGAAGTCAGCAAGTTGCTTGATCGCTATCCACATTGCCCTATTTGGCTAATGAAAGGTTCGTTATCTGTCCGATATGGAATACAGTTTCTATGTACTTTTTGGGGCGACAAAGGAAAAGAATGTAATGAATGAGTTAGCCACTGCTTACGTTGATGTGAAGCGGAAACTTATCGATGATGGGTTTGCTGGTGAAATTGATTGGCAAGAGAGCCTGAGCTTCGGCAAAATTAGCGAACGAGAGTTCATTCGTGAAGCGGCATGGGTGATTTTGTCTGCTGGAATGAGTGAGCGTGTTATCAGAAGAATTTTTTCGAAAATATCTGACGCATTTCTAAATTGGGAAAGTGCTGCACTCATCAGATCAAGTAATTCGAAGTGCGAGAAAAGAGCATTAAAAGTATTCGGCAACCGCAGGAAGATAACTGCTATTCTTAAACTGACTGATAGAATTCTGCTCGAGGGCTTTGAAACATTACGCAAGAAGATTGAAGTAGGTGGGGTGGAGTATATCAGAACGTTACCGTTCATGGGGCCTGCTACCTCGCAGCACTTGGCTAAGAATATAGGCATTAACACCGCAAAAGCAGACCGGCACCTTTCGAGAATTGCTAAGAGAGCGAATTTCAGCTGCCCGAATGATCTATGTCAATACATATCTAACTGCGTGGGCGATAATGTGGCCGTGGTCGACCTAGTTCTCTGGCGATTCGCTACTATAACGCCGAACTATCTGGAGTACTTTCCTGGACGCAATTAAGCTGTGATGTCCTCGCATATTCGTCATACTGCACCATGTTTTCTTTCTGCCATCTAATCTAATTGGGGCACCTAAACCCCTTTCCCCTTGCAGGGGGAGAGTTGCAAAGCCCGCTCCATAACTGTCGCGGCTCCGAGCATGTTTTTACAAAATGTAAAAAAAGATGTTGACAAGTTGAGTTGGGTTAATTTAAGATAAAAGTGTGTCAGAAGGCCGTTTTTTAGCCCTCAGGACGGCCTTGCAGAAGATAGAGGGCCGAATATTTGGGTCTTATGACTCAGGAGTAGTGTTATGGCGAGCGGTACGGTCAAGTGGTTCAATGAGAAAAAGGGGTTTGGGTTTATTGTTCCTGACGGCGGCGGCGACGATCTGTTCGTGCATCACTCGAACATCGTGAGCAAGGGTTTCCGAACCCTGCAGGACGGCCAAAAGGTCGAATTCACGCCGGCACAAGGCAAAAAAGGATTGGAAGCGACGGAGGTCAGGCCGGTTCAGTAAAGGCTAAAGGGTTAGCGAAAATACAAAGGCTCGGAACGGAAACCGGGCCTTTTTTAATTGATTATTGATGATTGTTGATGATTATTTAGTCTAACTCTGACTTCTGTCTTCTGAAGTCTGTCGTCTGATTATTATGAAAATAATAGATTTTCACACGCATGCGTTTGCGGATGCGATCGCGGACAAGGCGATGGCGCATTTGCAGGCGGGCTGCCCTGGCGCTAAGGCGTTTCTGGACGGGCGTTTATCGTCGCTGATCGCGTCGATGGATCGGGCGGGCATCGAAAAGAGCGTGCTGTGCAGTATCGCCACCAAGCCGACACAGTTTGAGCCGATCTTCAAGTGGTCCAGACAAATCCGGTCGGCGCGGATCGAGCCGCTGCCGTCGGTGCATCCGGCGGACCCACAGGCCATCGAGCAGGTCTATCGGATTGCGGAGGCGGGCTTCAAGGGCATCAAGCTGCACCCATACTACCAGGATTTCAATATTGATAACCCCGATTTGGATGCGTTCTATGAGGCGGTTTGCCGGACGCAGCTGCTGCTGACCGTGCATACGGGTTTTGACATCGCGTTCGAGCGGGCAGAGAAGGCCTCGCCCCAGCAGATTCGCAACGTGCTGGAGCGGTTTGGCGACCTGCGGCTGATCACGACGCATTTTGGCGGCTGGGAGCAGTGGGACCAGGTCGAGAAGCTGCTGATCGGCCATCCTATTTATATGGAGACGTCCTGGTCGATGGAGTTCATGGGCCCCGAGCGAGTGGAGCGGTTTATGAACACACACCCCAAAGAATACCTGCTTTTCGGCACCGATTCGCCATGGACAGACCAGTCGGCGACGGTCGAGTCCTATAAAAAGCTTGATGTGCCCGCCAAAACACTGAATGCTTTCTTTTGCGATAATGCAATTCGGCTTTTAAATGAATAATGCGGCAGTGAATAAGGAATAATGAATAAATACGGGCAGGATGCCCGTGCCACTCTTAATACACACAGCCAAGCACAGCTTGACCGTGCTGCCTAAAACAAATCATCGGGGCGCTCACGCCGGCCGCTGGGAATGAAGGACATGTGAGGTCGTGTTATTTTTGGTTTCTGGCGTGATTATCCTTGTGTTTATTGTGAAAATAATTTACCTTTTTCACAACAAATGGCCGAAAAACCCTGCAAAATAGCGACATTTGGCTTGTAATTATCGCTTTGGACGTTACTGTACGCAGAAACATTTACAAGAATGCAGTGTTTTTGAGGGAAAGGAACTGGGTATGCTGGGTATCGAGGATAAAGGGGTATTAGCCGCGTATTTACTCTGCATCGCAAGCACGGTCCTGTGCGTTCTGTATGGGATTATCAATTGGAACCGGGGCGACGACAGCGTCCAGGCGACGGATCTAAAGTGGGCGGCAGAGGAAAAGAAGGTCGAAGAGGAATTATAAACTGCACGTAAGAGGCCATGCCTTATAAGGAGGCAATATGCTTGCACAAGTTCAACTATTCGAGATACTCGTCGTTCTTGTTTACCTGTTTGCGATCATGTTCCTGGGGATTCTGGGGTATCTGCGGACGAAGACGCAGACGGATTTTTTGATCGCCGGAAGAAAGGTGCATCCCTTCGTGATGGCGATGAGCTACGGCTCGACGTTCATCTCCACCAGCGCGATCGTAGGCTTTGGCGGCGTGGCGGCGATGTTCGGCATGAGCCTCTTGTGGCTGACCGTGTGCAACATCTTCGTGGGCATCTTTATCGCGTTCGTGTTTTTGGGCGGACCGACGCGGCGGATGGGGCACATCCTGGATGCGCATACATTTCCGGAACTGCTTGGCCGGCGCTTCCAGAGCAAGTTCATCCAGGTCTTCGTGGGGCTGATCATCTTCAGCTTCATGCCGATCTACGCGGCGGCAGTGCTGATCGGCGGCACAGAGTTCATCACTGAGAAGTTCGGGATCAATTATAATTCGGCGCTGCTTCTGTTCAGCATCATCACAACGGCCTACGTCATCATGGGCGGGCTCAAGGGCGTGATGTACACCGATGCGCTGCAGGCGGGCATCATGTTTTTTGGGATGTTGGTGCTGCTGGTGTTTACGTATAACAGCCTGGGCGGGGTTGCGGCGGCGCACGAGCAGCTTGCGGAACTCAACAAGCTGCCTTCGCTGTTCGGCAAGATCGGGTTCCAGGGGTTTATGGAGATGCCCAAATTCGGCTGGGGGGCGCCGGAGTACGAGCTTTGGTGGGTGGTGATCTCGACGCTGGTGCTGGGCGTGGGGATCGGCGTGTTGGCGCAGCCGCAGTTGGCCGTGCGGTTCATGACGGTCAAGAGCAAGCGCGAATTGAACCGCGCGGTGCTGAGCGGCGGCATATTTATTTTGTGCATGACGGGCGTGGCGTTCGCGGTCGGGGCGCTGACGAACGTGTACTTCTTTAAGAATGAGACGATTGCCGGACGGATCGTCAATATCACCGAACGGGCCAACGTGATCGTGAAACAGGAACGGGACATCGTGGTGAAGATCCCGTGCAAGCTGATCCACCTGGATACGAACGGCGACGAGGTTGCCGATACGGACTTGGTCATGAACGGCTATGATGTGGAGAAGGACGGCAAGGTCACGCCGTTCTCCAAGCTGATGCCCGCGGCGGAGGTGACCCAGCAGGCCGACGGAAGCGTCATCGTCAAGCCGCATGCGATCTCGTTCTTGCGGTCGCTGGTGAAGCTGCCGTCGGGGGATTGGATGTTCAACTCGGACGCTATCATTCCGAAATTTATCACCAGTGCCATGCCGAAGTGGTTCGGGCTGGTGTTTCTGCTGACGCTGCTGTCGGCGGCGATGAGCACGCTGTCGAGCCAGCTTCACGCGGTGGGCACCAGCATTGGGCGCGATATTTACGAGCAGATCCCGGGCAGAGCGGGCAAGGGCCTGATCGTGATCAAGAGCGGCATCATCCTGGGCATCCTGATCGCCGTGCTGTTCAGCTATTTCAATCGCGGCGGTTACATTATCGCGCGGGCGACGGCCATCTTTTTTGGCATGTGTGCCGCGGCGTTCCTGCCGGCGTTCGTGGGCGGGCTGTTCTGGCGGCGGATGACCAAGGCCGGTGCGATCGCCTCGCTGATCGCGGGATTCGCGGTGTCGGCCGCCTGGATGCTGTTCTTCAAGGATAAGGAGGCGCGGGCGATCGGCCTGTGCTATGAGCTATTTGAGAAATATTCGCTGCTGCTGGATAAGCCCAACTGGTCGGTGGTGGACCCGCTGATCATCGCACTGCCCATCTCGATCATTACGGGCGTGGTGGTCAGTTTGATCACGAAGGCTCCTTCGCAGGAGCATCTGGACCGATGTTTTCAGGGAGCGGGCCGGACGCCTGTCTCTTCGCATGGAAAAGCGAAACCGGTAAAAGCCGGGTAAAAGAATTGATTCGAACACAGGAGAAGACAGTATGAAACTACGAATGATGATGGCAGCGGCAGTGTTTGTATTGGTTGCGGGCGCGGCGTTTGCGGCCGGCGAAACAACGAATGGAACGCCGCCGACGCCGGCAACAGCCCCTGCCCCCGTGCAACCGGTCCCGGGCGAAGTGACGCAGATCAAGACAAAGGATACCACGCAGCAGGTACGGACCGAGGCCTACGTGCAGCCCGCACCGGCGCATTGGCACACGTTTGATAACGATTTTATGAAAGGGTTTCATAATCCGACCGATTGGCTGGAGATGGGGCTCGATGTTCGGCTGCGCGAAGTGTACGCGGCCAATCTGTTTGGCATGAATGAGGAGTGGGGTGACGCTTCCGGCCGAGAATTGAATGATTATCATTGGCAGCGTTACCGAACTCGATGGTCAACCAAATCAAAGCTCAGCGAAGATGTCGATTTCAATACGCGTCTGACGTGGGAGTTCTGGGGACACTGTGACCCGGACGACGATTTTACGCCATATCCTTTCTTTGCTGAAAGGAACTATGATTTCGATGAGGGGATCTTCGACATTTTCAATGTGCAGATTCGAAATGTATTCGATATGCCGCTGACGTTGATGGTCGGACGGCAGGAGATCATCCTGGGCACGGGCTGGCTGGTATTGGACGGCACGCCCGGCGACGGCAGCCGCACCATCTTCTTTGACGCGGTCCGCGGCACGTATGGGATCTCGGATACGACCAAGCTGGACTTGATCTACATCCAGCAGTACGATGATGAAGAAGAGTACATCGAGCCCTTCAATCATCACGCGGTGCAGGACCGCCGGCACCTGACACAGAAGGGCGATGAACGCGGATTTATCTTCTATCTGACCAATATCACCGACGCCAAGCAGCAGCAGGAATTGTACTACATCTATAAGAACGAGGAACCGTCTGACTGGGCAGAACATTACAGCCCCGGCGGACAGGACGCTGACATTCATACGATCGGCGGACGTTTGGCCGGACCGATCACGGATCATTGGTCGTACAGCATCGAAGGCGCCAAACAGTTTGGCGACCGCAACGGCCGCACGCTGCAGGGCCTGGGCACCAATGACAAGCTGATGTATTCGTTTAATGACAGGCTGAAGAACGAAGTGCACGTGGGCTATGAGTATCTCTCCGGCGATGACCCGGAAAGCAGCGCAGACGAGAAATTTGATACGCTCTGGGGCGACTGGCCGCAGTATCAGCGCGGCGGCGACCTGCAATCTTATATTTGGACGTTTGAAGGGAATCTTGGCGAAGTGACGAATTTGCATCGGGTGGGATTCGGCCACAGCTTCAAGCCGTGCGAGGTCTGGACGATCGCGACAGATTACAACCTGCTGTGGGCCGACGAGAATACGTTCGGCGACGCCGTGCTGGGGCCGTTCGGCGCCTTGGGCGTATCGGACGACAGCAACTTCCGCGGCCAGATGCTCAGCGGCATTGCGACGTATAGCTGCTGCAAGAACTTTAGGACGCATTTCATGCTCGATTACTTTATCCCAGGCGATTACTACGATTCGCCTTCCGGCGATGACGCGTATTTTGCCCGCGTGAATGTGGAATGGACCTTCTAAATGAAAAAATGCTGAAGAAGAGCATTTTTGATCTCCAAGGCAGCCCGGCCGCAACCCAACGGCCGGGCCTTTTTGTCTCTGGGAGAAATTAACCGTGTTCGGTAGTCGGAGTTTGGTCCATTGTCAAATCGATCCGCAATCGGCCAAGCATTAAGAACCCAAGAACCGGGGAACCCAAGAACTCAGGAAAAGAAAAACAACAGAGTGTCCGTGGTTGCGACCGCGCAGCGGTCAAACAGGAATAGCCCGGCGGAACCCAGTGAAAACCGGGGTAGTTTGTCGCCGGTACGCGCCGATCATGAAGGCCCAAAACAATCCTATTACGGGTTTGCTTTCAGGTCCGAAAACTTGTACAATGAATCGCTTGTAATAATTGTTCTTTTGAGCATATACAGGCGAAAACAATGGAAAAACCCGATTTAGACCGCATCGAACGCGCCGTTTTGGAGATTCTGCACGCCATCGGCGAGGACCCCGCCCGCGAGGGCCTCAAGAATACGCCCCAGCGGGTTGCCCGCATGTACGCCGAACTCCTCGAGGGCATGCGCTCCGACCCTGCCGAGCACATCCAGAGCATCTTCCACGAGAAGTATGACGAGATCGTTCTCCTGCGCGACATCCCCTTCAAGAGCATTTGCGAGCATCATTTAATGCCTTTTACGGGCCAGGCCCATGTTGCCTACCTGCCCGATGGCCGAGTGCTGGGCGTCAGCAAGCTGGCCCGCATCGTCGATTCCTTTGCCCACCGGCTCCAACTTCAGGAACGGCTGACGGCCCAGATCGCCGAGTTCCTGATGGACAGTCTCAAACCGCAGGGCGTCGCGGTCGTACTGGAGGCCTCGCATAGCTGCATGACGCTGCGCGGCATCCAAAAGCCCGGCGCCGAGATGGTCACCAGTGCCCTTCGCGGCATCTTTAAGCGTGACCCTCGCAGCAGGGCGGAGGTCCTGACCTTAATGCACAGGAGTACATCCTAGCGCACGATGCATACGCTTTGCCGACAGGTTCGATTCTCCATAACGCCGTTTCTGCCGGCTCAGCCCGATGGTTTCAACACCTATGCCTCCAAGCCCACCGGCGAGGGCCTGAGTTTTTACCTGGCTCTCTGGGTGGAAGTTGGGGGCCGGCCCGACCAAGAAACAGGCTTCATTGTCAATGTCTCGCAGATCGACGCGGCGGTGCGCGAACAGGTTGTGCCGTTGTTTGCCCGAGAGATTGCCGCAGCCCTCGACATGCGGAAAACGCTAAAAATGGTTGATTTCAGACGTATTTTGCACGAATCCGCGGGTATTCTGTGCGATTTCCTCGCGCAAAAACACCAAAAAACACTGAAAAAACTGCGTTTGGAGCTAAACCCTTATCGCTGCATCAGCCTGGATTGCGACCTGCAGGAACACTCACAAGTCAAGGGTAAACCAATGCTTACGTATACCGAAAAGTTCGAATTCTCCGCGATGCACAAGCTTTGGAACGAGGCGTTTACAGCCGAAAAAAACGCTGAAGTCTTCGGAAAATGCGCCAATCCGGCCGGTCACGGGCACAACTACATCCTTGAAGTGACGGTCCGGATACCTCCATCGGATTCATCGCAACCTCTTTCAGAGCAAGCGAGCTGGATTGCGGATTTTCAGAACATTGTGAAGACTCGAATGCTCGACTTTGTAGATCATAAAAATCTCAATGCTGATATCCCGGATTTCAAGGTGAACCCTACGGTTGAAAACATTGTGAAGTACGCCTATCTCAAGCTGAGAGGGCAGTTTAGCGGCGCGCAGCTAGCCTCTTTGACGGTGTGGGAGAATGATCGCACATACTGCACCTATGTGGATGATGTTTGAAAAAGGATTGTTGAACTGGATGCACAAGAATCCCGTACAAAAGAGATACTCTTTTTACGGTGTGATTGTAAGCCTAAGTCTAATATGATCCTAAGAAATAGCCGATAAAAAGATTAGATTGTAGTATTTCTGCATTTTAGAACGGAGTTTTGGGTTTCATTTGACGACACTGTTAGTCGGTTTGTATGCATTTTTGTCAACCGACCGGCACGGAGTGTAAGTTAACTTGGCAATCGGCTGCTTTTACAATACCCGCAAAGGAGTTTTCTAAATGAAGGTGTCTGTTGTTGGAGTCGGCTACGTAGGGCTCGTTACTGCCGCCTGCCTTGCTGACGGCGGCAATCATGTCGTCTGCGTGGATTGTGATCAGAAGAAGATCGACGATTTAAACCGTGGAATCATCCCGATCTATGAACCGGGTTTAGGCGAGATCGTCAAAAAGAACGTGCGCACCGGCCGACTGACCTTCACCGCCGATCTAAAGCAGGGCGTTGACAATGCGCTGCTGATCTTCATTGGCGTGGGAACACCCAGCGCGGCCGACGGTTCGGCGGATATCTCGGCGGTCCTGTCCGTTGCCGAACAGATCGCCGGCCTGATGAAGGAGTATCGTATTCTCGTGGTCAAGAGCACGGTGCCGGTGGGGACGCACCAGGTCGTGAGCGACTTGATCCGGTCGAAAACCGAGGTGCCGTTCGATTATGTGAGCAACCCGGAGTTTCTAAAGGAAGGTTCGGCGGTCGAGGATTTTCTCAAACCCGACCGCGTGATCATCGGGACAAGCAATCCGGCCGTGATGGAACTGCTCAAATTCCTCTACGGTCCTTTCATGCGAAAGAGCAGCCGCATTTTGTTCATGGATCCGGCCAGCGCCGAAATGACCAAGTATGCCGCCAACACCATGCTGGCGACGCGGATCTCATTTATGAATGAGCTCAGCGCCTTGTGTGAGGCATACGAGGCGGATATCGAACAGGTGCGCGCGGGCATTGGATGCGACAGCCGGATCGGCAATGCGTTCTTGTTCGCCGGCGTCGGCTATGGCGGAAGCTGTTTTCCCAAGGACGTGCGAGCGATGATCTATATGGGACAGCAAAAGGGAGTGCCCATGAGTATCGCCCAATCCGTGCAGGCGGCCAACTACCTCCAGCACGAACGTTTCGCGGCCAAAATACTGGACTATTTCCCGGATCGATCCGGCGTGCATTTAGCCGTTTGGGGCCTTGCGTTCAAGGCCAGGACCGATGACACCCGCGAATCTCCGGCCCTGTACTGCATCAAAAAATTCCTGGATGCGGGCATGACGATCGCTGCCTACGACCCGGAGGCGGACTGCGGCCAATTGCAGGGGCAAATCAAGAAGGCCCAGAACGCTTATGAGGCCCTCGTCGGCGCCGATGCGCTGGTGATCTTCACGGACTGGCCGGAATTTCGCACGCCGGATTTCGAGGCAATCGCCAAGACCCTTAAAAAGCCGGTGATCTTCGATGGACGCAATTTATATCCGCCGGCGTTCCTGAAAAAACAGGGCATCGATTATTTCAGCATTGGCAGGAGGACCGTCTGATGATCATCCGGACCAGGGCCTATCCGCGTATCGGCCTCATCGGCAATCCCTCGGACGGCTATTTTGGAAAAACGATCTCGCTGACATTCAGCAATTTTTGTGTTGAAGTTACGCTCTACGAAAGCCCCGAACTGGAGATCCTGCCTTGTGAGAAGGACCGTTCCTTCTTTGAAAGCATCAACTGCCTGGTGCGCGATGTCAATCTGCACGGGTATTATGGCGGCATCCGGCTGCTGAAGGCGACGGTCAAGCGTTTCTACGATTACTGCTGTGAAAACCAGATCCGGATCCATGACAAGAACTTCACGCTTCGCTATGCATCCAATATCCCGCACAGCGTTGGGCTGGCCGGCTCCAGCGCGATCATCACCGCATGCCTGCGGGCGCTGATGGTCTTTTACGGCGTCAGCATTCCAAAGCCCATACAGGCGAATTTGATCCTTTCAGCCGAACGCGATGAACTCGGCATCTCGGCCGGCCTGCAGGATCGCGTGATCCAGGTGTACGAAGGAATGGTGTACATGGACTTCAACCGGGACCTGATGGAAAAGCAGGGCTACGGGTTCTATGAACCGCTTGATACAAAGCTGCTGCCGAAATTGTATGTCGCGTACCGGGACGACTTCAGTGAACCGACGGAGATCTTTCACAATGACATTCGCGGGCGGTTCAACCGCGGCGAAAAACAGGTGGTCGATGCGATGAAGTTCTGGGCCAACCTGACGGACCGGTTCAGGACGGCCATGGAAGCGCACGATGTTCCGGCCATGTCCCGGATGCTCAACGCCAGCTTTGACCGCCGCCGCAAGATCTACAAGATCAGCCAGGAAAATATCCTGATGGTTGAAACGGCGCGCTCGGTCGGGGCAAGTTCTACGTTCACCGGTTCCGGCGGGGCGATCGTGGGCATTTTCACCGATGACCGGATGCTGAGCCGACTGAAGAAAGCGCTTTCCAAACAGCAGATCAAGCTTATCCGGCCGCATCTTGTCGAGCCGTCCACCAATGAAAGGACCCTCCTTTGATCTGTAAGGCCGTTATTCCCGCCGCCGGTTATGGAACCCGTTTTCTGCCGGCCACCAAATCGCAGCCCAAAGAGATGCTGCCGATCGTCGATACGCCCGTCATCCAGTATGTGGTCGAGGAGGCGGTGGCCGCCGGCATCACAGATATCCTGATGGTGATCGGCAAGGGCAAGCGGGCGATCGAAGAGCATTTTGACCGCAGTTTCCAGTTGGAGGCGCAATTGGAATCCAAGAATATGACGGAGGACCTGGCCAAAATACGCCGCATTTCCGAACTGGCCGATATCCATTTTGTCTGGCAAAAGGAGATGAAAGGGCTTGGAGACGCCATCTACTGCGCACGGCATCATGTCAACAACGAACCCTTCGCCGTGCTGTTGGGCGATACGGTCATCGACGCTCCCGTGCCGGCGATCGGCCAATTGCTCGAGAGCTATGAGAAGGTGCACAACCCCGTGGTCCTGCTGGAAGAGGTGGAACGAATCAAGGTGAGCCGCTACGGCGTCATCGACGGCAATAGGGAGGAAGAAGGGCTTTACCGGGTGCGCGATTTTGTGGAAAAGCCCTCGGTCGAAGAGGCGCCCTCGAACCTGGTGATCGCCAGCCGCTATATTTTTACGCCGGATATCTTTGGGTACCTGGAGCAAACCAAACCCGGCAAGGGCGGCGAGATACAGATCACTGATGCGATGCGCCTGATGGTAAAAAAGCGGCTGATGTACGGCTGTCTGCTGAACGGGCGCCGGTGCGATATCGGCAGCAAGGAAGGGTTCATCCGAACCAATCTTGAATTCGCGCTGAAGGACAAGGATATGGCCGAGTTCATGAAACGCTACATTCGCGATTTAGCAAAGACACTGGATTAGGAGAAGCATTTGAAAGCTCTAGTCACAGGGGCCGCGGGATTCATCGGCTCTCATCTGTGTGAGCGTCTTCTGTCGCAGGGGTGTGAGGTGGTCGGGCTGGATAATTTCGATCCGTTCTATGACCGCGCGATCAAGGAAGACAACCTGGCTGAAGCGAAGAAATCGCCTCGGTTCAGTTTTGTGGAAGGCGATATTCGAGACGCCGACTGTGTGAATCGCGTTTGCGGTGAAAACACATTTGACATTATCGTGCACCTGGCGGCGCGTGCAGGCGTGCGGCCTTCCATCCAGGATCCAGTCGGCTATATGGATGTCAATATCAACGGAACGGTGACGATGCTCGAGGCGGCACGGAGTCACGGCATTAAGAAATTTATATTTGCGTCCAGTTCGAGCGTCTATGGCAACAACGTGAAGGTGCCGTTTTCGGAAAAGGACAACGTCGATTATCCGATCAGCCCTTACGCGGCAACCAAGAAAGCGGGCGAGCTGATCTGTCATACATACAGTCATCTCTGGGGGATGGACATTAGCTGCCTGCGGTTTTTTACGGTGTATGGACCGCGCCAGAGACCCGACCTTGCGATCCACAAGTTCGCGGACCTGATCAGGCAGGGCAAGCCGATCCCGGTATTCGGCGATGGTTCGATGCGGCGGGATTTTACCTTCATCAGCGATATCATTGACGGAGTGACGGCGTCGATGCGAACGTGCCGGGGATATAACGTTTATAATCTCGGCGAATCGCGGCCCGTGCGGCTGGATGCGCTGATCGCCGCGATCGAAAAGGCGCTGGGCAAAAAGGCCATTCTCCATCGGCTGCCGGAACAGCCGGGCGATGTGCGGCAGACCTATGCGGATGTGAGCCGGGCAGTGCGCGACCTGGGCTATCAGCCGAAGACCGAACTGGAGGATGGATTGATGCAGTTTGTTAAATGGTTGGAGAAATCGAAAGGTTAGCATGAAGAAGGCAGTTGTTACAGGCATCACCGGTCAGGACGGTTCCTATCTGGCGGAACTGCTGCTGGGCAAAGGGTACGAAGTGTATGGCATCGTGCGGCGAAGTTCGACATTCGGCACCGAACGCATCGATCATCTCTACCAGGACCCGCACAAGAAGCCGCCTCTCAAGCTGATTTATGGAGACTTGACCGATGGCGGCAACCTATCGACTATTCTCAATGATATTCAGCCCGATGAGGTGTATAACCTGGGGGCCCAGAGCCATGTGCGCGTCAGCTTTGACCAGCCGATTTACACGGTCAACGTCGATGCGCTGGGGACGCTCAGACTTCTGGAGGCGGTCCGAATGATGAAGAAGCCGCCGCGGTTTTACCAGGCCTCCAGCAGCGAGATGTACGGCAAAGTGGTCCAGACACCGCAAACGGAAGCAACGCCGTTTTATCCGCGCAGCCCTTATGGGTGCGCCAAGGTCTATAGCTTCTGGCAAACGGTCAATTACCGCGAGGCCTACGGTCTTTTCGCCTGCAACGGTATCTTGTTTAATCACGAGTCGCCGCGTCGCGGCGAGACCTTCGTCACGCGCAAGATCACGCGGGCCGCCACGCGCATCAAAATGGGCCTGCAGGAAAAGCTGTTCCTGGGCAATCTCGAAGCCAAACGCGACTGGGGATTTGCCGGCGATTATGTGGAAGCGATGTGGCTGATGCTTCAGGCGGATAAGCCGGATGACTATGTCGTCGCCACCGGCCAAACGCATTCCGTGAGTGAGTTTCTCGACGAGGTCTTCGGGTATCTCGATTTGGATTGGCGCAAGTACGTGGACGTTGACCCCAGATATTACCGTCCGAGCGAAGTAGATATTCTTCAGGGCGACGCTGCAAAGGCGCGAAAGCAGCTTGGCTGGCGCTCGAAGGTTGATTTTAAGGCATTGGCTCGGATGATGACCGAGGCCGATTTAAAACTGGCAGAGAACGAAAAGGTTATCCGAGAGCATCGATCCAGGTGAGCCGCGAATTGAGAAACAAACGGATCGTGATGACCGGCGGGGCGGGGTTTCTTGGTACGCACCTGCAGGCAAAGCTGCGGGAGCGAGGCGTCGGCGCCGATCGGTTGCTGATTCCGCTCATCAAAGAGTACGATCTGACGAAGGAGGCGGACGTGATCCGGATGTATGACGCGATGCGGCCGGATATCGTCATTCATCTGGCGGCCGAGGTGGGCGGCATTGGCGCCAACCGCGATAACCCCGGGCGGTTTTTCTATTCGAATATGGCGATGGGCCTGCATTTGATCGAACAGGCGCGTCTTCGCAACATCGAAAAATTCGTGCAGGTTGGGACAATTTGTGCCTATCCGAAATTTACGCCGGTGCCGTTTAAGGAAGAGGACCTTTGGAACGGCTACCCGGAGGAAACCAATGCCCCTTACGGGATCGCTAAAAAGGCGCTGCTCGTGATGCTTCAAGCTTACCGGCAGCAATACGGCTTCAATGGCATCTATCTTCTTCCCGTGAATCTTTATGGCCCGGGCGATAACTTCAACCCCTCCAGCAGCCACGTCATCCCGGCGCTCATCAAAAAGTGTGTGGATGCCATTGAACAGGGACAGGATAGCATCGAATGCTGGGGAACGGGCAAGGCATCGCGGGAATTCCTCTACGTGGCGGATGCGGCCGAAGGGATTGTGCTGGCGACGGAGAAGTATGATGACGCCGAACCTGTGAATCTTGGTGCGGGATTTGAAATCACCATCAAGGACCTCGTTGAAAAGATCGCGCATCTTACTGGATTTACAGGGCGGATCCGGTGGGATCTGAGTAAACCGGACGGTCAGCCTCGCCGCTGCCTGGATACAACACGGGCAAAAAGGTATTTCGGTTTTACCGCGGCAACTGATTTTGACGCCGGCCTGAAAACAACAATTGAATGGTATCGTCGGCAAATAGTTAATAATCAAAAATCAATTATCAATAATCAATTATAAAACGGAGTGCTCATGCAGGTTCCCTTGCTCGACTTAAAAGCGCAGTACGCGACAATCAAGGATGAGGTTCTGGCAAAGATCAACCAGGTGCTGGATTCACAGCGATGTATCGGCGGGCCTCTTATTGAAGAATTGGAAAAGGCGATCGCGCAGCTCAGCGGATGCAAATTCGCGGTCGGCGTATCCAGCGGGACCGATGCGCTGCTGGCCAGCCTGATGGCCTTGAATATCGGTTCCGGCGACGAGGTGATCACGACGCCGTTTACGTTCTTCGCGACCGCCGGAAGCATCCATCGCACCGGCGCAACGCCCGTCTTTGTGGATATCAACCCCAAAACGTATAACATCGATGTCAGCCGGATCGAGGCGGCTGTGACAAAACGGACCAAGGCGATCATGCCGGTGCACCTGTTCGGGCAGATGGCCGACATGGACCCGATCATGGCAGTCGCTAAAAAGCATTCGCTTGCGGTGATCGAGGATGCCGCGCAGGCCATTTCGAGCGCGTATAAGGGCAAAAAGGCCGGCCAAATGGGAACGTGCGGCTGTTTCAGTTTTTTCCCCAGCAAGAACCTGGGCGGCATAGGCGACGGCGGCATGGTCGTCACCAATGACGAGAAGTTCAATCACCAGCTTGTTCTGATGCGCAATCATGGGATGGAGCCAAAGTACTATCATCATTTCGTCGGCGGCAACTTCCGGCTGGACCCGATCCAGGCGGCGGCGCTGCTGGTGAAACTGCCGCACCTGGACAACTGGTCGCAGGCCCGCCGGAACAACGCGGCGTATTATGATAAGAAATTCAAAGGCACGCCGGTGATGACGCCGTATATCTCGCCGGATTGCGTGAGCATCTATAATCAGTATGTGATCCGCGTGCCGAAGCGCGACGAAGTGGTCAAGCACTTGCAGGCAAGCGGCATCGGCTGCGAGATCTATTACCCTGTCCCGATGCACCTGCAGAAATGCTTTGCATCGCTGGGATACAAAGCGGGCAGCTTTCCCGAGGCGGAAAAGGCCTGCCGCGAGGTGATGGCGCTGCCGATCTATCCCGAACTGACCGATGAGATGCAGGATTATGTGGCACAGACGATTCTGAATTTTGTCTCGTGAAAATATGAACCACGAATGGACACGAATAGAAACTGGTTTTATTTGTTGGTTTGAGTGCATTAGTATTTATTAGTGGTGGTTGTTATTCTTAAGATAACGTGCCGCGGATTTACGGATTTTCACACATTATTTTGCTTAAAGATAAGTGGAGAACGGTATGGCGAAGAAGGTGAGTTTGGCAGAGAAGATAGCAAATAAGAAAGTCGTTGTCGGCGTGCTGGGGCTGGGGTACGTGGGGCTGCCTTTGGCGCGCGAGTTTGTCAAGGCCGGCGTGCGCGTGGTTGGTCTGGATATCGACGAACCGAAGGTCAAGAAGCTCAATTCCGGCAAGAGCATCCTCAAGACGGTTTCCCATGACTCGGTGAAAGCGATGGTCAAATCGGGCCGGTTCGTTGCGACGGCCGACATGGCGCAGATCAAAAAAGTGGATGCGGTTCTGATCTGTGTGCCCACGCCGCTGACGGAAAACCGCGAGCCGGACATGCAGTACGTCGAAGGAAGCTGCCGGACGATTGCACAGTATCTTCAGCAGGGGCAGCTGATCTCGCTGGAAAGCACGACCTATCCAGGCACGACGCGCGAATTGATGAAGCCGATCCTCGAAGCGGGCGGTCTGAAGGCAGGCAGGGACTTTTATCTCGCCTATTCGCCGGAACGCGAGGACCCCGGCAACAAGCACTTCAACACGCGCACGATCCCGAAGGTCGTGGGCGGCCTTACGCCGACATGCCGGGACCTGGCACAGCAGCTTTACAGCCTGGCCATTGACAAGATGGTGCCGGTCTCTTCGCTCGAAGCGGCCGAATCGGCCAAGATCCTGGAGAACGTCTATCGCTGCATCAACATCGCAATGGTGAATGAGTTGAAGATGGTTTTCGATCGCATGGGCATCGATGTCTGGGAGGTTATCCGGGCGGCCAGCACCAAGCCGTTCGGCTATCACCCGTTCTATCCGGGGCCGGGTCTTGGCGGGCATTGTATCCCGATTGACCCGTTCTATCTGACGTGGAAGGCCCGCCAATTCGGCATGCCCACGCGCTTCATCGAGCTGGCCGGCGAGATCAACACCGACATGCCGCATTATGTTGTCCACAAGGTCATGGAAGCGCTCAATGAACGCAGAAAGAGCCTCAACGGCGCCAAGATCCTGGTGCTGGGGCTTGCCTATAAGCCAGACATCGACGATGTGCGGGAATCGCCCTCTCTGGAATTGATCGAACTCTTGAAAGAACGCGGTGCCAAGGTCGATTACAATGACCCATACATCCCCCAGACGCACAAGATGCGCGAGTATGATCTGAAGATGAAGAGCAAACCGCTTTCCGCCGCGATGCTGAAAAAATACGACTGTGTGCTGATCTCGACCAATCACAGCGAGTACGATTACAAATGGATAGTCAGGCACGCCAAACTCGTCGTGGACAGCCGCAATGCCTGCGCCAATGTAAAAAGCGGCCGCGGCAAGATCGTCAAGGCGTAGAAACGCTGAAAGGGCAGGATGGCCATTGCCGGTAAAAGAGTTTCGTGTTTTGCGGCCGCGCAGCGGTCAAAATGTGAATAGCCCCCGGTGAAACGAAGTGGAATTGGGGGGTTAGGTGGTTCTCCGGCGTGCCTCTCGACGGGGTCGAACAAACTTGGCATTTAGTCATAAATCGCTAAATTAGCAGAAAAAAATAGTTGATATTGTATTGCCCAAATGTTATGATTTGGAGCCTATGATTCACACCACTGGATGTAAGGAGGTGTTCTTTGCAGGCTGTTTGCACAAAGAAGATATTCATTTGAAGGCTTACCTCGTTTGAGGTTTTCAGATAACTTCAATGAAAAGGAGAGTGGGTGATGAAAACTTGGGTTGCGGTAGTTATTGCATCGGTGTGTCTATTGTATTCAAATCTTTGGGCCGACTATCCTGTCATTAACATCTGTGTCGGCGTCAGCGGCGAACAGATTAATCCGGATGTTTTCAGTGATGCCAATGGTACCATCGTCGTCTGGGAAGATGCGCGGAATGGAGCCGGCAATTTAGAGATTTACTGGACCGATTTGAACGATCCGAATTTGATCAATAACAGAATCACACAGACGGGCAGTCAAAAGCTTCCCGCCATAAGTCAAAATACGATCGTCTGGCAGGACGAACGCATCTCGGGCAATCGCGAAATCTACGTGTATGACCTTGGCGGCGAGCCGCTTGCCATCCTGGCTGATAGCGTTCACCAGCGTTACCCCGATGTGTCGGGTCAAACCATCGTATGTGAGTACTACAATGCGGGCTTTTATAACATCGCGCTCTGGAACGCTGTGACATCTTCTTACGATCTGCTGGCGCCCGCCGCGGCCACCCAGATGCACGTCGCCGTCAGCGGAAATACCGCGGTCTGGAGAGATGACCGGAACGGCACAGGCCAGATCTATCGATGCGATCTTTCTGTGCTCCCTTATGCCGCGTCGCCTGTTTATGCCAGTGCCAGTCACCAGCAGTATCCAGCGGTCAGCGGCGACATCGTCGCCTGGCAGGATGTCACGTCAAATCAGGTAACGGCCTATGATCTGGCCAAAGGTCGTGTGATCTGGACGCACTCGGTTTCGGGCGTGCAGACTAATTGCGCAAGCATGTCCGGCGACATTCTTGTGTGGCAGGAACTGCGTTCCGGCGGCACCGATTACAACATTCGCGGCTACGATTTCAGCACGGGAACATACCTGGATATCGCTGCGAGCAATCAGGATGACCAAAATCCTTCGATCAGCGGACGAACGGTCGTCTGGCAGCGAAATGGCACGGATATTGTCGGCGCCATGATCCCGACCCCGGTGGCGCTTGCCGTGACGGCGCCCAACGGCGGCGAGATGTTTTTGGCCGGGACGCAGATTGAGATCGCCTGGCAGATGACCGCAGGCCAGGCTCCTGCGGCGGTCGATGTCGAGTTCTCTGCGCAGGGCGGTATCCAGGGTAGTTGGATCGCCATTGCCCAGGATGTGCCGTTTGACGGCACGTTCGTGTGGGATTCGTTCGCCGATGTCGATTCGCAGCAGTGCCTGATCCGTGTCAAGGACGCAGATGATGCGCTGGTGGCGGACGTCAGCGATGCGGCGTTCACGATCTTCCAATGCAGCCCGCAATTGACCGCCGACCTGACCGGCGACTGCTTCGTGGGGATCGAAGACTTCGCCCAATTTGCCTTGCAATGGCTCGCGTGCGGCAACCCGCATGATCAGGCGTGCTTGAGTAACTGACAAAAAGAACCACGAATGAACTCGAATAAAAATGGATCATATTAGTGTCCATTCGTGGTTATAATCTCTTTTAGAAATCCGTATAATCAGCGCGCAACCAGTGTTCATTATTATCTCCAAGCATATATAGTATAATTTATGTAGGACTTATATTAGAACATGGCTTGGAGCAAACCATGAGAATTTATAGGACATTCAGCATTGCAGCGGTCGTCTCGACTATCGTGATCGGGGCTTGTTTTATCGGGTCTGTGCTGAAACCGGATGAAGTAACGGCTCAAAACCTTGTTACTTGCACTCCGGTCGTTAACACTCAACCTGCTAAGACTGACGACCCTATAGCCCCGGCCGTCTCCTTCGACAGCCTGCTGTCAAAGATGGAGTCGGAATCTGCCGCACTTCCAGCTGGTTTTGCGGAATCGGGTACCGTTGCCCGCGGCCAGGTAGCAGCTTATGCGCGAGATACAGCGGATATTTCCGAAGTCAGTTCCAGACCATCAGTACAATCCACCTATCCAGCGGCACCTGCTCAAGCATCGACATCGGTGGCGGTGGCTTCATCTTCCGGCGGCGGCTCATCCGGCTCGACGACCCCAACCTCCACGCCAGATTCCAACAATGATGTGACACGTCCAGTCGCGGGCGGTGGCGCGAGTCCAATGCTGTCAAAGGAAAGCTTACTTACGGAACTTAGGAAATTGCCGCCGCTGCCTAAGGTACATTATTCATGGCCGTTGGTACCGATTTTTTTATCTAATGAACGAGAAATCGCTTATGAGGCTGCGCGAATAACACATGCTTTATCGCTTAGTGGCGAAAATGTAACGGAAGTTGCTGTTGATAAATTTGTTGCGATTTGTGCTGAAGTCAATAAAACGAATCCGGCAATTCCATGCTTCTTGGGCGTAAATTACAGCCCTTGGCACTGGAAATTTAGGCCGGAACTAGGCCTTGGTAAAGCTATACCCAAAGAATACAACTCCAACGTTTTCGCTGATCCTACGTATAACGATGAAATTGAGCAGTTTGCACTTCGGATGACACTCGTCAAGAAGTGGGTCGAACAGAGTAATCAAAAATACGGGGCGAATGTTAAAGTGGGTGCAATACTGCTGGATTGTGAGAGATTTGAACGGCGGTTAAATGATCCCTCTTGGAATAAGGCAATGGGTGTTGCTCAGAATGACATTCACGTTAAAGCTGTCGAGATATTTCCCGGTGCCAGAATTGAATGGTATGATCGCGGCAGAAGGCAAGGCGCCAGTGAGGATTATTTTAACTTCACCTGTTACCTTGCAGATAATGCAATCATGACTGGAATGTCTTGCTCTCTGTATTCTCCGCCGGACAGGACAAGGATGCAGAAACTTTTTCAGGCGACCTGTGACTTAGCGGATACCTATGTGATTAATGGAATGACACCCTGGAAGGGGCTTGACGTTACTCCATGGGTTTCTCTTGCTTGGGGTTACGATTGGGATTTATACCGGTCGGACCTGAACCCAGGTGTACCTCAGCCGGAGTGTTATAGAAGCGATTGGGATTATGACTTGAAGTATTCTCGCGAAACAGGAGCCGAGCTAAACTCTTTTACTCCTCCTTACGACCGGGCAAAGGTAATCATCTTTTTTCCACAATTATTTTATAAGTTTGGTGCGCCCTGGTATGACCTGGATTCGCCTTGGGGCAAGCATTTTATCGAGTACTGTAAGGGCGCCGCCCAAACACTGTAATGCGATCTTGATAATTCCGGTCGCGGTTTATGAACCAGAGAAGATGACGCCTGCGAAACAATGGCGGTGATCAAGCCGCAAAATACCCAGCCCACGTTTTAAGATGAATCCCTCACAGCGTATCGTTCTTAATACGATTGCGACTTACACCCGCTCCGTACTGGGCGCTGGACTGATGCTGTTCAGCCAGCGGTGGGCCTATAAGGCGCTGGGGGGGGTGGATTTTGGGTTATTCAACCTGTTAGGCTCTATCATTGTATTTATTACGTTCTTGAATTCGGTCATGGCCGGCAGTGCGGCTCGTCACTATGCATTTTCAATGGACCGCGAAGAGGGCGCTGAGGTGAATCGCTGGTTTAATGCAGCGTTGAGCATGCATCTTGTTTTTGCAGCGGTGCTGGTCCTGGCGGGTTGGCGGATTGGCGAATACGTGATCACCCGTTACCTAACGATCCCGCCGGAACGTCTGGCGGCTTCGCTCTGGGTATTTCGCATCTCGCTGATTTCCGCTTTCTTCAGCATGCTGTCGATTCCCTTCGTCGCCATGTTTACGGCCAAGCAGCGAATTACTGATTTGGCTGTTTGGAACATGCTGTATTCGATACTGGTTTTTGTGCTTGCATGGATTCTCAGATATGTTCCTGGTGATCGTCTTAAATTTTACGCTTTTGGAATGGTCAGTATCGTCGTCTTTACGCAATTGGCACAGATACTGTGGGCATTAGCCGCTTTTCGTGAATGCCGCATTTGTTATCGGCAGTGGTTTGACAAAAGCCGTTTGAAAGAAATTCTCTCATTTGCCGGTTGGACGTTGTTCGGCAATTCGGGCATGCTTCTTCGCAACCAGGGTTCTGCCATTCTGCTCAACATCTATTTTGGTCCTGCGATGAATGCCGCCTATGGGATTGCCAACCAGGTTTCCACGCAAACGAATCAACTTGCTGCGGCGATGATCGGCGCTTTTTCCCCCGAAATCACTACCAGTGAGGGACGCGGCGATCGAAAACGCATGCTGTCTCTTTCACAGCGTGCCAGTAAACTGGGAACTCTGCTGGTCCTGATCTTTACAGTTCCCTTGATGGCGGAGATGGAGTATGTATTGAAGTTGTGGCTTGGCAATCCGCCCCCGTACTGTGCGATGTTCTGCTGGTATATTCTGGCAACGTTTATCATTGATCGATTAACTGTCGGCAACATGCTGTCTGTGATCGCTTACGGCAGAATTGCTGCTTATCAGGCCACTGTAGGAGCCAGCTTGGTATTAACTTTGCCATTGGCCTGGATCTTCCTGGCGTTAGGATCGCCGCCGGTAAGCGTTGGAATTGCTTTCGTCGTTATGATGATTGCCGTCTCGATGGGACGAGTTCTTTGGGTGCGCCGGCTTTTCGGAGTACAGATTCATCAATGGATCTCGGCTGTCGTTCTGCCCTGCGGAATCGTGGCCTTTACTTCGACCGTTGCAGCATTGTTGCCGCGCCTTCTGCTGCCGATCTCATTTGGTCGGTTGGTTTCTGCCGTTTTGCTTAGTGTCACCGCCTCATTGTTAACAGGATGGTTTTGGGCACTCGACCATGAAGAACGGCAATTCTTCCAACAGAATTTGCGGCATTTGCGAAACAATATTGTGTATGTTCTATCAGGGGAAAAATTATCCAATACAGACATTGAAGGAAGATGAGGTGGAACATGTTTAGGTCATTTATTGGGCTATTGCTTTGGATTACTCCTTGCATGGCAGAGATTATTGTCGTTACAGACGATGGCTCAGGAGATTATCCTACGATTCAGAACGCCATCAATGCTGCGGTAAACGGAGATGTTATCGAATTGCAGCCTGGAACGTATAAAGGGAGCGGCAACAGGGATATTGATTTCAAAGGCAAAGCTGTTACAGTACGCGGGACTGATCCGAACGATCCTGATGTTGTGGCTGCAACGATCATTGATTGCCAAGGGACGGAAGTCGAACCGCACCGAGGATTCTATATTTATCGAGGTGAAGGGGTTGATTCAATGGTCATTGGCTTAACCATTACCAATGGCTGCGCAACACGCGGCGGTGCCATACGCTGCCATGAGACCAGCCCCACTATCGCATTCTGCAATATAGTACAAAATACTGCCTTTCTTGTTGACATGTCCGACGGGGGAGCGGGCATTTACTGCTTTCTCAGCAATTCTTTAATTACTGATTGCAGGTTCATCGGCAATGTCGCTAAAGGTGACGCTGATGGTGGCGCGATTCGCTGTAGCTATTTAGAGCCTCGGCCAATGATCCGTAATTGCTTTCTCAGCGGAAACAGGGGAGATAGAGGTGGAGGGCTGTTCAATTTTGACGGGCCTGTCACTAATTGTGTTTTCGTCGGTAATTTAGCAAAATATGGCGGTGCGTTACATTCATGCGATGGTCCGATCAGCGACTGCATTATTACCGGCAATTCGGCAGAGGGCCAAGGCGCAATGGATTTCTGCAATGGTCCAATCAGTGGATGTCTTGTAAGCGGCAACCGCGCCACTGTCTGGGGCGGAGGTGGTTTAGGTTGGTGCCACACGGCTATTGAGAATTGCATTATAACCGGCAATCAGGCTGCTGTTATAGGAGGCGGTATTTATAACAGCAGTGCAATTGCGAGAAATTGCATTATATACGGGAACTCGGCCGGCAACTGCGGGGGAGGGGTTGGTCTCATGAATGGCGAGCAGTTAAACTTGGTCAATTCTATCATCTGGAACAACACTGCCGCTTTGGGCTCCCAAGTAGGACTTAGAGAAGGATCGCCAGGGGTCTCTCTAACTTACTGCGATGTAGAAGGCGGGAAATCGGCTGTTTATGAGTATCCTGACTCATCCTTGGTTTGGGGCATCGGCAATATTGATGCGGATCCATGTTTTGTTACAGCGGGCTATTGGAACGCGAATGGAACGCCTGATGATCCGAGTGATGATCTATGGGTAAACGGGGATTATCATTTGAAATCGGAGGCTTGGCGATGGAGCAGTGAAGTGAAACAGTGGACATCGGACGACGTCACAAGCAGATGCATAGACGCGGGTAATCCGGGCACCCCGCTCGGGGAGGAGCCCCTTACGCTGGATGTTGACCCGCTAAACCATTCAGGTCATAACATTCGCGTCGATATAGGCGCATATGGGGGAACCGCTGAAGCGAGTATGCCGATCCACGAATGGGCACTGGCGGCGGATCTAAACAATGACGGTAGGGTGAGCCTGGAGGACCTTGCCGCGCAAGCATCGGATTGGCAGGAAACCGCAGATGAACAGCCGGGAGATCTGGACTGGAACCGCACGGTGGACATTAATGATCTTCTAATACTGACTGAAGACTGGTTGAAGCGAACAATCTGGTCGTAACAACGGCTTTTGATAACTGCGAGTTGTTTTTGATATGAAAAAGATCGGGATATTGACATATCATGCGGTTTGCAACTTTGGGGCGAATCTGCAGGCGTTGTCCACCGTGGGTTATTTTAGAAAGAAGGGCTATAACCCGGTGGCGATCGACTGGGTGCCGGAGGACATGGAGCGGCAGTACAGAAAAGCGGTTTCGCCGGAGCAATTCGCGGAACATCAGCGTTTTATCAATGAACATCTTCCGTTGACGCAACGATGCAGGACCGAGCAGGATATCCTTGGGCAAATAAAGGCACACGCGTTGGATGCGATCGTCATCGGAAGCGATGCCGTAACGCAGCATAAATCGTTATGGTCTCGCCTGTATTTTCCAACCAAAACCATCTTTCGTGTTGCGCCTCCGCCTCCTCCGCAGCTTGTTTTTCCCAACCCTTTCTGGGGGAGCTTTATGAGCCGGTTGGAGACTCGCATCCCGATCATCATGATGTCGGTCTCATGCCAAAACGAAAAGTACATCGGCATTCAAGGGGGCATTCGGCAGCAAATGTACAAGGCGGTTAAGGAACTCGCTTATATTTCCGTACGAGATCATTGGACCCAAAGGATGTTTAAGCACATCTCCCGCGGCCGGATCATTCCTCCCGTAACACCGGACCCGGTTTTTTCTTTTAACCAGAATGCCGGTGAGCGCATCGCCGCCAAAGATGACCTACTTCGAAGGTTCAATCTCTCACCGGAATACCTTTTACTAAGTTTTGTTAGGCATGGATGTGTCGACAGAGACTGGCTGTGCGATTTTGCCGCAATCGCGAATTGTCGCAATGTTGAATGCCTTATGATGCCGATGCCCAGGGGACATATTTTCAACGACATCCCGGGGATACGCAATATTCCACTTCCTCTGTCACCGCTGGACTGGTACGGGTTGATCAAGAATTCAACGGCCTATATCGGTCATAACATGCATCCGATGATCGTGGCAATGCACAATGATGTTCCATTTTATATTTTTGATTACTATGGGATCGTCCACCTGAAGTTGTTTGTGAATTCCAGATCCAGCAAGATCTATGATATTCTTGAACGAGCGGGGATGCTCGGGCAGCGCTCGCCTGATACGGGAGCCTTCCGCAAGCCCCCAAAGCCGCGGGAAGTCTTTGAATCGGTGATGCGATTGAGGAATGACCGTGCAAAGCAGTCCACCTTCAGCAATGCTATTGTATCAGACTACCAAAAAATGATGACTGACATTGTTTCAGTGATCGAGCGGGGAGTGGTGCATTCATGAGAATTGCCGTTGTTGCCTATAATCACCCGGAAAGCACATTGCCGCTGGTGAAGCATCTTGCGAAGAGAGGGCACTCTGTTGACTATTATTATGTGACATACTGCCGCTACGCAGGCTCGGCGGCGTTTGATTTTGGCAGGACCATGTGGCTGCCGGGCATTTACGGACGGAATCAAAAATGCATGAAGCGCTATTACGATTACATGGAATCGAGCAGGGTCAATATATACCTGGTCGTTTTACCGCCGTATGCGCAACGGTATCTCCATTTCCTGGCGCGTCTGCAATTTGCGTTCATGGGCATTTTCCTGAAGCTCAAGAAATACGATATTATTAATGTTGTGGGACAGAATCGACCGTTGCTGGATTTGATCAAACGCCTGAGCCCCAGGCATAACGTTTTCACATCGCTTCACGAGGTTACATCTCATTACGCTTCCCAGACTGCAAATAGGGGACTTGTCGAATATCTCTCGTCAAAAAAAATGAATGTTATTGTCCATTGCAGTGCTTCCCGCCAGAGATTTCTGGAATTTCCCGGTGCGGCAGCCGATTGTGTTCATACAATTCCTTTTGGTGTATTCGAGACATATTCGCTATTTGACGATTTACAGTGCAGGATCATGCCCGATAATCCCTATATTCTTAATTACGGGACTATTTTACCCTACAAGGGTGTTGATGTCCTTTATGAAGCGGTTCAAATCCTGGGTTCTCGTCTGAACGGAATGAAAATTGTCGTTGCAGGGGCCGGAACGAATCCGTGTCTTGCGAAGATGGCCCGGGATCCGCGGTTTATTATTATCAACCGGTACCTTTCGAACGAAGAAATCGTGTCGCTGAATAAAAGGGCCTACTGTGTTGTATGCCCGTATAAGTCGGCATCCCAGAGCGGGATTGTTTCCACGACGTTTTTATTTGGAAAGCCAATCGTCGCATCTGATGTGGGCGGCTTTAGCGAATATATTAAAAACGGCGAAAACGGGCTGCTGGTTCCCGCGAACGAGCCGAAAGCCCTGGCGGAGAGTTTGTCTCGGCTGATTGCCAATGATTCTCTTTATAATAGGCTGTGTGAAGGTGCATCGGCATTTTCTGCTTCGGCAGATTATTCCTGGGATGCAATTGCAGAGAAATATTTGAATCTTTTTTACAGTTCGTCCAATTCGCTGCAGAAGGCCGGCGCGTGATTCCAACGGATTCATTCCCTCTTACTCTGCCTGCGAATGGCCAGATTTTAGGTTGAAAGGGTATAAGTGGAATATATAGATCAGCCCAAGGGTTCTTTGCTTCGCGTTGAAGTAATCATATCCTTCATCTTATTGGTCGTTACCCTGTTTTCGTTTAAAAATGCAACGAGCGAGTATCTTTTGGATGCGGAAGAGGAAGCATTGGGGCCCATCAAGTTCTTCATGCTTGGAATCTCGATACTTGCGTTTCTGATCCTGCTTTTGTACGGCATCCGAATAAACAGAGATAATCTGTTCATCTGGTATGCCGTTTTCTATGTGTTTGCGGCTGTATTTTCGACGTTCTTCAGCGGACTGTATATCATGTCTGCGTTGCCCTTTAAGTTCATTCGACTATCTTATTGGGTATGGGTCATGGTGATCTCTTACTATGCGGTACTGCATCTGAATACGTTTAAGCATCATGTTCTTGTGATAGTACTGTTCCTGCCTTTTTGGGGCGTGGCCTTTTACCGAATGATCGGTATCCATGCTAACCTGGAGATGGGGATGAATGCCGTGTTTTACATAACCTTCGCGATGCCGGCGTTGTTATTAGTGCGTTCCAGGCTGGTCAAGTATTGCGGGTTACTGTTTATTTTCATTGCGGTCTTGTTTTCCTATAAGCGGTCCGCGGTCGTGTCTTTTGTGACGGCTATTCCTGTTTATTTGTATGCCGTCATAGCTGTCAGCAAAAGCGGAAGATTCAAGAAAATGATCCCCGTTCTATTGGGGGCGACTTTTTTGCTGATCGTACTGTTTTTCCTGTTCAATTATGTCTCAGAGGCGGTCGGTTTAGATTGGGGCGGAAGAATGGAAAGCATGACGACCGACAGGGGCTCTGGCAGATTGGACCGCTATATCGGATATCTCGGGCTGCTTCGTTCGCAATCCTTGTATGCTTGGATCATGGGGAACGGCTATGCTGCAACTGCATATACGCCTCACGGTTCAGCTCACAATGATTTCATCGAGATCCTCTATGATTTCGGCTTAGTCGGAGCTGGTTTTTATCTTCTGTTCGTCGTTCAATTGCTAAAGATCTTCTTCCAGATGAAAGCTTACAAGTACAGGCATTTGGACGCGTATGCGGTTTCATTGGTCATATTTTTCTGGGGTTCCATGTTCAGCATGCTGGCCATTGTACCTTTTTGGCACTTGAATCTGGCCTTTTTCTGGGGTTGGGTCGTCGCCGATTTCCATAACGCAAAAAGGTACGCGGACGATCAGAAGATTGCCCTGCCTGCAGAACTGGATGAAGACTATTATGTGACGTACGAACGCTATCCCGAATCCATGCCCGAGTATCGCTTATCGTAGGCGGGCTGCCGTACTCTCGTCGGATTTATCGCAAAGGAGCAATAATATGCAAATTCTGATCTTGACTGATTACAGGAATGCATTCTATTCATCTACACGGAATGCAAGGACACTGTCGACGCTGGATGTGGCTGCAATACGGACGGAATTCGAGAAACGAGGATATCAGACAGCAATAAAGAAGTTCAGTGAAGTCGATTTCAGTCAAAGCTATGCGGGCACATATGTCCTGTATACCTCTTCTGAAGATCGCGGGTTGAAGTATAAGAGTTATATCGAAGATCTGATTCTCTTCCTGAAGGAGAAAGGGGCGACGGTTATCCCGGATTATCCTTTTTTGCGAGCACATCACAATAAATCCTTTATGGAAATGCTGAGATATCAGCTGTTTCCCCAGCAGGCGAGATTATTAAACACGAAGATTTGCGGGACGGTTGAAGACTTAAAAGCGGCGGACCTGACCGAGCAACAATACGTGATAAAAAGTGCCTATGGGGCAGGAAGCAAACACGTTAAAAGCGCAGCCGGTAAACAGTATCTCATTGGAATAGCGGAGAAGATGAGCCGTTGTTTTGATTTAGAGGATATCGCAAGCGAATATAGAAGGCGTATTTTTTGGCCGAAGTACAAGAACGGTTCTCTTCATCGCAATAAGTTCATTATTCAAAATTTTATAGAAGGGCTGAAGGGGGATTTTAAGGTATTAAGGTATGGCAGGAGGTTCTATCGATTATACCGGGAAAATCGTCCGGACGATTTCAGGGCAAGCGGCGGAGGAAGACTGAACTTTGCCTTGCCTGATTCCGTTGACGAAAACAGGCTGCTTAGTTTTGCCAAAGAGAGCAGCGATAGAATCGGTACACCGCTGTGCTCCATGGATATTGCGTGGAATGGGACAGGCTTCATATTGCTCGAATTTCAATGTTTATGCTTTGGACCGTACACGGCGGAGAGATCGGATCATTATACTGTTTATGAAGAAGGCCAGTGGAAGAAGATTTATGAAAAATGCAATATAGAAGATGTTCTTTCTGAGGCAATTCACCAATACATTCATCAAATTCAGAAGGTATAGATGGTCGTATTTATTACATATAGCAGGATCCCTGCGGGTGATGCTTTAGCCATTAGATCAGTCAACATTGCGAGAATTTTTAGAGAGCATGGTTGTGATGTATTACTCCTTGGAATGGGCGACAGTGTGTACGATCAGCCGCAAGTACACGAAGGGCTTTCTTATGTGTCGCTACGATTTCCCGGCCGGGCTCATTTTATTAAATTAAAGAACTATTTTGGTTTTAAAAAAAGAATCAAGCATCGACTCGATAGCATCACCAATATAGAAGCTGTTGTCTTAAACTCATTGCCGCTCAATGCATTACTGTATGTCAAAAAGTTGTGCCGAAAAAGGAAAATACAGTTGTTGATTGATTGTTGCGAATGGTACTCACCTGAACAGTTTAGAATGGGCAAGTTGAACATTCAGTATCTGTTGAATTGGTACTATGTCACCAAATATATCGACACGTCTACATGTCCTATTGCAATCAGCAAATATCTACTGACTTATTTTAACAGCAAGAAATGCAACGCGGTTCGTATTCCTGCAATTATGGATGTGACGAATATATCATTCAACAAGAGAAATGCAGCCCCGTCGAAGATTGTACTCATGTACGCCGGAAGCGTCGGCAGAAAAGACTATTTAGACGTTATGCTAAATGGATTATTGCTGCTGAATCGAGAGGATCTGGCCAAAATTGAGTTTCGTGTATTCGGGGCAACTGTGGCGAATATCAAAGATCATTTGAAGGTTGAACTGACAGACGAACTGTGCGCTTCTTTGCGGTGTTATGGCAGAGTCAGCAGGGAACAGGTCTTGAAAAACCTTGAAGAAGCCGATTTCACCGTGCTGATACGTTCGGCGACACAAAGGTACGCCAAAGCTGGATTTCCTACAAAGGTGGTGGAAAGCCTGGCCGCAGGTACTCCTGTTATTTGTAATCTGACATCAGACCTGGCAGATTACATTACGGATGGGATTAATGGCATAGCTGTAAACGGAGAAACCCCGGAAGAGTTCAGTATCGCAGTTAAAAAAGCGACTAAATTGTCTGTACGTGAAAAGCAAACTATGAGCCAAAACGCCAGAAGCACGGCGGAAAATCATTTTGATTACAGGCTCTATAAAGATCAAATAGCTGAATTGCTGGAGATCAAATGAGGAGAATGTTAGCCATATTTAAGTCCTTCTATTGCCTGGCTTGGACGAAAATCAATCCTTTAGGCTATGCACGCCATCTGGGTGTCAGATTAGGAAAGAATGGAGTATTTGGAAAAAGCTAAGCAGAATTCTCTGCACGGGGCATTTGTCTGCAAAAGATAAAGAAGCGGCGTTGAAGAAACATTTCGGAATCCATCAAATAGCGGCCATTTGTGTGATTACTTTCCGATTACCTCCATATTATCACGCGATAGTGAATTAAATGTGATTCCTGGTGAACTATGTTAAAGCTATTGGGTTTAGTCGTCGTAATCACAGGTAAGCTGTTTCAACGGCTGCTGATGTATCTTATACGGCCGTTGTTTAAAAAATGCGGGAGGAGAGTGCTGTTCTGCCCGTTTGATTTTTTCACATACAACACGATTGAACTTGGAAATGATGTCGCAATTGGTTTTGGGGCTGTGTTTGCGGCAAAAGAAACGAGCATTACCATCGGCAACAAAGTGATGTTTGGTCCCAATGTGAGCATTCGCGGGGGCGATCATAATACGTCGGTAATCGGAAAGTACATGTATGATGTCCACGAAAAAAGGCCTCAAGACGATCAGCCGGTGGTGATAGAAGACGATGTCTGGGTCGGAACAAACGTTACGATTCTCAAAGGTGTGACTGTAGGACGAGGTTCTATTATTGCCGCGGGAGCATTGGTCAACAAGGACGTTCCGCGATATTCGATTGTGGGGGGGGGTTCCGGCCAAAGTGCTGAAGATGAGGTGGACGCAAGAGGAAATCGAGCGGCATGAAACACTATTGTTCGGAAAGAAGCTCGATTGACCGGGTGCTCATGATCAAAGAAGCCAATCGCAAAATCAAAGTGCTCTTGCTTGCCCCGGTGAGCGTGTCCCAGGGCGGCATTGCCAATTGGGCACGATTGCTGCTGGCACATGCGACCGGCGAAAAGGTCTGTTATAAAACTCTCGATACGTCCGTGCACTACCGCGTCCTGGGGGGTTCAACCGGTTTTGGGGATCGACTCTGGGGCCTGCGCGACGCCTTTGCACGAGGGCTCAAACTCATCAGGGATTTATTGTTTTACCGGCCGGATATTGTCTACTTCACCTGTGCCCCCAGCGTCGGCTTTGCTTTCCGAGATGCCCCGCAGATACTGCTCTGCAAGTTGCTCGGTCTTAAGGTGATCATTCATTTGCGGGGAGGGAATCTGACCGGGTTTTGGGGAGGCGGATGGGTCCGCAGATTTCTGGCCAACGCAGGAAGCAGGCTGGCCGACTACATATTTGTAATTACGCGAGATTGTGAAACTGCTGCACGCAAGCAGTTTGGCAACAGCAAAGTTATTTATGTACCTAATTATATTGACACGAATTCGCGAAATGAGGCCGACGATAGCGTTCCGCCGGAAATTCGAAAAGATAAGTTCAACATTGTTCATATCGCATTTCAGCACCGTGAGAAGGGGACATTTGAAATAATCGAATGCGCAAAAGACCTTCCGGATAGTGTGAATATACTTCTGATCGGATCTGTATCGGAGGATAACCGAGCCCGAATCGAAGAAGCTATTCATAAGAACGGCGCGGCGGCCGCTGTAACACTGTTGGGCCCAAGAGAAAAACCGCAGCTTTGGGATTACTACAGCAACGCCGATCTCCTATTGTTTCCCACGTACTCAGAAGGCTTTCCGAACGTCATCCTGGAGGCGATGCTTTTTGGCGTGCCCATATTGGCTACGAATGTCGGCAACATAGCAGAGATGGTGGATGCGACGGGCGAAAAACCTGCGGCCGTGCTGCTGGATAAAGCCGATCCGCCAAGCGCTTCAGAGATCGGATCGAAGATAAAGCTGTTCATCGAAAGTCCAGAGCTTCGGCAGACACTCTCATCCAACGGTTTGGGGAGGGTCAAATCTGTTTATTCTGTTGATACTGTACTGAACAAACTTGAGTCCATTCTGTCGGCGATAGTCCTTGACCAGGATGTACTTTCCCAGGCGAAAGAGTATTTCCCGCAAAATGAAATCCTTCCTTAGCACTATTCCATTTTTATTGGGCCTGTTCTCTTGGGTGGATGCAAATAATATGGCACTCCTCTGCCAATACAACTATACGCCGGAGCCGAAATATCAACTCACTTCAGATGCCCTGGACAAGCGGCAGCTTACGGACGGGATATCTGACAAATCTTTGTGGTATCAAAGCTATCGAGAAAAGACCGTTGGCTGGTTTACGGACGAGATCATCGAGATCACTCTGGACCTGGGCGCAAAACGTAACGTTGACGGAATCAAGATACATACCATCGGAGGCGGGAAGGCAGGGGTTGAGTATCCTGAGTATATAATTGGTTTGGCCTCCATGGATGGGCGGCGATTTTCACTCGTATCGCTAATCGATTCGGATGCTCTAAAATCACGCATCCAAAATTTGGCCGAGCCAAAGGTCCTGGAACTTTCGTTCGGAACGCAGTGCAGATATGTGAAAATGTTGATCCGGCCGAATGGTTATCTTTTCTTCAGTGATGAACTGGAAGTCATAGAGTCGCCGGAAACCTGCCCTGTGCCGAATACTTCCTCCATGTTAAAACCAGAAGCGGTCGATTATGCCGAACGCATTCGGCAACTTTGCAGGAATATGACCCGCCTGCAAACGGAGGATCGAAATTCAAATAACCAGGCTCTTTCGCCTAAAGCAGCAGACCATATCGCGAGAATTGACGAGTTTAAACGTCATCTGGGCACATGGGATGAGCTACACAAATTAGAAAACCAGGTTGATCTGTTTCGTGCGGAGTTCTTGAATGCAAGATCCGGTACGAGCTGGTTCTGTACGGAGGCTGATCCCGTCGACGTACTGCGGTTTGCCGACCTGCCCCGCAAAGCAGGCGATTGCGAACTTGATTTCTACCAGTGGCAAAATGAATATGGTGTCGCTGCATTGAATCTGACGAATTGTTCACAACAGGCGCTGGAGTACAGGCTCTCTGTGTCTCCGATCGCCGGCACTGCGCGAAACGTTGATTCAAACGATCTCGTTTCCATTCGGCGGGCATGTTATGTACGTTCGAAAAATGCCGGGCTTTTTGCGGATGCGCTGGTTTTGCAGAACAGCGCACCGTTCAAGGTCAAAGCGGGAGAGACCCTACAACTCTGGGTTGAATTATTTTCCAAGGACCTGCCGGCCGGTAATTATGCCTTTGCAGTCGCCGTGCAATGTGACGGCCAATCGGAGAAGACAATCGAAAGTATTCCTGTCCGTGCGACAATCGCGGACAAAGTATTTCCCGGGAACTTGGATTTTATGACCTGCAACTGGGATTACATAAGCGACACTACGATCTTTACGGCAGCTCGTCCCCAATTGGCCGTGGAAGATCTAAAGACACATCATGTAAATGTTACGGTTATTCCTCCGGGCAAGATCTTCAGGGCGGGGTCCTCAAAAAGTTCGTTTACGGATTCCATTAGTGACGTGCTGAAAAAAGAACTAGATCTTAGACGTCATGCCAGGCTTCGGCTGTTTTTTCTGGCTCTGAACAACCAGGACAAGGTGTTCGGAGCGAACCTTTTCTCGTCAGAGTGGGACGCAAGATTTCGAACCTTTATGCAGCAATTGATCGGATATCTTTCCTCGCTCGGATACGGTTTCGAGGATTATGCCATATACCCGTATGATGAATACATCGGAGAGAAATTTGTCCACGTCGCCCGAATTATAAGGGACATCGACCCGCGAGTGAAGATTTTCGCTAACAGTTACCGGGCGGACATGAAAGAGGTGCGTAAAGCCTTCGGACTGGTGGATATCTGGTGTCCCTATTTTCCGGATATCCAGAATAAAAGCGAATTGCTTACCGAGATTAGAGAGCACTGTGATGTGGTTTGGTGCTATCATACCGATCAGAGAGAAGACTATGTTCTTGAAAACCCCGGTAAGCTGAATAGGCGATATCATCGCATTCTGCCTCTTACCGCAAAGGCCCTGGGGCTTAAAGGCGCGGCATTTTGGACCTATTGTGATTGGAGAGGCGGACACTTTGACTATAATGATAAACGCGTTTGGGGTGTTGTCTACGACGGAAGGTATGCTCCAATGGATTGTATCAAAGAATCGATCATACCTTCAAAACGATGGCAACTGTGGAGAGAAGGTGTCGAAGACGCGGTTTGCCTTGACAAGCATCAAACATTGTTGGATGAATTCAGGCAAAAACCTAACAATCAATTGTCAACCGAATACTTGATTTCTTTACGTAAACGAGCAGATGAACCTGCAGGGGATTAGATTATTGGAGAACTGTTATGAGTGATCTTTCGAAGAAGTTATCGGGTAAAACAGTTTTGATCACCGGCGGCACGGGGTCTTTCGGCAAAACGGTGACCCAGGGGCTCTTGAAGACGGATATCAAAGAGATTCGTATCTTCAGCCGGGACGAACTGAAGCAGGAAATGATGCGGATTGAATTCGCGAATCCCAAACTGAAATTCTACATTGGCGACGTGCGCGATAAAGACTCCGTCGAAAAAGTGATGCAGGGCGTGGACCTGGTCTTTCACGCGGCCGCACTGAAGCAGGTGCCCTCGTGCGAGTTCTTCCCGATCCAGGCGGTCATGACGAACATCCTGGGCAGCAACAACGTTGTGCAGGCCGCGATCAAGCACGGCGTGGAGAAGATGGTCTGCCTGAGCACCGACAAGGCCGTCTACCCCGTCAACGCGATGGGCATGAGCAAGGCCCTGATGGAAAAGGTGGCGGCGGCCGCCTCCCGCCAGAACGCCTCCGGCAAGACCGTCGTCTGCAGCGTGCGTTACGGCAATGTGATGTGCTCGCGCGGCTCGGTGATCCCGCTGTTCATCGACCAGATCAAGCAGGGCAAGCCCATCACCGTGACGGTCAAGCACATGACGCGCTTCATGCTGCCGCTGCGGGATGCCGTCGCGCTGGTTCTGTTCGCGTTCGAGAACGGCCGCCACGGCGACCTGTTCGTGCGAAAGGCCCCGGCCTGCACCATCGACGTGCTGGCCCAGGCCGTCAAGAACATCTTTAAATCAGATGTGCCGGTAAAGGAGATCGGCATTCGTCATGGCGAAAAGATTTACGAAACGCTGCTGACGATCGAGGAACTCCGCCGGGCCGACGACATGGGCGAGTACTATCGCGTGCACCTGGACGACCGCGATCTCAATTACACGATCTACTTCAGCAAGGGCGACAAGCAGGAGGCCAAGCTCGACGACTATCATTCGCACAATACGACGCAAATGAACGTCAAGGAAATGGAAGAACTGCTGCTGACCCTACCGGAAGTGCAGGCAGAGCTTAAATCTTAACGCGAGGGACGCTAAAGACGCTAAGGACGCAAACGTTAAAATTATGATTTGTAAGAGAGATTGCGTCGTTTGCGACTATTGCGACTTTAGCGTTAGAATTAATTGGAGGCAGAACGGATGAGTATCAGAGTGGGTATTACAGGCATGATCGGGTTTGTCGGCACGCATTTGCGTGACCGGCTGGCCAGGGAAAAAGACATCGAGGTACTGCCCTTTGAGGACAGTTTCTACGATGAGCCGGACAAGTTCATCGAGTTTGCCCGCCGTGCGGATGTCATCGTGCACCTGGCCGGCGTGAATCGGCATGAGCCCCAGATCGTCTACCAAAAGAACATCGAATTGATGGAGAAACTCTTGCAGTTCGCGGACGCGGCGGGGCGGACGCCTTACATTCTCTTCTCGTCCAGTACGCAGATCGAGCGCGACAACGAGTATGGCCGCGGCAAAAAGCGCGCGATGGAACTGCTGGAGGAATGGACCAGGCAAAAAAACGCGTCCGCGGTGTCGATGATCATTGCGAATGTGTTTGGCGACGGCGGCCGACCCTTCTATAATTCGGTGGTTGCCACGTTCTGCTACCAGGTCACGCACGGCCAGGAACCCAAGATCGACAAAGACGGCCAGATGACCATGATCTATATCAATGACCTGGTGGAGGATATCTACAAGCTGATCCGCTCGCCGCAGCCGGGCTACCGGGTCGAATACATCCAACCCCGGGCACAAACCAAGGTTTCGGAACTGCTGGATCGCCTGAATACGTATCACGCGTCTTATTACCAGAAGGGCATGGTGCCCGCGATCCGTTCGGATTTCGAGCGCGATCTGTACAACACATTTATTACGTACATGGACGCCGCCGACTGGGAGCGGCAGTTGAAGCTCAATTCCGATGACCGCGGCACGTTCGTGGAGGTCTTCAAGCTCGAAAACGGCGGGCAGGTCTCCTTCTCGACGACCAAGCCCGGCATCACCCGCGGCAATCATTACCACATTCGCAAGAACGAGAAGTTCTGTGTGGTTCGCGGTCAGGCGAGCATCAAGCTTCGCCGCATTGGCACGGACAAGGTGATCGAATACAAGGTTTCCGGCGAGAAGCCCTCGTGGGTTGAGATGCCGATCTACTACACGCATAACATCACGAATACCGGAAGCACCGAATTGCTTACGCTGTTCTGGATCAACGAACATTTTAACCCGGACGATCCGGATACGTTTTTTGAAAAGGTCGAATTATGAAGGTAGTCACTATTCTCGGCACGCGTCCTGAGATCATCCGGCTGGCGTGCACCATGACGCTCCTGGACAAGCACACGGAGCACAAGATCGTACACACCGGCCAAAACTGGGATTACGAGCTGAACGAGATATTCTTCAGCGATTTGCGCGTCCGAAAGCCCGATTATTTCATGAATGTCGATACGTCGAGCCTGGGGCACGTGTATGGCGGCATCCTGATCAAAGCCGAGGAGATCCTCCGGCAGGAAAGGCCCGATGCCGTCCTGATCCTGGGCGATACCAACAGCTCGATCGCCGGCATCATCGCCAAGCGGCTCAAGATCCCGATCTATCACATGGAGGCGGGCAACCGCTGCTTCGACCTGAACGTGCCGGAAGAGATCAATCGCCGCATCATCGACCATATCAGCGATTTTAATCTCTGCTATACGGAACACGCCCGGCGGCACCTGCTCAGCGAGGGCCTGCCGCACCGCCGCATCTATGTGACCGGTTCACCCATTCGCGAGGTCCTGGATACACACCTGGACCGCATCAAGGCGTCGGCGGTGTTGTCGCAGCTCGAATTGCAGAAGGGCCAATTCTTCCTGGCCAGCATCCACCGCGAAGAGAACGTGGACCGGCGTGAGGGTTTAACTGCGCTGATCGACGCGTTCGAGCGCCTGTCGGCCGAATACGGATGGCCGGTCATTGTGTCGACGCACCCGCGGACGCGCAAGCGCCTAGAGACGCTGGGACGAACCGGGATTTCCGACAAAATCCGGTTTATGAAACCATTTGGTTTCCTAGATTATGTGAACCTGCAGATGAACGCCGCCTGCGTTCTTTCCGACAGCGGCACGATCTGCGAGGAATCATCCATGCTTGGCTTTCCGGCGGTGACCGTCCGCAAGGCGATGGAACGGCCCGAGGCGCTGGATACGGGCTCGATCATCCTGACCGGCCTCGATGCTGACGTGATCGTCGACTCCGTGAAGACGCAGATGTCGCCGGATATTACAGGCAAAGGAATTTGCGTGCCGGCCGACTACCAGATCACGAATACCTCGCACCGCGTCCTGAAGATCATTCTCGGCACGGCCAAACTCAGCAACGCCTGGCACGGAATTAAGTATAACGATCTTGCATAGCAATTAAAATGTTTATCGCAAGAGTTGCTGTAAGCAAAAAAGCGCAGCGCTAAATAATACATTTATTCTATGGCGTCTCTTACGACGATTGCGTCTTTTGCGTTAACTTTATTGAAACTGTAATTAAATTGCAAATCCTATATATTACACATTATTTTCAGCCTGAGCCGATTTTTTGGGCATTGCCGCTGGCAAAAGAATTTGTTCGCCGAGGGCACAAGGTTGAGGTGCTGACCGGATTTCCAAATTATCCCGGCGGCAAAATCTACAACGGTTATAATGCTAAATTTCTACAGCACGAGAGTTTTGAAGGTGTGGACATAACACGTGTTCCTCTTTATCCCAGTCATGATCAATCATCGGTTAAAAGAATTTTATGCTATGCCAGTTTAGGCCTTTCCGCGTCTCTACTCGGGCCATGGGTTACAAAAAAAGCAGATGTCGCTTATATTATGCAAGGCCCAATGACACTCGGACTACCGGCTTGTATACTAAAACTGATCAAGCGGATTCCTTATGTGATTCATATTCAGGATTTATGGCCTGATACACTTTCTTCTACTGGCATGTTTAATAGACAAGTGGGATTGAAAACACTATCTCTCTGCTGCAATCTCGTTTACAGGCATGCGGCTAGAATCATTACCATTACGCCCGGTATGAAAGAACGTCTGATCGAACGCGGCGTAACAGAGGACAAGATAGACGTGATATATAATTGGTCTGACGGCGCAATCACGGATAATGCCGATAAGGACGAAGAATTAGCTAAGTCATTGGGGATGTCGGGCCGGTTCAATATTGTTTTTGCCGGTAATATGGGAAAGGCTCAGGCACTTGATCCGGTTATTGAAGCTGCAAAAAGCATAGCTGATAAGCAGCCTGTAATCCAGTTTGTATTTATAGGCAGCGGCGTCTGTGTGGATGCCTTAAAACAGAAAACTTCCGAGATGGGAGTTGAAAACGTGCTGTTTCTTTCGCGAAGACCGATCACGGAAATCGGCAAAATTTTAAGCCTTGCGGATGTGTTGTTTGTCCATTTAAAAAAGGACAGCCTGTTTGAAATTACGATCCCCTCGAAAACACAGGCATACCTTGCGGCAGGCAGACCTATCCTTATAGGTGTTGGCGGCGATGCGACTAATCTGGTGCTGAAGGCTAATGCAGGTCTTGCATGCGAGCCGGAGAATCCGCAAAGCATTGCCGATGCAGTCTTGGACTTTTATTCAACGCCCAAAAGCGAACTCGACAAAATGGCCGAAAATGGGAAAAGATTCTACCAGGAGCGGCTTTCATTTGAAATCGCAGCATCAAAAATCGAAGAAGTGCTTACAAAGGCCGTAAGAAATTAAGAATGAAAGCGTCTTTATGAATTTCGATATACTTAGAATTCAAAGTCAATATCTTAAACAGGTTGTAGATATACATATAAAGGCTTTCCCTGAATTTTTTCTGACATTTTTAGGTCCGGCCTTTTTAAGGCAATTTTACAAATCATTTATGGAGGACAATGCCGGAATCGGTTTTGTCGCTATCGATATACAAACCAAGCAGGTGATCGGTGCAGTTGTTGGACCTTTGGCGCCCCAAGGGTATTTCAAACGGCTATTAAAGAGGAAATGGTGGGCATTTTGTATGGCAAGCCTGGCGGCGGTTATCAAAAAGCCCAACGTGATTGGGCGATTATTCAGGGCGGTGTTTTATCGAGGTGATACGTCTGGCCATGCAGAAGGGCTGGCTCTGTTAAGCAGTATTGCCGTGTCGCCTGATGTTCAAACAAAAGGGATAGGCGCCGCTCTCGTGCATGCGTTTACTAAAGAAGTTAAGCAAAGAGGCGGCAAGGGAGTCTTTCTGACTACAGATACCGACAACAACTACAAGGTGAATCGCTTTTATCAAAGGCTTGGGTTTTCACTGGATTCATCATACACCACACCTGAAGGCAGAAAAATGAATCATTATACTTTGATATTCAGCGGCAGCGATTCTAGAAAGGTGCAGCCTCATGGAGAGTAAGAATTTGTTTGAGTCGGCGTTTGCGGAATGGATTGGAGTATCTAATGCGTTTTCCTTCTGGAAAGGCCGGGTAGCGCTGTATGCAATTCTGCGCGGGCTGGGGATTGGGGCCGGCGATGAGGTGATTCTGCCGGGATATACCTGCGTGATGGATGTCAATCCCATCAAGTACGTGGGTGCTGCGCCTGCGTATGTGGATATCGAGCCGATGACCTATAACATCAACTGCGATCTGCTCGAAGAAAAAATCACCGGCAACACCCGCCTGATTATCGCCCAGCACACCTACGGCTTTCCATGCGACATGGACCGCATCCTGGCCATCGCTTCCAAATACAATATTCCCGTCATCGAGGACTGCTGCCTGGCGCTTGGCTCAACATACAAAGGCCGTCTGGTCGGCACGTTCGGCAAAGCCGCTTATTTCTCATTCCAGTGGAATAAGCCCTTCACCACCGGCCTGGGCGGCATGGCGATCACCAGCGATTCTGAACTGGCCGATAACATTACGGCATTATGCTGCAACGAACTGGTGCAGCCGAGTTTTAAAGAGGTGATGATGCTTTGGGCCCAGCTTCTGGTCTATCGCACGCTCATTTACCCTCGCACCACGGCGCTGGCGCAATCGCTCTTTCGCACCCTGACCCAAAAAGGACTGGTCGTCGGTTCCTCTTCGACAACAGAATATGTACCGAAAATAGCCCCCGATTTCTTCAAGGGCATGAGCGGCATTCAAGCGCGCAGCGGTGTTCGTCAACTGAAAAAACTTGCCGCTAATATGGAACACCGCAGGCAAATGGCAGCTCTGTATGACCAGTTGCTGGTCGAAGCCGGACACAGGCCGCTTGTCTATGACCGCGCAACGATGGATCCCGTGCTTGTACGCTACCCGATTTGCGTCAGGAATAAGCAGCAGGCCCTGCATGATGCCGCCGGTGCAGGCATTGAACTGGGAAGCTGGTTTGAGTGTCCGCTGCATCCGATCGAGACCCCTCTTGAGGCCTACGGCTATACGCCTGGTTTATGTCCCCAGGCGGAAAAGGCATCGCAAGAGGTTGTTAATCTGCCGCTGCATCCGCGTGCCGATGAAAAAACGGTCCGGCGTACGGTGCAGTTTGTCAAAAAGTATCTGTGAGCCTCCAGCTTTCTCGTAGGGGCAAGGCCCCCGCGACTGCCCTGGGGCCCCAAAGACCGACCAATGTAATGCGCGGAGTCGATCCAATGCAAAAAAATAAGACCCCGATAAAGTTATTCGTTCTGGCGTTTGCCGTGATGGCGGCGGTTATGATTTACCAAAATCTATCACGGCGAAACACCATTGCTTTGCTGGTCAAGGACAACAAGGGCACATCGTTCCTGGAGACTGTGGGCGATTCACTCGTATGTGTTTTCCAGGATGGCACGGCGTGCGTATGGGATTGGGCCGGCGAGTATGCAGAAAAGGGCCGGTTCAAGGCGGCGTCGGAAAGGACGATCGTGGTCGGGCCGGGGCAATTGGCCGCGGTGACGCCGACCGGAAAAAAGATGCTGGAATTCTACACGCTGCCGTCCGGCGAAAAGCAAAAAGAACTGTCCATCGGCTGGGAGGACCAAACCGTCTGGCCGCGGATCTCATTCGATAAGTCCGCCGCGGCCCTGGTGCGGGCCAGTCCGCCAAGCGCTTCGGGCGAGCAGCTTTACGAATTCCTGACGCTCGATCTTGATAAGGACATACAGGGATTGCCGGTTCCGTTGTCTATCAACAAGAAGACCGAGACCTTCGTGGATTTCGCTGTTGACAGCGGCCACTCCCTTTACGCGGTCGGCAGCCGGGACAAAGTCGGACGGATCGCAGCTATCAATCTTAAGGACGGGACCACTTTATGGGATCGCGTCTTTGACGACACAAAAGAGTTTTGCAGCGTGGTCGTCTCGCCGGATGGACAATACCTGCTTGCCGGCAACCGCGATGGCGTGCTGTACAAGATCGACCCCGCAAGCGGCGAAATTATCAAGAAAGTTGTTCTGCTTGAGCCCGGTGAGACCCGACCAGTCACCAACGATTACTCCGTTCTGAACCTGGCCTTTAGTCCAAACGGGCGCTTTTATGTAGCCACCATCAATCCGCCGGCCTATGTGCTTGAGGCTGGTTCCGATGTGGTCGTTCATAAACTCAGCCCTGCCAATAAGCTCGTTTCCAAGATCGCCTTTTCGCCCGATGGCCGGCGTATCGCGACCTCGGACATTCGCGCAAGCTATCCGATTAAGATTTTGAAAGTCCCGCAGAAGAAGTCGGATGATTAAACGATCCATGGATGTTGTGCTTTCCTTTTTTCTGCTGGTCGCCGCGACGCCGATATTGCTCTTGACGGCCGTCGCGGTTCGCTGCAAGCTTGGTACGCCGGTGCTGTTTAAGCAGACGCGCCCGGGGCTCAACGGCAGGCCTTTCACGATCTATAAATTTCGCACGATGCTTGCCCAAACGCACGATGCACAAGGCACTACGCTGCCCGATGATCAGCGGCTGCCCCGATTTGGCGCCTGGCTGCGGGCGACGAGCCTGGATGAACTGCCCGAATTGTTCAACGTGCTCAAGGGCGATATGTCGCTGGTGGGCCCGCGTCCGCTGATGACCAAGTACCTCGACCGCTACACGCCCGAGCAGAATCGCCGCCACGAGGTCAAGCCCGGCATCACGGGCTGGGCCCAGGTCAACGGCCGCAACAATATGACCTGGGAACAGAAATTCCAGTACGATGTCTGGTACGTGGACCATCAGTCATTGTGGCTGGATATGAAGATCCTGGCGTTGACGTTATGGCACGTAATCCGCCGGACGGATATCAATAAAAAAGGATTCGCCACGGTTGACGAATTTTTAGGCAGCCGCTGAGCGGCTGTCCTAAATGTAGAATTGAGAATTTAGTATGCAGAATTATGAAGAGTAATGCCATAAATATTCAAGATCGCACGTTTGAGTTTGCGTGCAGAATCGTTAAGTTGTATCGATACATGGTAAAACAAAATCGAACTAATGAGGCGCTGTGCAGACAACTCGTGAGGGCAGGGACGTCTATTGGCGCCAATCTTGAGGAAGCATCCGCCGCGCAAAGCCGTGCAGATTTTATTTCTAAATGTAATATCGCTCTTAAAGAGGCAAGAGAAACATATTATTGGCTGCGTCTTTTCAAAGAAACCGAGATTATACCGGTCGACCGTATTAGCGGCTTGACAGTAGAATGCAACGAAATTGTGGCAATTCTTACCAGCATTGTCAAAAAAACCCGCAGTAGAGTAGAAGATTGATTTTTTTCCAAATTCTCCATTCTAAATTCTAAATTATCGTGGGATTATCCTACTCCGACATCTTGAAACTCGAATCCATTACGGGCAGTTCACCTTTTTATCTGGTGGTCCGTCAACGGTTCGAGCGCAATTTCGATGATCTGACGGCGGCATTCGAATCTCGCTATCAGCCGTTCACGCTGGCCTATTCATATAAAACGAACTACCTTCCCTATCTGTGTCAAATCATTAAACAGAAGGGCGGCTGGGCTGAGGTCGTCAGCCGAATGGAATACGACCTGGCGATTCGGATCGGCCACGACGCGGAAAAGATCATCTTTAACGGCCCCGTCAAAACGCAAGACGATATTGAGCGTGCACTCGATAACGGCAGCATTGTCAACCTGGACTGCCGGCCCGAACTGGACATCGCGGCCGCTTACGCACATCGGCACCCTGATCGGTCGATCCGCATCGGCCTGCGCATCAACATCGGTCTTTCCGATGAGGCAGGGCGGTCGCACATCCAGAACAGTCTCAAGGTCGGCCGCTTCGGATTCGCTCCGGCGGCATTGCATTCTCAATTCTTAATTCTAAATTCTAAATTGCAAACTGACAATTTGAAAGTTGTCAGTTTGCACGGCCATACGTCCACAACGGACCGAAGCGCATGGTGCTTCGAGACGATAACGAAAACGCTGTGCCGAATCGCCGGCGAGCATTTTGCCGACACCATCGAGTACATCAACGTTGGCGGCGGATTCTTCGGACGCATGCATCCGGATATGCCGTTTAAGAATGTGCCTTCTTTTGAGGACTACGCACAAACCATTTGTGGAATCCTGAACACAGACAACTGGGCCGCGTCGACAAGGCCGACGCTTGTGATTGAACCCGGCGTAGCGATGGTTGCCGATTGTGTGAGCTTTGTGGCAAAGGTTGCCAGCGTTAAGACCATCGCAGGCCGCCTGTTTGTGACCGTTGACGGCAGCGCGTTTCATGCCAAGCCCACGTTTCATTCGCTGAACATGCCGCATCAGATAATCACAAAGGATGACAATCGTTCGGTGCAGACCTTTAGCGTCGTTGGCTCCACCTGCATGGAGAAAGACATTCTGCTGACGGATATTACGGCACCCTTGCCCTCTGTGGGCGATTATATCAAGATCGACAACGTCGGCGCCTACACGCTTGTCATGAGCCCGCCGTTTATTCATCCGGCGCCGGCGATTGTGGCCGACGAAGACGGACGCTATAAACTCATTCGCAGAAAACAAACCTTAGATGAGGTGTTTAGCAATTACAGCTTTTAGCAATTAGCTATAAGCAATTAGCTATAAGCTAACAGCTAACAGCTAAGAGTTCAGACTTACGATGCGCGATTATAAGAAAATCGACGTTTGGAAACGATCACATGCGTTGGTGTTGCGAGTCTATGATCTGACACAGACGTTTCCGCCACAGGAAAAATACGGCATTGGATCTCAGCTTCAAAGGGCGGTCGTATCAATCCCCACAAATATTCCTGAAGGCTGCGGCCGAACCACAGAAGCGGAATTAGTCCGTTTTATGGATATCGCATCAGGTTCAGCCAGTGAGATCGATTACCTTCTTTACCTGGCCATGGAGCTTAAGTAGTCGTCCCTGAGAAAGTTTGTGATTTGTATTGAAAAGCTGGTTTGGCGTTGGTTTATGGTTTATTCGGCTGATAAAATCAGGTACAATTTTGCAAGCTTTCAATGAAGATGCCTTCAAAATTTTGCAAAAAGGATTGGCCAATGATCCCGCAAAAACCAGACCGTCACGCCCAATTGTTTCAGCCTCCGCTTGAACCGATTCTCAATGACCGGCATCCTTTGTACAAGCTGGCCGGCAGCATCGACTGGCAAGCCATTGATAA
>JAJFTK010000108.1 GCA_021372945.1 Planctomycetaceae bacterium | reverse complement strand
CGGCGCATTGTTCGTCTGCTCGGCTAAGTGCAGGTGGCTCATCAGCGGGCCATCAACGGCCTCGATGATCTCCAGCAGCGTGATGCTTTCGGCCGGACGCGCCAGGAAAAATCCGCCGCGAGGACCGCGCTTGCTGCGCAGGACGTTGGCGCGTACAAGCTGCTGCAGAATTTTCAAGAGGTACTCCAGCGGGATGTTGTACTCTTTTGAGATGCGAGCCGCCAGCACGGCCCCTTCCTTGTAGTTCTGGGCGATGTAACCGACGGCCACTAAGGCATAACCTGTCGATCGACTAATCTTCATATCTATCTCCTATTAAAAAGGTTTTTAAGATTAAATTTGATTATATTGTAAAATCCTCTTTTATCCATTAAATTCCGGTAAATTATTTTTTCTTATCTAAATTAACCTTTCAATCGAACGACCTTCGCAACATCGCGAACAAGCCGACTGAATAGGGCAAGATGTCAAAGTGACCACAATGAGTCTCTATACTATAATTATCAGAAATTGTTCAGGAGTTTGCAAGGGTTTTTTATCTAAAAATGCAATTTAGCCCTCCGTGTTAGATTGCGGGCTTGAGATGCATCCAATAGGCGGTCAGGGCAGTATAGAGCCAGATGGCGGCGGCCGCCAGCAGGACAAGCGAGCCCAACCTGCGGAGCAGGGTGAAGGTCCGCAACCGGAGAACCAGGCCTGCGAAGATTCCGCCGGAACCGGTAAGGATAAAACCGATGGCGCTCATGGCAGGCGCGGTGGTCAGGCCGGCGTGCCAGAGACGAACGCCAAGCAGGATCCCGACCAAACCCGCAAAGAAGGCATAAATCCCTAAAGGCAGCAGGGACCAGCCTTTAGCGAGCGCCCATGAGGCGCCCAGCAGGAGCATTCCAAGCAAAATCGAGGTTTCGCCATAAGCGATGTTGTAGGGAGCAGGGAGAGGCCAGGTAAAGACCATAGCAAAGCCGCAAATGGAGGCGACGGCGCCGGGAACGGCCATTGCAGGGACCCATTTGGGGCCGGATTCGCTCCGGGCGGCATCACTCCAGAGGTAGAAGGCCAGAACGGTCAAACCGCCGGTCATGTTGATGAGCATGAGGGTGACATAGTCTATGAAATTCATAAAAAGCTCCTTGCATTGAACATAAGGCGCACTAGGCCTGTCTTTTTATATAACTACGAGGAAAATGCAAAAAGGATATGAAAAAACTTTTTAGAAAGACAGCAGAACGCCTAAGTGCAATCAGGGTTTGGACTTAGCGGCGCCACGCAGCCTTGCGAACCATTAGGGGCGGCATTTGTTCGGGCCGGACATGCTGCATGTTATGTTTGACGCAGCTTCGGCTGCTGGGGAAGATGCGGATTGTAGGCTGGACGTTGGCCCAGGGCCGCTCAACTCTAAACAGTTTGTTAATCAGTTTGCCAAGCATTTGCGAATGCATCGACTAAAAACGGCGGCTGCTTAAGAAAAAACGGCTGCTGTGCCTGCAATTTTGAGGTTTTTTTTGGCAGGGACAGGTATAATTGGGGCAAGTTCGAAAATGGAATTAAGCTTGCCGGCAAGATGCCGGCGGTACCAACACGCAGGCCCGCTGCCGCTTGTGAAAGGATAAATATGGATGCCATTAACCGGCAATCAAAAACGACATCGACCATGTTCCTGCAATACCTGCTAGCCATCCACTGGTCTCCGGAGCGAATGAAAACGGTTGAATTTGAGAAATCGCTGCTGGAAAACGGGTTGGAGTTTGCGCAAACGAACCAGTATGAAAGGGGGTGTGTGCTGAATAGGGCGCTGCCCTCGCCGCTGCAGATCAAGCTGGAGTCGCCCGGGCCGCAGGTGATGACGGTGCAATGTCTTGCGCAGAACCCGCAGTATGACCTGGGTTTGTTCTGTCGGGACTGCCAGGCGGTGGTGGCGGGCTTTATGAAGACATGGCCCTCGGAACATTACCAGGCGCTGACATGCACCGCCAAGTTGCACCACTTGTACAGTTCGCAGACGCACGCGTTCCAATATCTTTGGGAAAAGCGGCTGGGTCAAAGGCCGCAGGATTTCGCGATCCTGGGCAATCGCCCGGTGGCCGGCGGAGGGTTGCGATTGCTAATGCCGCCGCACGCATCAGCGGGCGAGGAGCCGGTTTCAATCGAACTGCGAATCGAGTCTTTCTTGCGCGAGACCAACAAGCTTTTCGTGGAAACGGTGTTTACGTGGCCGCGCCCGCGGATCTTTGCGAAACAAGAGGATTTCGCGCCCCAATTTCTAATGGAAAGCGTTGAACAATTTGCAGCCAACGAAGTATGGAATTTCATAATGCAGCCTCGCGCCGAAGGCTGAGACGAGCACAAAAGAAGTTAAGCGGGGGCATTGTTTTCCCGATATATAGCTGGAAAGGTTCATCCCAAGGGTCTCTTGGGCGTGTTCAGTTTTCATGGAACACAAAATCGATCAAATCCAAAAAGAGGTGGATGAGCTGCTGAGGCTTTGCAGCGATGCTGGGATCGATCCGTCTGAAGACATCTCACACCTGGATAAATTTACAAAGCTCTCTTACCTGCTGCTGCGCCTGCAGGACGGAGATATGGACGAACATTGCTTCGGCACGCTCGAGAAATGGCTAACGAACGACCCGGAGGCATTTCAGTATTACGTGGAATTTCAGAATTTCAGCGCCTTGCTGTATATCCATTTCAATAAGGAACGTCAGGAAAAGCTGCTGGAAAAGATGAAGCGTTCGCTGTCGCCGAACCAGAGCAAGTAAGCCCGGCGGCTATTGATCATTTTCTTCGGGTAGCGCATCCTTCCTGGGCCATATCAAGATATCGTCCTTGCCTGCGTTTGAATCATTCTGGCCGCCATCATCGGTCCCGTTTGCGCCGAGACTGTAAAACTGAAAGCCGCTTTCCGTGACCCGATAGACGAAGGGCTTGTTGCTCAGCGGATCGAGCAGCGCGAACGCATCGAGGCCCAGTTCATCGAGACGGTCGGGCCAGCGGCCTTCCCGTGTATGGAAGCGCTTCATTGCGGAGAAGGCCGTCAGCGTATGTTCGATCGCCTGATGGCGCTGGAATTGACCATCGAGGGCCCAATAATAACCCACGCGCTGCATCGCCAGCCAATCGACAATGCTCTGGACATTGAGTCCGAGCACCCAGATATAACGAAGGCTAAAGCGCTGGAACTTGCTGCCGTGCTGCACCTGGAGCGAGTAGTGATCGAAGCGATCGTCAATGAGCGCGGCGAGATCTTCAGGGTTGGAAGGCAGGCACAGCCACAGGCCGATGACCGCGACGCGATTCATAAACTGCTGATTGATAAAAAGACGCTTGGGCCTGTACCCGAGGCCTTCCTGGAGGGCCATCATGGCCGAATGCGAGAAGCGAATGCTCCCGCCGCTGCTGACCTCGTAAAAGAGGCCCATGAGGTTCTTGCTCTGCAGCTTCTCGCGGGCGAGGATGTCAGGCCAGTTGCGGGCCCAATGCGGATCGACGGCGGCGAAGGTCTGTTCGATCCGATCGAGTTGATTGGGATCGCTGCTGTAATTAATAATGAAGCTTTCCAAGGCGCGCGCGGCCAGCAGCTCGACTTGGAAGGCAGTGGATTGATCCATCAGCGTTTTCTGCTGATACAGGTGGCGTGCGACGCCGGCGACAGCGAGTTCCTTCATTAACGCATCTTCATGGAGGCCGTTGTAGAGGTCTCGTGAAGCGGCCCGCATCATCAGGCGCGACCAGCCGCGAAGCTGATTGAGCCTTCCGAGTTGGGGCTTTTCGGCAAGAAGATTGTGCGGGATGTCGAAACGACACTGATCGATGGCGGCGGCTTCGATGAGCTTCTGCATGGCCGGCTGAAGGGCGGTGATCCAAAAATCGAGGCGCGGATGTTCGGCCGGGTCCCAGGGCTCGAGCAGCGTTTGTTCCTCCTCCTGATCTTCGAAGCGGAAGTAGAAGATGGTCTCGCCGTATTCATCCAGGACCTGCTGATAGAGGTCGGCGGCGTTGGGCCCGGCGGCGGGAAACTGCCTTTCGAGCTGGCCAAGATGCTGCTGGAACTCGTAGGGTTTCCAGTCGCTGCTGTTGACTTCGGGCAGATAGAGCCAGGCGAACAGCGAGATCAATAGCACGGTCAGCGTCATCCAGATCCAGGGCTGGATCTTTCGAGGTACGAAAAGGCCGACCACGGGGATCACGGCCAGGCAGGCAAGCGCTTTGCCGGGGAGCTTGAGGTAAAGCCCGAGGAAGAAGAGGCAGCCAAAGAAAATAATGCTGAGCCACCGCACGCCGGCGATGAACCATTTCCAGACAATCTTAAACTCCTGGAAGCGATTGAGTTTTTGGTTTTCCTGGGGGTGCAGCACGGCGGGTCAATCCATTTTGACTTTGATGACGATCTTGCGAACGGTCTGCGGCTGTTCGATCTGTCGGCTGGGCATGTGCGGCTCATTGGGCCAGAAGATGGCCAGCATGCCGGGCCTGAGAACGAGTTTGGTCATGCCGGGGGCGTACTTGTAGAAGGCGACATCCTTTTGCGTGTTGTAGGGTTGGTCAATGGTTAGGCCTTCCAGCGGGCAAAAGCCCATGCACTCCGTGCCGGAGACCATGTACTGGATGTCGAGATATTTCTGGTGGATCTCCGGCCGGCCTTGCTCCCACGGCTTGGACTGGTACTCATCGACGCTGTAGTACAGGTTTGTGCCGTCGACCTCATGCTTGCCCAGTTCAGCGGACAGAACACTCTTGTCCTTGAGCAGTTCCAAGCCTTTCATGATGCGCGGATTGAGTTGTCCATGGGAAAGCGTTTTGTTGAGTTCGTCAAGAATCATGTTCGGGTCCTTTGGAATAGGGGATAAGGTTGATTTAGGCAGTGGCGGCTCTGTGCCGCCGGGACGCCACGAGAGGAGGATTTGTTTGTAGCCGCCGGCGTCGAGGGCGCCGACGGTAACGGGCTGAGCGGTTTTACAAAGTGGGATCGATACGCGGCTGAATTTGTTCTTGTTGGCGTTGTCGTTGGTCAGTTCCAGTCGGACGATGTAATCGCCGTCCGGGATCACGCTGCCGGAGGCATCGGTCGCGTTCCAGCGGGTGATGAAGGGGCCATAGGCCATAAGGGTTGCGCCGGTGCGGGCGTGAAGCTTCCATTTCTTATCCGCGGCGGTCCATTGCTTAAGCTGCTTGGCATGCTCTTTGCCCCAACTGTCGAGTGTTTGGACGAACGTGCCGTCGGCCTTTTCGACCCAGACGGCGTGGACGTTTAGATCGCCGTACTTGCCGCCGGGATTGTTGGTTTCGTAGAGGAGGGTCAGGACGCCGGGCGTGGCATTCTGCGCAATTGTAGCAGTGCTTAACAATACACACAAGAAGAACGACTGTGGAATTGATTTTCTCGGTTTTGTTCCAAAATCAAAGGACATTGTCAACTCTGCCAAAATTTGGATTGTTTTGATGTTCACGCCTAACGTCGCGAAGCAAACAATCGAGATTCATCTGGACTTCACCAAATTCAGTAAAATAATAGTTTTCGGCTTTTCCAGGGATTATTTCCATTAGAAGTTCATCATAAAATGTGCCTATTTCAATGTTACACGTGCTTAGCAACTTCCAATAGTATGGTTCAGTAAGGATGAACTTTCTATTCAATTTTGAACAAAATCCATTCGAACAATTGACGCTTGCGGGGAAAACATAATTACAGCACCAATGGGGATTAGTTGTAATTTTCTTAATATTGGTCGAAAAGAATTTAATCCCATCAAAGTCGCTGTTTTGTGTTACCCATTGGAGCAGTAGTTGTGGTACTATGTACTCTGGTTTAAAGTGTGCTTTTGGAACGAGATCTCTTATAGAGCATGCGGCGAACAAGGGCCAGTATTTGATATAGCTCTCTTTGAAGACGTCATTTACGTCGTTTTCGATTACCCATTGTGGATTGACATCAAATCGTAAAAACTTCACATTCTGTCCTTCTGCTAAGTGGAAAGCAGCAACAGAAACATCCTCCAATCGGGGGCATCCCAGTTCGAGCCAACAGGTGTAAACGGAACCTCCTAAATACAAACAAGGCAAGCCTGGAATACTGTACCGCTGTGTCGAAATTATATGTCTCTTTTCGTAAGGGACGTGGAATATGTCTCTTCGGTCGAATACAGTTTCCTTTTCAGTGCGCATGCGGTAAAGTCTGACGCCGTCGGTTCCGCTCGTTTTCAAATCGAACGACATTTGAAGCCATTCCTTTAAGTCACCCACCAAAGCAGCTGATAAGGTCTCATATGCGCGATTTGGATGGCCATTAAAGTAAGCTTTCAACAAATTTAGGATATCTTCACATAATCTATGCCCAGGTACTGATATTGAAGAGCCGTAGGCTTCAATCTGTTGGTTATATGAGTTGAAAAGGTTTTCAACAAAAAATAAAAAATCAGTATGCTTCCGGGTCAAAGGAAGTTGCATTTCAGGATTGGTAAAGAAGTCATCGTAACACATGCAACTAATCTTCTCCGAAAGCTTTATGTTGCCAAATCATTCCAGTCAGGATTTAATGACTCAATCCGCTTGACTTTCCATTGGCGGTTCCATTTTTTGATGCATTTTTCGCGGCGGATTGCGGCGTTAACGTCCTGATATCTTTCAACATACACCAATTTATGCACATAATATTGTCTTGTGAAGCCGTCGTTCATGCCCCTTTTGTGCTCGTCTAACCGGCGGGTCAGGTTGTTAGTGACGCCGGTGTAGAGGACGCCGTTTTTTTTGCTGGCCAGAATGTAGACGTAATAGGGCATACGGGTACGTTCTGTTTTTGGGTACGTTCTGTTTAGTTGTTGCTTCTGGGTCCCCGCCTTCGCGGGGATGACAGAGCACTGCGCCAATTATGAATCCAGTTGCTCTCTTAAATAATTTTTAATCTGGTCGAGGCTGATGCGGTCCTGTTTCATGCTGTCGCGTTCGCGGACCGTGACCGTGTTGTCTTCCTTGGTTTGGCCGTCAATGGTGATGCAGAAGGGTGTGCCGGCCTCGTCCTGGCGGCGGTAGCGGCGACCGACGGCGCCTTTTTCGTCATAAAAGCAGGCGAACTTGCCTTTGATATCGTCATAGAGCTTGCGGGCGATTTCCGGCATGCCGTCCTTTTTGACGAGCGGGAAGATGGCGGCCTTGATCGGCGCCAGGTGCGGATGGAAGCGGAGCAGGTTGCGGGTCTCGCCGTTGACCTCTTCTTCATCGTAGGCATCCACGAGGAACGCCAGCGTGCTGCGATCGACGCCCGCGGACGGCTCGATGACATAGGGAATGTAGCGTTCCTTGGCCTCTTCGTCGAAGAAGCTCAGCGGGCCCTTGTGATAATCCGGGTCCTCTTCCCTGAGAGTGATCTTTGTGAGGTCGCCTTTCTTTTCGAACCATTCGGTCATCGTCCGCATGCCGCGCTGGTGCTGGCGCAGATCATAGTCGGTGCGGTTGGCGATGCCCTCCAGTTCCTGCCAGTCGCCCTGGCCGAAGGGGAATTTGTATTCCACATCGACGCAGGCCTTGGCATAATGGGCCAGCTCATCCGGGTCGTGGTCGCGAAAGCGAAGGTTTTCTTTTTTGATGCCCAAGTTGAGGTACCAGTTGAAGCGCTGCTGTTTCCAGTGATTGTACCACTCATCGTCAGTGCCGGGCTTGCAGAAAAACTCCAGCTCGGCCTGCTCGAACTCGCGGGTGCGGAAGATGAAGGCCTTGGTGGTGACCTCGTTACGGAAGGATTTGCCGATCTGGGCGATGCCGAAGGGGACCTTGACGCGCGTCGAGTCCAGGACATTGCGGAAGTTGGCAAAAATGCCCTGCGCGGTCTCCGGACGCAGGTAAAGCGTCATCTGGTCGTCGGCGTTTGCGCCCATCTGGGTTTCAAACATCAGTTTGAAGGCCATGGGCGGGCCGAACTGGCCGACAGCGCCGCAGGCGGGACAGACCTTCTTCGTGAGGTCGTGCGGCTGCGCCTTTTCGGTTTCGATGTTGATATGCTCGGTATGCTCGACGGCGGCGGGACCATCCTGCAGGTGGTCGACACGCGTGCGGGTATTGCATTTTTTGCAGACGGTGACGAGGTCGGCAAACTTGTCGGCGTGGCCGGAGGCTTTCCAGACCATCGGGTGCATCAGGATCGAGCAATCCAGGCCGACCACGTCATCGCGCATCTGGACGACGTTCTTCCACCAGGCGCTGCGGACGTTGCGCTTGAGTTCTGCGCCGAGCGGGCCGTAGTCGTAGCAGGAGGCCAGGCCGCCATAGATCTCGCTGGATTGAAAGATAAAGCCGCGCCGTTTGCAGAGTGAGACAATGTCATCGAGCCGTGTCAATTTCGCCATATTCGCACCTTGATTTTCGATAAAACGAGTTTAGTTTAAAGATTAAAGCTCTTATTTTAGCGAATGCACGCAAAAAAACAACATCCAGCCGCTGAATCCATGAGATATTGCTGTTGACCGGCTTGGTCCGGCGGCTTAGAGTTATGCTCAGATTCAATTCGTGGAGAGGCGACTATGTTCATTGTGCATGTGTTTGTTCATGTCAAGCCGGATCAGGCGGAGCGTTTTATAGCCGCTTCGGTCGAAAATGCGCGAAACAGCCGGCGTGAGCCGGGCGTCGTGCAATTTGACGTTCTCAGGCAAAAGGACGATCCCTGCCGGTTCGTGCTCATCGAGGTCTATCGAACCGAAGCGGACGCGGGTCTTCACAAGGTAACCGAGCACTATAAAGAATGGCGCGATACGGTTGCGGAGATGATGGCCGAACCGCGCAGGGGCATCAAATATGACAATCTGCTGCCGGAATGAATAGAACAACAATCTCCGGCAAACGCTTTTTATCGCATCTCGCTTAGAATGCTGTACATCCCGGGTCAAACGGGTTGCCGCACAACAGCCAATTCGCCGCCAGCGCCGCAACGTCCTGCAGATCGACATAACAATCTTCATTGACGTCCCCTGGGATCGGCGTCGCACATTGGAACACGGTGAAGGGATTATCGCTGGTATCCGCAACGTTCCCGAATTCGTATGAGTTGATCCTTATGCAATAATTCCATCTATATAGAAGACTTTTGGAGGGCTTGGTAATGAGAAAATCAATTTGCTTCAGTCTGATTTTTGTTGTTGCTGTATCGTCGGTCTATGCGGCCGTTCTAACCGCCAACGATCCCATGGGCAGTTCCTCTTTCAATTCCGCCGGAAACTGGGATGATGGCTTACCTCCTTACAGCTCGTCTGGCTATTCCACGATGGGTTATCTTCTGCGAACTCCAGCGATCGCCGGAGATTATACGTTCCAGGGATCCTCGCTCGTTAAACCTGTTCGCAGTCTTCACTTGATAAAACAGGCTGTATTATATCTTTTTTATGGCGAGATGTCAATTGGAATCGGCTTTGTTATCGGACTTAGTTGGTTTGAGGAGAGATGGCGCTTCCATGACAATTGTCATACAGTGCACACGCCGGCTAAATTCTGCTTGACCCAAACAGGTCATAGTCTTTAGACTTATCCTGTTAGAAGGAAAACCATTTTTTTAGAAAGGACGATAAATGAATTCTTGCGGACCGGAAGCTGTTGCGCCCATCTGGGCAGGTTGCGTTGCGATCTTCGCGATCGTGGTTGGTCTTTGCGTGCTGGTCATAACTGTGCTGGCGTTCTGTAAGATCTTCGGCAAAGCGGGGTATCCGTGGGCGCTGGGACTGATCGTGCTGGTGCCGCTGGGCAATATCATCATGCTCTTGGTGCTGGCGTTCAGCGAATGGCCCATCCAGCGACAATTGCGAGAGTGCCAGCGGGGCGGCACAAATCCGCCGGCACCCGGACAGCACGAGAATTTCCGGACGTTGTGATCGCCTCTGGTTCAATTTTCTGTAGCGGCATTTTCTAAGAAGTCGGTATTACACGGCCAAGCAGAGCTTGACCGTGCCACCCAACCAACTGACACGAGCAAAGGTGCCGTGTGCCGCCGGGTTATTTCTGCTTGTAGGCCTGCTTCAGCTTCTTGATGTCGAGCTTTTTCATTTGGAGCATGGCTTTCATCACATTTTCGACTTTGCGCGGGTCGGAATCCTGTATCATTTCGCCCATGACGGCGGGGACGATCTGCCACGAGACGCCGAATTTGTCTTTGAGCCAGCCGCAGGCTTGCGCCTGCTTATCGCCGCCGGCGGAGAGCTTTTGCCAGAGGCGGTCGATCTCCTTTTGCGTGCGGCAGTTGACCATGAAGGAAATGGCGGGCGAGAAGGTGAAGACGGGGCCGCCGTTGAGGGCCAGGAACTCCTGTCCGGCCAGTTGAAACGAGATCGTCAACACCGAGCCTTCGGGCCTTCCAGCCGCCTTGGAAGCGGCTTTTCCATAATACGTTATACCCGTGATCTTCGAACCTCTGAAAACGGAGGTATAGAACTTAACGGCTGCTTCGGCGTTGTCATCGAACCACAAACACGGCATGAACTTTTGCATAGACTTCCTTTCAGTTTGCCACTGTGAAAACCATGCGTTCACATTAATAGAGGAGCGGCCCGCATCAATTAGGCAATTTGATAGGGTGGGTTAAACCTTCGGCGCAGGCGGTCAGTCGATGATGGTGATGTTTTGTTCGGGGCGGGGGATCGCCTGCGTGCCGGGGCCGCCCAAGGCCGTCCAGCCGATGGATTCGAGGATGCCATCACGGAAGACGTAGGGCGTGAACTCATCGTCCGTGCGGACCTCGTCGTAGTTGGAATAGGAACGGAAGAAATAGATCTCCACGAGTTTTCCATTCTGCATGTACTGTTCGGGCGACTTTTGCTGTCGTAGAGGAATGCTCGCCTGGGTTGGTTCGAGGATCGAGAGGACATGGTCCTTGCTCATGCCGAGCTGCACCTGCGGGGCGGCGGTGTGGTAGGCCCTGATGGCAGAGCCCACATTGCTGCAGCCGGTCAGGATCGAAGCCGTTAAGAGCATAAGAGCGATAAGGTTGCTTTTGAATGTCATAGCGAAGCCTTCCCAAAGACTTAATGATAACCAGCGAGGGGGCTCATGGCAATAATGATATTGCTTACTTTGGGATGCAGGCGGGGTCGGATGGCATCAAGGCGCAATCGATCAGCCAGTTGCCCGCCAGGATCGCGATGTCTTCGAGGCTCCGAAGAATCTTGATCATTGATTCTTTAGATGCCCGACGACAAGACCATCGACTGGTTTTGAGAGGAGGTTGCCAGATTGCCGTAGGTGCCGGGCGCGACTGTAAGAGAATTGCCCTGGCCGGCAGGCACCGAGATCTTGGCCGAAAGTTGTGACTTATTTTAATGCTTCTATGCTTATGCTGATAATCTTTCCTTTCAGTCGATCATCCGCCTCGGATAAGTAAAACGAACTCTCGGTTACAATAGTGATATCTTTAAAACCTGCCAATTCGATTGCATTCAGATAGTCCTGTTTTCCAACGGCATTTGAGAGCCATGTCCCCCAGATCTCATCCCGAAAAGCATCCTCACTGAATTTACCCTGAACAACAAGATCTGATATAAGGATCCGGCCTCCAGTCCTCAAACACCTTAATGCCTCTTGAAAGACCTTGATCTTATCCAGAGCATGATTGATGACACAATTACTTATAACCACATCAACAGAGTTATCCTTTAACGGAAGGTTTTCCATTTTACTTACTATAAATTCAACGTTCCTGAAATCTCTTTTTCGAGAAGTTGTTTTTGCTCGATGTATCATTTCTTCTGTAACATCAATGCCGATTACATACCCCTTCGGCCCGACTTTCAAAGCAGCCAGAAAAACATCCAGTCCTCCACCGCAACCAAGATCTAACACTGTCTGTCCTTCCTGCAGTTTAGCTAACGCAGTAGGATTGCCGCACCCCATCCCCATTATTGCTTCTTCTGGTATGCTCTGTAGTTCTTTCTCAGTATATCCTATTGATTTGGACTGAGTTACGTGATTTGTGGGGTCGTGACTGCGAGCATTTTGTTCAACATTCCTGTAATATTGTTGTGGATCTTTCATGTGTATTTTCCCCTCAATCTGAGATTTTTCGGTTCATCCGGTTAATGAGTAGGTGGCATGGTGGAGGTGGAGGATCCGAAGTTTTAGGTATTCGTCATCTCTGTATCCGCAGGCTTGGCGTTGTAGCATTCCGATTTTGCGGTTCATTACTTCCAGTTTGCCCGTGCTG
>JAJFTK010000102.1 GCA_021372945.1 Planctomycetaceae bacterium | reverse complement strand
GCCGATGAGTCAACTCAAAGCCCGGATGCACCAGATCATCTGGCGTCAGGAGGTTCAGAATGTGATCAACTATAGCCATGAAAAAACTGTTATCCGCCGCTTGGAAAAACTCTTGGCGGCCTAAAATTCGGTCAGTTTGAGAACTTAAGAACTGTCGATGATGTGTTCGAACTGCTGGGTAGAAAGTGGTCATTCATCTGGGTCGGCTATTGTCTTACCGGCATTCCCTCGCTGGCGGCCTTGAGTCTGTCCGTCGTCGCTGCCGCACGCAACTGGCACCTGCGCACCAATCTCAAGGGCCTGTTGTGGGCCGCCGCCGGTTTGGCGATCGCGCTGATGCTTCTGTTTTCGCGTCAGATCGCCAACATCAAGGTTTTAGATCAAGTCAGCACGCCTGACACGTTTAGGGGCATGCTTTATACAGCCGGCGATCGCGTCGTTGCGCCCGGCCTTGCGAATGTTTCCATTTCTCAGGACAGTCGAATCCGAGCCGAGTCAATGCCGCCTTCGTTGATCAAACAGGCAAACCGGATGGAGCCGCGTCAAGATATTGAATCCACTCTGCATTACCGCCCTGATGGCTGGTTCCACAAAACAGTTTACAGCGCAGGCAAATCGATCTACGCTTATTCCTTTGATCATTACTACTACGAAAAAGAAATTGATGAAAAAAAGATCAGTGAATACGAAAAGCTTGAACTTAGAATTTCACAATTCCAGGATGGTCGCTTCATGCCCCTTTCGTTTGTTGATCTTTCAGAGTTCATTATCGATAAGCAGTACCCGGATACGCGCGTCCGGCTGGTGCAAGATAAATTGATTATTGTTGTCAACAAAAACATTCTATTGGCACAAATACAAGATAACGGCAGCCTGTCAGTAATTGAAAGAAAAGTGAATCAACTCGCGCGGTATTCACCGCATGTCAATCGCGGCTCCTTTGATAAGGCCTTTGCAATCCCGCTGGTTCCGATTGAACACATCAGTCCTGAGGAGAGAATCGGACTTAGCATCGATACCAATTTCACGTTCTGGTGGTCTAACAGATCACTGGTGGATATCAGCGCAGACGGCATTCAGTTTTGTCTGGTTAGAGGTGGACAAATTGAAAAGTACAAAGTGCAGCGATGGGACGACAAGAACGTCTGGTGCCGTTTCGTCGAGCGGCGCCCGTTTACGCTGTTGGAAACACTATTCGGAGGTTCATTCGGTTACAATGATTGGCAGTTTGTGAAAAACGGCAAACTCTACGTTTACGGCAATCATAAACTGCTGGTGTTCGATATTCGCAGCGGAATTCGCAAGCTGGGGCACTTTGAACGCATCAGCGAAACGGGGAACATCGAAGATGTTGCAGTGGTCGGCGATGCATACATTCTGCTGAGCCATTACGGCGACTTCCGCAAGTATCAAGGCGGATATGCAAGAGCTTTTGATCTGTATCTGTTGGAAAACCCGGAGTAAAGGAGCTAATACAATGACAGAGGCGGCGATTGAAATCAAGGACCTGCATTTTGCGTATGGACGGAAGAAAGTGCTTACGGGCGTTAACCTCGACGTGCCGAAAGGTTCCATCTTTGGCTTTCTCGGCCGAAACGGCGCCGGCAAGACGACGCTGATCAAGACGCTGCTCGGTTTGCAGAAAGCATCGGGCGGTCGGGCGTCGATACTGGGGCTGGACTGCTTTGACAGCGCGCTCGAGATCCGCAGACGCATCGGCTACATGGCCGAGGACCAGCAGATGTACGGCTGGATGACGGTCGGCCAGATCATCAAATGGGTCGCGGGCTTCTACCCCAACTGGGACAGCGCGTTTACGGATAAGCTCACCGACATGCTGCGCCTGTCCAAGGGCACAAAGGTTAAGGCCCTTTCCAAAGGCCAGAACTCAAGCCTCGCTCTTCTGCTGGCGCTGGGCCATCATCCTGAACTGGTGATTCTCGATGACCCCACGCTGGGCCTTGACCCGATTGCCCGCAAAGACTTTTTGCGTCACGTTATAGATTTGCTGCAAACCAATAACGTCACGGTCTTTTTCTCCAGCCACCTGCTCTACGAGATCGAGCCGGTCGCCGACCATATCGCCATCCTCGATAATGGCGTCATCCGCACGCACGGCAAAACGGAACAACTGCGCGACAGCGTCCGCCGGTTTATCTTCACACCCAAACCCGATTCGGACTTTTCGGCCATAGAAGGCCTGCTCGATGTACTGCATACCGGTTCGAATGTCTCTGTCACGGTGGAAAGTTGCGATGAGCAAAAGCGAAGATTAATTCATCAGCTTGCACAGGATGGAGTCGAGGAAACCGCCCTCAACCTCGACGAGATCTTCGAAGCCTATGTCATCGGCAACCAGGGGGAAACTGTTAACCACGGAAGTCATCCCGGATCGGAGTCCGGGGACAGGCTCCATGATACGGAAAAACCTAAACGGTGATTGCGCTGATTGCACAGCTTTTTAAGTAGTCGTCCCTGAAAAAGTCATTTTGCGAATTCAAATCGCCGGGCCAACGCGGTGACGCGCGAAGTGTTTGACATTTTGCTCAGCCAATTTTCCAAAAAGTCGACCCATTCCATCAGCGCATACAAAAATGCGGCTATTAATTTCCGCATATTGTACCCGGCGGCGGCCAAGATCGCGTTGATCTGGTCACCATCGGCGCCCTTGAG
>JAJFTK010000056.1 GCA_021372945.1 Planctomycetaceae bacterium | reverse complement strand
CTTGGTCTCTACGGCATCGGCTTTGCCGCAGTCGGCATGCTTTCGACGTTAGGTGTGACACTTGCAACCGACGCTTACGGCCCCATCGCTGACAACGCCGGCGGGAATGCCGAAATGGCCGGGCTTGGACCCGAGGTTCGCAAGCGAACCGATGCGCTCGATTCGCTTGGAAATACAACCGCCGCGACAGGCAAGGGCTTTGCCATTGGTTCAGCCGCTCTGACCGCCCTGGCCCTGCTGGCCGCTTACATTGAAGAAATCCGCATCTGGGTCGGCCGCTTAGCCGGTGACGGCATCTATAAGCTTGGCAATGCCGAATTCACCGCCGAATCCGTCAAGGCCGCCTCGGTGGACCAGTTGGCTGCCGCGATCAACCTGACGGTTCTCAACCCGAAATTATTGTGCGGGTTGTTCATCGGCTCGATGATGGCGTTTTTGTTCTCTGCACTCTCGATGAAGGCCGTCGGTCGTGCCGCCGGCGCGATGGTGAATGAGGTTCGCCGCCAATTCCGCGAGATCCCCGGCATCATGGAAGGCAAAGGCAAACCCGATTACGCAAGCTGCGTCCGCATCTCGACTGCCGGCGCTCAGCGCGAAATGATCCTGCCTTCTTTGCTGGCGATCATTGTGCCTGTAGTCACCGGCCTGGTGCTCGGCATCTCAGGCGTGATCGGTTTGACCGCGGGCGGTACCGCGGCCGGGTTCGTTCTGGCCGTCACCCTCAACAATGCCGGCGGCGCTTGGGATAACGCCAAGAAGTACATCGAAAAGGGCGCCCACGGCGGCAAGAGACTGCCCGATGGCAGCAAGAACCCCGTCCACGCCGCAGCCGTTGTCGGCGACACCGTAGGCGACCCGTTCAAGGACACCTCCGGCCCCAGCCTGAACATTCTCATCAAGTTGATGACGATGGTCTGTGTCGTATTCGCAGGCGTCACTGTTAAACTCGCCCCGATCATTGCCGAATGGCTCCACCTGGGGACGAATTATTGATTGACGCTTACCGGATTATCGATTAGCCTACAAGGGCGCCCTTTCTGAAGGGTGCCCTTTTTTTATTCTATTTAAAAGCAATTATGGCAGAACCCAAAAAGACAGCTAAAAAAACGACGAAAAAGGCGGTAAAAAATACGGAAAAGAAGGCCGTCAAAAAGACGGTCAAGAAGGCGGTTAAGAAGGCGGTTAAGAAGACCACCAAGACGGCTGCAAAGATCGATCCGCTTCAGGAGGATCGCGCATTTGCGATCGAGGCAGCGAAGATCGCCCGCGACCGCCATTGCCGCGATGTGGTTGTTTTGGATCTGAGCACGATCAGCCCGGCGACCTATTTCTATGTCATCGCCACCGGCACCAGCGACCGCCAGAGCCGCACCGTCGCCGACGAGATCTCCAAGATGGCGCGCCAGCGCGGCCACCAGCGTTTCGGCATGGCCGGCTACGAGTACGGCCATTGGATCCTGCTGGATTTTGTGACCGTCGTCGTGCATATCTTCGACGCTGAACACCGCGACTACTACAGTCTCGAAATGCTCTGGGGCGACGGAAAGAAATTGGAAATTGATGCGTAAGCGAGCCCGTACGATTTCAGCGAATATGCCCCGCCAGCGAGGGTTGAACGCCGGAACGTCGTTTGGGAAAAACTTCCTGAGCAAAAAATGCCTGTATTTTTTCGCCCTGATGCTTTTTGCGTTTTGTCTGAACCGAATCGAAACCACGTGGGGATTGACGGGCTTTTCATCATGGCAGCCCGACACGATTGAAGGCTACCAGACAGCAGGTCACATGAAGCTGCTGTTTAGCCACTGGCAGCACAAATATCCCCGGGGACAGTTTCTGATAAATTGGCTTGCTTATCGGCCCCTGATAAACCATTGGGAAAAGAATCCCGTGACATTGAGGGATCCCGACAATTCGATGCAGCAATCGTCCCTGACAGTCGAACGGCTGAAAGTGTTGGCCGGGGTATCGCGATGGATTGTCGCGGTAATGTCGCTGGGAACAATAGCGGCGGTATTTCTAACGACGCTGTATCTGTTTGGCGATTATTTATCGGCCTGGCTGGCCGCTTTCATTTTATCGGCAAGCTGCCTGTTTGTGTTCTATTCAAGCATTGGCCATCTCGACGTTCCCTTTACGTTCTGGTATGCCTGGGCCGGTTGTTTTTGCGTTCTGGCGGTAAAACGGGGCTTGTGGCGTTATTATATTCCCGCGGCGTTGTGTGCGGCGTATGCCGTTTGCACAAAAGAAGGATATTCGATGTATATTGTGGGATTAGCGGCCGCTTACTGCATCCTGAAAGCGGCGGATGAATACGAAAAAACCCGAACTGTCAAAGGAGCGATACGCTCGGTCTTTTCTCTGAAAGCGGCGGTTTCGGCGGCGGTTTTTGCAGGTCTTTTTTTACTGATGAGCGGTTTTCTGGGCGGAACCGAGGAATTTATAACCCGGATGAAATTCATGTCCAGCGAAACCCTGGCTCAATTTCAAAGGACCCAATTGGAGCTTCTGCGGGTAAGTTTCAAGTCTGTCTATCTAAGCGTCGGCTGGCCGGTACTATTGGCCGCGATCGCCGGAATAATCTATTTACTATTTAAGAATCGGGCGGCACTGCTTTTCATCCTGCTGCCCGTGGTTGTTTTTTATCTGCTTACCGTAACGCGGCTTCGCTTCTCGACATCCCGCTATTTTGTGCCGGCCTCTACGGGACTGGCTATTCTTGCCGGATATGCGCTGGCCAACGGATTGCGGGCAAAACAAATCCGGTCCGCTGTACGGTATGGACTTGTTTTTCTGGTTGGCGGCCTGACCACGTTATACAGCGCCGGGCTGCAGCTTGAAATGAAGCAGGATACCCGCATTCGTGCCGAAGCATGGGTGCATAAGAATGTTGACAAAAAAGCCTCGATCTGCGCCGGCATGTATGAGCGATACGGGCCGCGATTGTCATACGAGGGCTATAAGATGGGGTGGGAATGGCACAGCGAGGGGATGCGGACCCGGAAGGGATTGGTTCAGGTATTCCCGGACTATTTAATCATGGGGCGACTCTTTCCTTGCGGCTCATCATATAAAGATGACACAAAGTATAAAGCGAAATTGTATGCGGGGCAGGCCGGTTATAAACAGGCCGCGTGTTTCAGGGCTTTATATTTTTATCCCTCCTGGTCGATAGCAGGGACTGCCGCCTGGCCCTATAAACCGGACATGCCTGATGAATGGGTCAGCCCTGAGATAACAATATTTAAAAAAGAATAAGCGCCAGCCGCGTGAGGTTCCGCAGGGGCGACATAAGAGCAACAATCATTGACCATTTTTACAGAATGAAAAAGCTTAGTGATATTTTAGAACAGCGGGTTTCCCAAGCGATTCGGAAAACGACCGGACAGGACTTTCCGGCAATAGTGCGGGCAGCCGCCGATCCGAAATTCGGTGATTATCAGGCTAACGGCATCATGGCCGCGGCGAAAGCGCTCAGGACGAATCCTCGCAAGCTCGCCGAGCAGGTCGTCGCCGTTTTGGAAATTGAGGACATTTGCCAAACACCCGAGATCGCCGGACCGGGCTTCATCAATCTGCGGCTCAAGGATGAGTTTCTCGCCGCCCGGCTGTTGGAAATCAACATCGACAAAGAACGGCTGGGCATTGAAAAGATCGATACGCCCCAAACCGTCGTGGTGGATTACTCCGGCCCCAACATCGCCAAGCAGATGCATGTCGGCCACCTCCGCAGCACGATCATCGGCGACTGCATCGCCCGGCTCTACGAATTTGAAGGCCACCGCGTCATCCGCCAGAACCACATCGGCGACTGGGGCACCCAGTTCGGCATGCTCATCGCCTATCTCAAAAAACAAAACCCGCAGGTCCTGCAGGATCCCGCCTCCGTCCGCATTGCCGACCTCGAACAATTTTACCAGGACGCCAAACGCCTCTCTGACAATGATGAGACCTTCGCCGCCACCGCCCGGGCCGAAGTCGTTAAGCTCCATAACCATGATCAGCAGACGATCGGCGTCTGGAGGCACATCGTCGAAGAATCCCGCCGGCACTATCAGCCTATTTACGAACAGCTTTCCGTTACGCTCAAGCCCGAAGATGAACGCGGCGAGAGCTTCTACGCCGACAAACTGGCCGATGTGGTCAAGCAGCTCCGCGAGCAGGGTCTTGCGGTCGAATCTGAGGGCGCTGTCTGTATTTTTCCGGAAGGATTTTTCAACAAGGAAGGTCAGCCGCTGCCGTTCATCATTCAAAAATCCGATGGCGCTTTTCTGTATGCAACCACGGACCTGGCCGCCTTGCGATTTCGGATCGACCAACTGCACGCCGATAAGATTATCTATGTCACCGATGCGCGCCAGGCCCAGCATTTCCAAATGCTCTTCGCCGTCGCCAAAATGGCCGGCTGGACGCAGGACCGCGTCGAACTGCTGCACGTGATGTTTGGCACGATGCTCGGCGAAGACGGCAAACCCTTCAAGACCCGCACGGGCGGCACCGTCAAACTCAAGGAACTCCTCGAAGAAGCCGTGGACCGCGCCCGCCGCGTCGTCGATGAAAAGAACCCCGACCTGCCCCAAGAGCAAAAACAGCAGATCGCCCGCGCCGTCGGCATCGGTGCCGTCAAGTATGCCGACTACGCGAACAACCGCAACAGCGATTACGTGTTCAGCTTTGACAAGATGCTGGCCATGGAGGGCAACACCGCCCCCTACATGCAGTACGCCTACGCCCGCATTAAATCCATCGAGCGCAAGGCCGCCGGCAAAGATGTGGATATCGAAGGCGAACTGGCCAACCTGGCTGCGCTTTCGTTTGCCGAACCGGCCGAAAAGGAACTCGCCAAGATCCTGGTCACGTACGACCAGGCCATTCAGGCGGCGGCACAGGAATGCCGTCCCAATTATCTGACCGCTTATCTCTACGACCTGTCGCAGGCCTTCAGCCGATTCTACAATGCCTGTCCGGTCCTGCAGGCGCAAGCCTCGCAGCGTCCCCTGCGTCTGCTGTTGTGTGACCTGACCGCAAGAACCATCCGTCACGGCCTGAAAAATTTGCTCGGTATTGATGTTCCCGAAAAGATGTGATAAACTAGGTGATATGGCCTACTCACTCGAACAAAAAATGCCAAATGAACGACTGGCCGAGTTCTGCAAACGAAACTTCATTCGGAAACTATCCCTTTTCGGCTCAGCCATCAGGGGAGCCTTGCGCCCCGACAGCGATATCGACCTTTTGGTTGAATTTGAGGATGGCCATACGCCGGGACTGTTTTCCATTATCAGGATGGAAATGGAACTGACGGACGCATTGGGCCGAAAGGTTGACCTGCGAACGCCGCAGGATTTGAGCCGTTATTTTAGAGATGAGGTCATGCGAGATGCGCAAATTGCGTATCAGTCCTGAAGACCGTGTACGATTGCGGCACATGCTGGACGCGGCACTCGAAATCCGGCAGTATGTGCAGTCGGCTGCCCGTGAAGATCTAAGTGATGATCGAAAGCTTCTCCATTCGCTTGTTCATCTTATTGAAATCATCGGCGAAGCGGCAACACAAGTTTCGGCTCAACTGCAGGCGGACGCTCCGGAAATTCCCTGGTCTGTTATAAAGGGTATGCGGAACCGGCTCATCCATGCCTATTTTGATATAGATGCGGATATCCTGTGGAGTACTTCAACCATGGATATTCCTTTTCTTGTTACGGAACTGACCAAGCTTATAGACGAATGAACTTTACCGAAGAGACGTTTGAAATACGGACGCATCGCCGCAACGAGATGATCGACATCACATCGCACGTGGCCGATGCCCTTTCCCAAAGCAAAGTCGCTTCCGGCACAGTCACCGTTTTCTGCCCGCACACCACGGCCGCCATCACCATCAACGAAAACGCCGACCCCGATGTGCCGCACGACATCCTGCTCACCCTTGAGCAGCTTGTGCCGCAGCATCGCTTGGGCTATCGGCACAACGAAGGCAACAGCGATGCACATGTCAAATCCTCGCTGGTCGGCGCATCCGAAACCATTCTGATCCGTGAAGGCCGACTCGTTTTGGGAACATGGCAGGGCATTTTCTTCTGTGAATTCGACGGCCCGCGCAGCCGCAAAGTGCATGTTCAAATCATGGGCACGTAGCTGTCAGTACCGCCGGCATCCGGCCGGCAAATCTTTTCGGTACGGCCGGTATCCTACCGACAACGCCCATCATTGTTAGAAGCCCTAAATCCCTCTTTGGGCGCAAAAAAGTGGCGAGGAGTATGGTACCGTCTGGGGGGGGAAACGGATTACCATTTAGCCTCGCCGAGGTTTATCTATAAGCTGAGCCCTGCTCAACTTTATTGTCGCTTTCAATATATCGGCACGTGAGCTATTTGTCAACATTGTTTTTTTATAAAAAAAGGTCGGATTTACCAACTAGGTAAAAGTACTGATAGGCTGGTGTTTTACGCCGGCCAATCAGAGCCATTTATTCTTGCATCCAAACGGGTTTTGTCTTACATTGAGCACGAAAAACATGGATTGTTGATTTGGGGTAAAGTATGTCGAAACAAAAGAATCTCTCCGCCTCGGAGCGCATCAAAGAGAACGCCCGCGGCGTGTACGATACCATTTTGGCCAATCGCAAACCGGTGATGAGCACGCCCATTCGCTCGCTGTCGAATGTCAAGTACCAGGCCAAGAAGGGACATTTCGAGATGATGGGCAAGGCCAAGAACCGCACGCTGACGGTCAATACGGTCAAGACCTTCGCCCAGACTCTCAAGATGATGGCCCTCTCCAAAGAACTCATCGATACCGATGACATGGCCACCAAGCGAGAGGCCTACTACATCTCCAAGAACTGGGGCAAGGCCGGGTTTACCGAACAGCCCGAGTCCGACACCATCATGGATGACATCGAGGCCATGTTCGGCGTCAACCGCGAACAGCTCAAGTTCATTCCGGAAGAAAAAGGCGGCGAGGTCGCCGGCCAGCTCATCGTCATTGACAAAGACTCCTCCGGCAGCAAGCTCAAGATCGACTGCACGCGCTTCGGCTCCGGCGCTTACTCGATCCCCGCCGAGGTCGAGGAACTTGGTTTCCAGAGCAAGGCCAAGTTCATCCTGGCCATCGAAACGGCCGGCATGTTCCAGCGCCTGGTCAAATACGATTACTGGGCCAAGACCAACTGCATCCTCGTCAGCATGGGCGGCGTGCCGACCCGCGCCTGCCGGCGTTTCATCCGGCGGCTCAGCGACGCGCTCAAGGCCCCTGTCTATGCCTTTGTCGATGGCGATCCCTATGGCTACTTCAATATTTACCGCACGCTCAAGGTCGGTTCCGGCAATGCCGCGCACCTCAACGAGTACTTCTGCGTGCCCAAGGCCAGCTTTTTGGGCGTCACGCCGCAGGATATCAAGGATTATGACCTGCCCACGCATCCCTTGAAGGACGTGGACGTCAAACGCGCCAAGGACGCCCTCAAGAACGACCCCTTCGTCAAGCACCACAAACCCTGGCAGGAGGCGATCGTGCAGATGATGAACCTGGGCGTCCGTGTCGAACAGCAGGCCTTTGCCAAACACGGATTGGACTTTGTCGTGAACGACTACCTGCCCGCCAAACTCAAGAACCCGGCAAAATTCCTGCCGTAACGGATGGGACCGACACATGACGGTGATCGCCGATAGGATCAAACAAGTGCAGGACAACATCGCGCGTGCCTGCGCGCGGGCGAAGCGGCCTGAACAGTCCGTCAAGATGATTGTCGTCACCAAGACGGCTTGCATCGAGGCCATCCGCGAAGTCATCGATCTGGGATTCACGGACCTGGGCGAAAATCGCGTCCAGCAGCTCAAGCAGGTCGCCGATGACATCGATGCCTACCTGCGCGAGCGGGCCGGCACGCAGCCGCCCCAAAAAATCTGCTGGCACATGATCGGCCATCTCCAGCGCAACAAAGTCAAACCAACCCTGCAAATTTGCAGCGTCATCCATTCCGTCGATACGCTGCGTTTGGCCGAAGAGATCAACAATTGCGCCCACAAGATGGCGACCCGCGTGGATGTCCTCTTGCAGGTCAATTGTTCCGGCGAGACCCAGAAATACGGCGCCCCCGTCGGCGCTGCCATCCACCTGGCCGAACAATTCACCACCATGCCCAACCTGCGGCTCATCGGCCTGATGACCATGGCCCCGCTGACGATGGACAAGAATCGCGTGCGTTCCAGCTTCACGCGCGCCCGGGAACTATTTGAAGAGATCCACAGCCTGCGCATCGCGGGAGCCAAATTCAAGGAACTCAGCATGGGCATGAGCCAGGATTACGAGATCGCCATCGAAGAAGGCGCCACCCTGCTTCGCATCGGCTCAGCTATTTTCAGCTAAACGTCCCATAACATCGTTCCGCACAAACGCTAAATTTTGGGTTGCCTGGCGCTTATTAAGTCCGCCTGCAATTCCTCCGAAATAGCTGCTGAAATACTCTTTAAAGCCATGGAAACTAAACTGGAAACGACATCGTGTTCGCAGGGCCCGGTCTTGTCGGCGGATGTATTGTTTGTTGGGGATCGCCCGCTTTCATTCGATCTGATCGAACAGATGAATCAAGCCCGTTATCTTTGGGATACGGTTTCTCTGCCCGCATTCGAGTCCTACATGGCGCAGCATCCAAACTGCGGCACCATCGTGATCGATTGTTCGGACATCCCGGCGGCCGGCGAGCAGGCCCTTGGGCGCTTGATCGAACAAATCGATAACCAGGATATTCCCGTTATTTGCTATGGCTGCCCAGCCGACTTGAACTTCGATCATCTCGTCCTGGGCGTGCGAACCAACTCGATCGAATTTGGTGAACTTTGGGCGCGAATTGACAGCAATATCCGTTTTTCAAGCCGCCTTCGCCGCCGCACCGAAACGCCGATGCCTAACGCCCCTTGCACGCTCAGCGGCGACACGGCCCAGCAGCTCGAAATGGCCGGGCGCGTGCAGCGCAACTTTCTGCCGGCCCGCCTGCCGGATACGGAGCGCATCCGCTGGGCTGCCCTCTTTCGGCCGGCCGAGTGGGTCTCCGGCGACATTTACGACATCGCCCGCCTCGATGAGGAGCACATCGGCTTCTACCTGGCCGACGCCGTGGGCCACTCCGTTCCGGCGGCCCTGCTCACCATGTTCCTCAAGCAGGCCACCGTCATGCGTCAAACCATCGGCGAATGCTATTTCATCTATAGGCCCGCCGACGTGATCAAGAATCTGAACCTCCGCATGATCGAACAGGAACTCAACGGCTGCCTCTTTGCGACGTGCTTCTACGGCCTCCTGAACATTCGAACCCTGCAGCTTGATTATGCCCGCGCCGGCCACCCGTATCCGGTGATTATGCGTGACGGCCAGCTCATGGCCCTTCAAACCAGGGGCGGTCTCCTGGGCGTTTTCGAAACCTCCGAATTCGAACAGCATACTATTCAGCTTCATGCCGGCGACAAACTGTTCGTCTATTCCGATGGCGGCGAGGCCCTGATCGGTCAAAACAAAGAGGATGGCTCGCTGGAATTTTCGAATGAGTTCCGCGGGCTTGCCGATCTGCCGATCGATGAAATGCTCAAAACCTTCGGCCAATGGGCCGCTGACTATAAATTTGCCCCCGGACAGCTCGATGATGTCACCGCTGTCGGCCTGGAGATCATTGCCTAATACTTCCTACGAAATCGCGCGGTCGGAATATTCAATAGCTTTCGATATTTCGCCACCGTTCGACGCGCGATGTTGCCCATCCCCGCCTCGGCCAGCTTATCCCGCAGGGCATCATCGTTGAGCGGGTCAGATTTATCCTCCTGCTCCACGATCTCCTGCAGTTTGGCCTTCACCGCGTCCCAACTGTGCTCTTGTCCCGACTCGCCCTCCATGCCGCCGCTGAAGAAACTGCGAAGCGGAAGGATCCCCTGCGGACACTGCATGTACTTGCCCGCCACCGCCCGCGAGATCGTCGCCAGGTGCACCCCGACCTCATCGGCGATCGTCGCCATCGGCAGCGGCTTGAGGAATAGCTTGCCCCTGGAAAAAAACTCCTTCTGATGGTTGACGATCGCCCGCGCTACCTTGAGCAGCGTGGCCTTGCGCTGTTCGATCGCGTCCATGAACCACTGAGCCGAGCGGATATTCTTCTGCAGGAAATGCCGCGTCTGTTCATCGACCCCGCGATTGCGGGCCATCTTCTGATAAAAGCTGTTCACCCGCAGGTTCGGCAGGTTCGTCTCGGTCAGCCGCACGGTATAGCCGTCATGGTCATCCTGCTGCACAATGACATCCGCCGTGATCGGGTGATTCTCGTGCCTGCCTACGATCAGCCCCGGCGAGGTGTCCAGCTTGCTCATCCGCTCGATGGCGCGGTTGACCTGCTCGATGGGCACGTCCAGCTTTCGGGCGATCTGCGGCAGACGGTTTTCCAGCAGGTCGTTCCAGCATTGCTCAACCAGGCGGATCTCGAACGACATATCCTCCGGCGACTGCCGCATCTGGATCAGCAGGCATTCGCGCAGGTCGCGCGCCCCGATGCCGACGGGCTCTAGTTTCTGAACCAGCGCAAGCGCCTCCTGCAGGCAGGCCATGCTCAATTCGGGCTTATCCTTATTGTGCAATTGCTCAAGCCGCACCGTCAGATAGCCCTTTTCGTCCAGGTAATCGATGATCATCTCGCCGGCGGCCTTGACTTTTGCATCCGTCTCCACCAGCCGCCATTGCTCCTTCAAGCTGTCATTCAGCGATTGCACGGGCGAGGCGGTATTCTGCAAAGCCTCCATCTTCTGATCGGGATCGCCGCCGGAACTTCGCTGATAAGGAGACTCGTAGGGCTGCGAACTGAATTCCCCATACTCCCGCTCAAAGCTGTCAAGCCGCTGAAAATCCTCCACCTGGTCCGAATCTTCCCGCACCACCAGCTCTTTGGAGCCGGGGGCCTCCGTCACCGTATTCTCAACCGTCTCGCTGCCTTCGCCCGGCTCATCCTCCCGTTCCAGTACCGGGTTGCTGTTGAGTTCCGCGTCGATCTTCTCTTGCAGTGCCATCAGCGGAAGCTGTAAAACCTCCATCGACTGGATCATGCGCGGCGCGAGCTTCATCTTTTGCTCCATCCGCATCTGGCCGGTCATGGACAGCTTCATGGACATACGGAATCCTTTTCAAACCTTTTGCTTACGGGAAATCAAACCGGCAGGATTATACCAGATCATTAGCAAAAATCATACCAAAAACTCGCGCAAAGCTCGTCTTTAGAACGTCAGGCGGTTCAAAATGGCATCGCTGAGGATCGTTCCGCTGGCAAATTCGATGGTCGAGCCGCTCGGAAGCCCCCGCGCCAGCTTGGTGATCTTGACATTCGTCTGCGCCAGCAGCGAATGGATGTACAGGGACGTGCCGTCGCCCTCCAGGTTCGGGTTGGTGGCCATGACGACCTCGCGCACGCCGCCGTCGCGCACGCGTTTGACCAGGGCGTCGATGGTCAGGTCTTCCGGCTCGGTCCCTTCCAGCGGGGCGATGTGGCCGTTAAGAACATGATACACCCACTTGCAAAGGCCCGTCTTTTCCAGGCTGATGACGTCCTTGGGCTGCTCGACCACACAGATGACGCCGTGGTCCCGCGCCGCATCGGAGCAGATGGAACAGACCTCCGTCTCAGCCAGGTTATAGCAGATCTTGCACTGGTGAATGTTGTGCTTGACATCCGAGATCGCGCTGGCCAGCGCAAGCGCCTCTTGCGGCCGGGCCTTGAGGATATAAAACGCCAGCCTTTCGGCCGTCTTGGTGCCAATGCCCGGCAGCGCCGCGAACTGCTCGATCAACTCGTTTAAACTCTTTGTATAAGCTGGATTCATTTGTTTCGGAGTTTTGTGTTTTTCTGTTTTGAATTTATTCTGGATTTCGGATTTCGAATTTTCCCTTAGTTTTCTTCTTCAAACAGCGTATCCTTCGCTTGCCCCTCCTGCTCTTCGTCGCCAACTCTTTCGATCTCCACGGGCGTCGCGTCCAGACCCTTAAGCACCATCTGCACCACGGGGTCGTTGAGAGCTTCATTCTGCTGCCGGCGGTTGGCCTTGGCCGGCTGCGGCGCTTCGGCCGCGGCGGCGGCTGTTTTTGTCTGCGAGCCTCCCAGCCCAAGCTTTACCTGGATGTCCATGCCAATGAGCGGCGCGATCATCCGCGCGATCTTGTCGGCCTTGCGTTCACAGATGGCCTTGTCAAACTCCTTCGCAAATCGAATCTCCAACGTCGAGCCGTTCAAGGCCGCCGGCGTCCCCTGCTTCAAACATACCGCCAGGCTGCTGTCTTCCTGCGCGCAATTTGCAGCGATAGATTCCCATTGCTCCTGGATCGATTGAAGATCGGCCCCGATTGAAACGCCGCCTTGCGCCGGGGCCGCCTCCTGTGCCGCGGTGGATTGGACCGGCGTGCTAACGTTCAATGATTTTTTTTTTACAGCCCCCTGCGCCGAACCTTTGCCACCATCGCCCCGAAGCTGCTCCAGGCCAATAAAATGCTCGCTCAGTGCAAGCCGCAATAGCGCCGCCTCAAGCAGCGGTCGGCTCGTCTCACTGTTCTTCAGATTCCACCGAAGTTTCTCCAGTGCCGTGATATTATAGATCAGCGCCGGCACATCGAATTTTTCAGCGAGCTGCGCAAGCTGCTTCTTCTCATCGTCGGTCAGCGACAGCGCCGGGCTGTCCGCCCCCGCCGTCATAAACACCATCAGGTCGCGCATGTTCTCAACCGCCAGGTCGCAGATCCCCACCGGGTTTTGACCCGCGTGCAAAAGCTCATCGACGGCCCCCAGCGTCCCGGCGCCGTCCTGCTCGCCGATCGCCGTCAGCAGCTTGATCACCTGCTGGCGGTCCGGGATCCCGAGCATGGCGGTAAGCTGTTCCAGCGTCAGCGGCGTCTGGCCCCCGCTGATAAGCTGATCCAGCAGGCTCAGCGCATCCCGCATCGACCCATTGGCCAGGCGCGACAGATGGATGATCAGGTCCTTTTCAGACCCGATCTTCTCATCCTTGAGGATCTTTTCAAGCTGCTGGCCGATCACGGCCGTGCTGATATTCTGAAAGTCAAACCGCTGGCACCGCGACTGGATCGTCGGCAATACCTTATGCGGCTCGGTCGTCGCGAAAATGAACTTTACATGCTCCGGCGGCTCTTCCAGTATCTTCAGCAGCGCGTTAAACGCACCGGCGCTGAGCATGTGAACTTCATCGATGATATAGATCTTGAACCGCGACCGCGCCGGCCGATACATCGCATTTTCGCGAAGCTGCCGGATATTATCAACACCCGTGTTGCTGGCGCCGTCGATTTCCAGCACATCGATATCTTCGCCCGTATTGATGGCCTTGCAGCTATCGCATTCCAGGCACGGCTTGACCGTCGGCCCATCGGCCTTGAGGCAATTGAGCGACTTGGCCAGGATCCGCGCCATCGTCGTCTTGCCCACCCCGCGCGTCCCGCAAAACAGGTATGCGTGCGCCACCCGCCCCATCTGGATCGCATTCTTGAGGGTCTTGGCCACCGCATCCTGCCCGACCACGTCGTCGAACGTCTGCGACCGATACCGCCGTGCTATTACCGTATATGCCATAACGATTGATTAATGATTAGTGATTAGTGATTATTCGTTTTCTTTTGAGAGGTCTTTCTTGAAGCGACAAAGATCGCCGTCAGTTCATACGCCTCCTGCAAAATGTTCTTGCATTGCTTTTGCGACAATATACCCTCTTTAATCAGAAATTCAATCCAGAAAGCCGTTTCATCCGCTTCCTCAACAACAATACTGAGTTTTGATGCAAAAGCCGCCTTCGAATGAGCCAAGCAGGCCGCACGGTAATTCGAAGGAACGGATGTCGAACTTCTCAACAGTTGGCCCTGAACATGGCGCCCCAGAGCAGTTTCCGGCAGCGATAAGGCCAGTTTAACACCACGATGCGCAAATTCCTTCGTCCGCCCCTTTAGTTCTTCCGCATTCATGCTTTTCTCCCATTGATTAATGATTGACCGGCGTACAACAGTACGCTTAATAATCAATCATCAGTAATCAATAATCAATTGAAAAAAGGCGGTCGGGTTTGCCACACACAACATCGGTATCGCTTATGGCTGCTCGGTTCCCCGCCTGACCCGGTTCACGCCCGATGCTTGCATGGGACCCGACCACGATAGGTTGATCAAGAATCCGCCCCGCGCAAGACTCTGATTATACGTGCGCAGAGGCGTTTTTTCCACTTCAAAAAGAAAACATTTTCCCTTTGAACCGCAAAACAGGTATAATAAACGGTTGTGGGTAACTGTCGATGCCACCAGTCTTTTTTGGAGTCCGACATGAAAGTTCGAATTGAAGATAATTGCACTGCCTGCGGATTTTGCGTTGACACTTGCCCGGAAGTCTTTCAAATGGGCGACACAATGGCCGAAGTGAAGGTTTCGCCGGTCCCGCCGGAGTTGGAAGACGCCGTCCAGCAGGCCGCTGACGAATGCCCCGTCGAAGCTATCGTCCTTGAGTGAATGGACTGCAGGCTTCCAGCCTGCACCGCTGCACCGCCAACTGAATTTACCTGGCAAGCTCCCGGCTCCTATCTCGAGCCGCTGCCAGAGCCTTCATTACGATTGCATCGAATCCCGCTTGTTCGAACATCCTGATCGCCGCCTCGGTCGTCCCGCCCGGACTGGTCACTTTCTTCCTCAGGGCCGCCGGCATTTCACGATTAGCTTGCCCGGCTTCGGCCAGCAGGGCCGCGCCTTTGGCCGTCTGCAGCACCAATTCGCTTGCCGTCTTTTCGTCAAGCCCAAATTCGACCGCCGCCCGCATCATCTCTTCCATCAGCAAAAAGAAATACGCCGGACCTGACCCGCTGACCGCCGTCACCGCATCGATCAATTCCTCTTGTTCCACAACGACCGCCTTGCCCACTGACGAAAAAATGCGAAGCGCGATTTGAACGGATGCCTCTGACGCATTGCCCGCGAAGATCCCGCTTGCCCCGGCCCCCACCAGCGCCGGCGTGTTCGGCATCACACGAATAATTTGCACCTCGCCCAGTTTCTGGCGAATCGTATCGGTCCGAATGCCCGCGGCGATCGAAATCACCAGCGCATCCTGCTGAACCTGTCCGGCGATCCCATGCAGCACCTGGTTCATCATCTGCGGCTTCACACTGAGCACAATGATTTTGGCCTGCCGGGCGATCTCGGTATTGTCTTGGGCGATCTGCAGGCCATAGTGCTCCCTGAGTTCAGCAAGACGTTCTGCTCGCACGTCCGACACCCAGATCTGCGAGGACTTAAAAAGCCGTTGTTTCAGGACGCCCTCGATCAATGCCTGGGCCATGTTGCCGCCGCCGATGAATCCGATACCCTTCATTGCATTTCCCTATTTCCAGATAATTTTTTGTCGCTATAATGTACCCCAAAACCGCACATTCGTAAACGACTTTTTCAAGATTTTTGCCTGGGCATGGAACGTTAAATGTCTCTGCCCCGACTATGGGTACAATGGAACGACAAACGGCAACAATCTACCATGAGTTGCTCGTCCTGCAAGCCCAGGCCGGCGACCGACAGTCTTTCGAAACCCTGGTCAGCCTCTGGCAAAAACCCTTTTACTCCTACGCGCTCAAGTTCTGCGGCAGCGACTCTGCCGCATGGGACATCCAGCAGGAAACATGGCTTGCCGTCGTTCGAAAATTCGCGACCTTAAGTCATCCGGCGAATTTTAAGAGTTGGGCCTTCGCCATCCTGATCCGCAAATGCACCGACCACCTCCGCCAGAACTATTCAGAGGCGTCGCTGCGGCGCAAATACGCCGAACATCTAAACCAGTTCAATGCGCCATCTGGCCCCGTTGGATCCCCGCAGGAGGAACTCTCAAAACTCGATCCGGACCAGCGAACGCTTCTGCTGCTGCGATTCAACCAGGAAATGAGCATCTCCGAGATCGCCCGCATTATGCAAATCCCCGAAGGCACGGTCAAGTCTCGCCTTCATCGAACAATCGCCGAATTAAAAATTAAAATTGCAGGAGAAACCCAATGAACGACAATATCGAAACCAAATTGAATGAACTGCTGAAAATGAAGGACGAGCTGGACGCTTTGAAGTCCCAGCGAACACAGCAGGAAGCGGTTGACGATTTCCAGAAAAAGCAAAAAACTCTGAAACTCTACTATTATCTATGGATGACCGTCTGCGTTTTCATATTGCTGGCGGGGATTGGCGGGCTGGAGAACAATAGCGAAGCGTACAAGCTCAATGGTTTATTCATCGCCCTGGTTGGGCTCAATGGGGTGCTTCTCATGAAACTGTGGTACTTCATTAAGCTGAGCAATCTCTACGTTCTTCAGGAACTTAAACAGCTCCGCCTCCAGCTCGCCAACCAGACAGCCGCAAAGAACCAGTAAAACGTCCGCCCTGACGCTGTACCTATTGTTTGGAATTTTGGGACTTAGAATATTTGAATTTGTTTAGGATTTAGCGCTTAGGATTTCGGATTTTCTTTGATCATCCTGTCAGCAGATCAAACTGCTCAGGGCTCAGGCTCTGCCGGAGTTTCTGCAGCGCCTGCAGTTCGATCTGCCGCGTCCGTTCTTTACTGAGCTTCAGATGATCGCCGATCTCTTTGAGCGTCATGGGCTTTTTCTTGATGACGCTGGGATCCAGCGCATAATGATTCAGGATCACGTACTGTTCGCGCTCGTCGAGATTGTTCTCAATGATCCGCCGCAGGTCCTTCTGCGCCTGTTCCACGGCCGAAATATCCGGCAGATGCTCGATCCGCAGATTCACCGGCAGACTCGTCATGTCGGTGCCGCCGGCCTTGTCCAGCCGACGCGCCTCGCTGGGGATGATCCGCGCGAATTCCTTGACGATGGCCCAGCTCGCGTACGTGCTGAACCGGTACCCGCGCGTGTAATCGAATTTTTCCACCGCCGCCAATAGCGACATGTTGCCCTCGCTGACCAGCTCGCTCATCGAAAATCCCCCCACCAGGTGCTTGCCCGCGATATTGATCACCAGCGGCATGTTCGCCTCGATGATCCGCGTTTTGACCTCGTCGGCATGCTGTAAGAGGCCTACCACGCGCTTGAGCCGCTCGCTTTGGGGCCGATCCTTCTGGATGCGATTGAGTTCCTGCACGGCGCAATATTTCAGGTAGTTGTACCGGCGAAATAATTCCGCCTCGAGCGGCCGGCTCAGCAGGTGCGAACTCTTGGCCGCTTCGCCGGCGGCCTCCGACGGTTCGAGAATAAGCTGCGACGCATTCGGCGCTGCAAACTCAGCGCTGTCCACATATTCGATCCGGCGGGCGAACAGCTCCCGCGCCCGCTGCTGATTGAGAATGCGATGCACCGAGCTGCGGCTGCGCTTGAATTTCTGCATCAGCTCGCCGATGCCGGTCCCCTGCTGATTCAGCTTATACAGCAGCGCCGCTTCCTTGCCGGCCAGCTTGCCGCGCGAACGCGGAAGCGCCGCCGTATTGCTGCCCGCCGCGTTCAGGATCGAACGCACCGTCAGACATGAACGCCCCGTCCTGCTCGCCACGTCGCGCACCAGCGCGAACTGCGTTCTGTAGTTCTTTGCCGCCGCCAGCGCTGCGGCGATTTGTACGATCGTCTGCTTCTGCTGGGCGTCCGCCTGGCTGAATGCGGCGGCTTTGCGGATCAGCTCCGCGGACGTCGCTTCGAAACTGCCGACCGCCGATTGCGTAAAGCCCAGCCTTTTCTTGCCGTCCGCGAACAGGTAGATGCGGCCGTTCAGGCCTCGCTTTTGCCATCGCCGGATCGTCTTGGTCGAGACGTGGAAGCGCCTGGCCAGGTCCGCGACGGTCAGGATCGGTTCCTGGCTTTCGCTTATGCTCAGCTCCAGTTCATCGCTGATCTGCGCGATCCACACCCGCAGCGCCGCCAGCAGGTCGCGCCCCGCGATCAGCGGCTGCGACGGATCCGTCCGCGGCCGATACCCCGTGATCCGATAGACAATGAAATCATAAGGGTATTCGCGTTCGGGATTGAGCATCATCAATAACTGCTCGGCCGCGGCAAGCTGTTTGGTCTTCTGCTCCGTCGGCGCAAAGCGAAGCTGTTCAAAAAAGCCCCTCAACGTCGGATGACTGATCCGTATCTTCATACTCCCCGATTGTACCGAGAAAGCGCAGTTTTTTCAATGATGACCGGTGTGATGGAAAGAATGAAATTAAGGCCTGCGGCACGGGCGTCTCGCCCGTGTCGTTCCTCCATCCTGTTAATCCTGTAAATCCTGTCAAAAAAAAATCATTGCCGTACGACAACCCCGCTGACGACCTTGAGCCGATCCTCCGAAAACAGCCGGATCGCCTCCGGATACGCCCGGCATTCCTCCTCGAATACGCGAGCCGCCAACGTCTCGGCCGTATCGCCGTCTTTGACTTCGCAGCACCGCTGTACGATGATCGGCCCGGCGTCATAGTCGTTCGTGCAGAAATGAACCGTGCATCCGCTCACCTTGCAGCCGGCCTTGAGAACCGCCTCATGCACATGATGCCCCCACATGCCCTGGCCGCCGAAGCTCGGCAATAGCGCCGGGTGCACATTCATCACGCGGTTCGCATACGCCTGCGGTATCTTCCACAGGCAAAGCCACCCCGCCTGGATAACCAGATCAACGCGAGCCTTGTCCAATGCATCGGCCAGCGCAGCACTGAAACCTCCAACATCGGAAAAATCCTTCCGCCGCAGTATGATCGGTTCAATCCCAATTTCTCGTGCACGTTCAACGCCGGCGACCTTGGATAGCGAACTGATGACCACAACGATCTGGGCATTCAGCCTTCCCGCCTGGATCTCCTTGTGCAGGTTCACCATCGTCCGCCCGCCGCCGCTCAACAGGATGCCAAGCCGCAGCCGCTTGCCTGTTTTTGCCGCAGGCTCAGCCGGCAGGTCCACGGTTGCCCTGGCGTCCATCGCCCGGTTCGCCAGCCGATCCGCATCCGCGTTGAATTCGCGTTTGATGTGCTGCACTTTCCAGGACTCGAACGAATTCAGCAGCCCGACGCAGTCGCTGTACAGGCCAAGAATATTCTCGCTCTTGACGCGGTATTGCCCCTGAAGCTGACGCACCAGCAGTTCGCTGTCGCTGAACAGGTGGATCTCTTCGGCCCCCATCTCCTTGGCCGCAAGCAGCGCCGCCCGTACCGCCGCGTATTCCGCCGCGTTATTGGTCGTTCTGCCCAGGAAAAGCGCCCGGCCAAGAAGCTGCTTTCCCTGCCGGTCCTTGATAATGAAGGCTGCCGCCGCCGGACCTGGATTGCCCCGGCTGCCCCCATCTGTGTATAGACTGACTTGCTTTGCCAATTTAAATTCACCCCTGCGGCTGATAATAAAAAAAGCCGATGCAAATGCCTCGGCTCTTTATTCTTTGTCCTTCAGGTATAGGATGCGTGTACAGCTCGTACACCGGATGATCTCATCGCGGCCGCTCAAGATGTTGATCACCTCCGCCGGGATCCCCATGAAACAGCCCCCGCAGGCGTAAGAGTCGCCGTTCTCCTGCGGCTGTTCGATCTCGGCCATCGCTTCGCCATCGTACGTCTCGGCCACCCGCTCGAAGATGTGCAGCGCGTCGCCCGGAATATCCTTGCTGGCCTCGTTCCATTCCTTTTGGATCTCTTCGACGTCCTTCTCCAACTCGACGGCCTTCGATTCCGAATCCTTGCGTACTTCTTCCACTTTAACGCGCTGCTCTTCGATTTGCTTCTTGATCTCTTCGCAGGCCGCCTGATCGACCTCCACGTTCCTCATCAGTTCCAGAACCTGGCTCTCGAGCTTGGAATCATCCGCTTTGGCTGTATTGAGTTCCGTCAACAGCGCGGAATACTCTTTGTTCGTACGTGCCAGATTAAGCTGACTGCGCAGCTTGCTGATTTGGTCATCCCGCCCCTTGAGATCCAACTCCAGCCGGGATACCTGGAGATTGGTTAACTTCATTTCTTCCTGCTTTGCTTCCAGACCACTCTGTAATGTCCGCAGTTGATTCTCCTGAAATAGAACGCTCCGGCGGCATCTTGCCAGTTTGGTTTTTGCCGCCCGAAGACGATTCTCCACACCCTGCAATTTGATCAAACCACGTAAAACGGGTCCCATTCTTTATCCTTTTTTAACTTGTAAAAACTACCCCTTGCGATCAATTTAAAAGAACCATTATTGGCGCAAAGGCATTTGACTGCAATAGAATTTTTTAGCTTTCGCTCTTTTTATCTACTCAAGTTTGGCTCCGCCGCTAGAATAGAGATAGACTATGGCTCATACAAACGCGAATGAGATAATATGGATTCAAATATGTTGTATTTACTCAAAGAACTTGTCAAAACCGCCCCTACGCTGCAAAATGGCGAAATCGACGCCGTCCGGGTCCTTCACGAATATCTGATCTCTCACGGCGTTGCCGCCCAAATAGATAAATGGGACGCAAACCGCGCCAATGTGATCGCCAGGATCGGCCCCGAAGACGACCGTTTGCCCACACTGGTCATTGGCGCCCATATCGACGTCGTACCCGCCAGTAAAGAAACATGGAACACCGATCCTTTCGAACCGTTCGAAAAAGATGGATTCCTCTACGGCCGAGGCTGCGTTGACATGCTCGGCGGCCTTAGCGCATTTGCCGCCGCCATGGCGGACGTACAGGCTTCAGGACGCACGCTGACCGGACGCGTTCTCCTGGCCGCGACCGCCGGCGAAGAAACCGATAGCTGCGGCGTGAAGCGCTTCATCCAGTCCTGCGCCGCCTCCATCAAGGACCCAATCGGCATCCTCATTCCCGAACCGACCAGCCTGCGGCTGCTCCGGGCTCATCGCGGCATTCTATGGCTGAAGATCACAACCGTCGGCAAAACCGCGCACGGCTCCATGCCGCAGCTTGGCATCAATGCGATCGAGAAAGCCAATCTCATCCTCGATCGGCTGAAGACGTGGCAAATCCCCTACACGCCGCATAAGCTGCTGGGCGGCTGCTCCATGAGCATTAATCGCATCTATGGCGGCACGGCAACCAATATTGTCCCGGATAGCTGCTCGATCGAACTGGACATTCGCACGCTGCCGGACCAATCCGAAACCGCCATTATTGCCGAAGTCCGCAAAGTCCTCTCTGAACTGGCGTACACTGACCCCGACTTCAAAGCGGACATCGCTGTCCTGCGCGCCTGCCCGGCCCTCGAAACCAAACCGGACGATCCATTCGTCCAGAGGGTGGGCAACGCAACAGGCATTCACGAAACACACGCGATCGGCTTCACCACCGATGGCCCGCTCTTTGCCCAACTGAACGCCCCGGTGCTCATCTTCGGCCCCGGCGACGGCGCCCGCTGCCACCAACCCAACGAAGCGATCGAAATTGCCCAACTCGAAAAGGCTAAAGCGCTCTATATCAACATAATCCGCGCCTTGTGCATATAAACGCGGCACGGGTGTCTTGCCCTGTCAATCCTGTCAAAAAAAAAGCTACCGAAGCTCGATCGAATACTTTGTTTCAAAGACGTCTTTGAAATCAAAGACGTTATTGAAATCGTCGATGGTATCCGTATCCTGCGAGGTCATCCAGCCGTAATCGATCATCAGGTAAACGATCTCGCCAAAATCCCGCGTGGCTTTCACTCCCCAATAGCCAAGCACCATCCTGGCAAGCCTGCCCCATCTTTTCTGCGCGGCATCCGCCAGCCCGAAACTGAGTTCCTGTCCCGAAATATGCCGCGGCATCGCTTCCGGGTCCTCCTGCTTGCGCAATTCTTCGATTGTTTCGGCCAGCCCCTCGAACACGAACTTCAGCGCCCGCGCATCATAACGCCCATCTTCCCGTGCAATCTCTTCTATCGTCTTCTTCACCGCAACCCAACTCCGCAATTCTTCGCTCTTCCACTCAAGGGTGGCACGGTCAAGCTCTGCTTGGCCGTGGCGTAAAGTTTAATGCACGCGCTGTCCAGGTTTGGCTCCGCTATCCACATTCAGCAAGAACACTTCTGCACCGCCGGGACCGGCCGCACAGACCATCCCTTCAGACAACCCGAATTTCATCTTGCGCGGTTTCAGATTCGCGACACAAACCACCAGCCGCCCGACAAGCTCTTCGGGCTTATAGGCCTTGGCGATCCCCGCGAAGACATTCTTCTTCATCGCGCCCAGGTCCAGTTCCAGGCTCAGCAGCTTATCGGCCCCTTCGACCGCCGACGCCTTCGTGACCCGCGCCACCCGCAGATCCACCTTCATGAAGTCCTCGATGGTACACTCCGGCGCCAAAGGCTCATCCAAAACAGCCGGCGCTTCGGCGGCGTTGGGCGCATCCTGGGGTTTGCTTTCTTCGATCATCGCATCTACCTTTTCTTTCTCTACCCGCTCAACCAGCCGGATATAATCATTGATCTTGTGATCCTCAAGCACCTTATCCACATCCGCAAACGCAAGCGGCCCAACCGCCAAAAACTGCTCGACCTTGGCCGCAAACTCCGGCAGCACCGGTTTCAAATAGATCGTCAAAATCCGCATCGCGTTGAGGATCGCCGTCAAAGACGTTCGCGTCCCTTCCGGGTCGGTCTTGATCGTCGCCCAGGGCTGATGTTGCTCAACGTACTTGTTGCACACGTCCGCCAGTGACGCGATCTTGCGGATCGCGCCCGCGAAATTCAGGCTTTCGTACGAATCAACGATCTCCTGCCGGGCCGCCGTCAACTCGCTGATCAGCCGGCGTCCCTCGTCATCGAGCCTGCCCAGCATGCCATCGAGCTTTTTGCACAGCATCGGGCCCGACCGGCTGGCCAGGTTGGCCAGCTTGCCCACCAGATCCGCGTTCACGCGGTTGATAAAATCCTCAAAATTCAGATCGATATCGCTGACGTCACCCGTCAGCTTCGAGGCGTAATAATACCGCAGATATTGCGGGTCCAGGTGATTTAGATACGTCGAAGCCTGGATGAACGTGCCCTTGCTCTTGCTCATCTTCTGGCCGTTCACGGTCAAAAAACCGTGCACGAACAGCTTATTCGGCCTGCGCAGGTCGGCGCTCATCAGCACCGCCGGCCAGAACAGCGCATGAAAATACATGATATCCTTGCCGATAAAATGATAGATCTCGTACTCGCCGGCGTTCCACACCTGCTCGAAAACCAACCCGTTGCGGTCGCAGTAATTCTTGCACGAGGCCATGTACCCGATGGGCGCATCGAGCCACACATAGAAATATTTGTCTTTTTCGCCGGGGATCTTGAAGCCAAAATACGGCCCATCGCGCGAGATGTCCCAATCCTTCAGCCCCGCGCTGAACCACTCCTCCAGCTTGTTCTGCACCGATGCCTGGACGTAACCTTCCTTGTAGAAGGTCTTAAGCTGCGCTTCGTAATCGCTGAGCCGAAAGAAGAAATGCGTGCTTTCTTTCATCACCGGCTTTTGTCCGCTGATGACGCTCACCGGGTTGATCAGCTCGACCGTCTGGTAATGCGAGCCGCACACGTCGCACGAATCGCCATACTGGTTCTCGGCCTTGCACCGCGGGCACGTCCCCTTGATATACCGGTCCGGCAGCCACATCTTTTCCTGCTCGTCATACGCCTGCAGGACCGTTTTTTTTACGATCGAGCCCTTCGCCTTCGCTCGCGCATAGATCATCTCGCTCAGGAGACGGTTCTCCTCGGAATGCGTTGTATAGTAATTATCGAACTGGATTCCGAACCCGGTAAAATCCTTAAGATGTTCCGCGTGCACCCGCGCGATCAATTGGTCCGGCGTGATCCCCTCTTTTCGCGCCCGGATCATCACAGGCGTGCCGTGCGTATCATCGGCACACAAGTACAAACACGTCCGCCCCATCGCCTTCTGGAACCGCACCCAGATATCCGTTTGAAGATATTCGACAAGGTGCCCGATATGAATAGGACCGTTGGCGTAAGGCAGCGCCGACGTCACCAGCAGCTTTCTCGACATGGATTATTCACCGCCTCCCTGCGACGCGTTGCCGCCCGGATTCCTTTGCGATCCCGAAGGTCGGCCTTGCCCGTTAGGTTGACCATTATTGGGTCCGCTGCCCGGCCGGCGATTCTTGTTTCGCGAGCGCCGGCGGCGATTGCGGCCGTTGCGCTTCTGGGCATTTTGATTATTCGGCCCCTGGGCGGGACCTCGGTTATTCTGCAAAGGCGCCGATCCATTGCTGCCATTCTTTTGGACCGTCTCCTCGCCCTGCTCAAATTCGGACTCTTCAGGTTCTTCTCCAAAGGGATCCTCCGGTTCAGGCCTGGCTGCTTCTTCGGCCGGCTTGGGCCTGTTCCGCTGCCACACCTTCTCCGGCCGCTGCATCCGCCGACCTTGCTGTTCGGCGGGCGCCGCGTTCACTTCCGGCAGATTCCTATGCATCTCACGCACTTCTTCGGCCGTCATAACACGGATCTCTTCAAGCGGCCATGCCTGCCGGTCGCCCAGCGCATCCTGCACGATCACAAGCTGCGTCAGGATCTGCAGGTCCACCACCTTGCCCTGTCCCTTCGGCGTCTGCACATAATCGTTTCGCTGCGGCAGGTTCTTTCGAAGCTCCAGGTATGTGGCGTCTTCATAACGCAGGCAGCACTTGAGCCTGCCGCAGTGCCCGCTGATCTTGGATGGGTCCAGCGTGGCCTTCTGAAGCTTCGCCATCCGCATGTTGACCGGTTCCAGGATCTTCAAATATCGGCTGCAGCAGCACTGCTGTCCGCAGGTTTCATAATCGCTGATGAGCTTGGCCTCGTCGCGCGACCCGATCTGCCGCAGCTCGATCCGCGTCTGGTATTCCTTCGCCAGCCGCTTGACCAGTTCGCGAAAATCGACCCGCCCTTCGCTGGTAAAATAAAAAACGATGCGCTCGCCGCCGAACAGATGTTCGGCTTCCACGATCGTCATATCCAGCCCCAGTTCGGCGGCCATCTTCTGGCAGCACCTGGCCTCATCGACGCTCGACCGCTCCAGGTGTTCCTGCTCGTGCATATCCTCGCGCGTGGCAAACCGAACGAACGACCCGCCCTCGCCGATCGGCATATCCTTGCCGCAGTTTCGGTAATAAGAATCGATTTGCTCCGGCGAGCTTTTGAACTGGCCGGCCTTGTAGCTGTGCAGCCCGATGATCTCGCCCAGCTCCAAACCGCGTTCGGTCTTGATGACGACGTGCTTGTTCAGATGCGGGATAAGATTTTCGTGGTGCTCAAACCAGCCCATCAGCCCAATGCGGCCGTACTTTACCAACATCAATTTACAATTCTTTTGCCCCCTGGGCTTTACACTCTCAGATTGCGACATCTATTATCCTTTGGGAACGCGGGGTCTTTGGCATGGCGTCGCGCCCGTGTATTTTCTATTCCTGTTAATCCTGTAAATCCTGTCCAAAAACCCTTAGCGCAGGCGTCTTGCCCGCATCTGTCACTAAGCAGTAGAACTAAGTAATATATCCGATTTACTGAGATTAAACAACAGTTGTTCGAAGATGAGTTTCTCGTTCACGCTGGAATCGACCCATTTGTCCATCGTGGCGCAGAATTCAACCTTTACTGCCGCCGCTTCAGGATCCAGTTTGTCGGCTAATCGCAGAATGAGACTTTTCTGGTCGTCATTTACTAGCTCCCCGATCGCCAGCCCCAATCTCATCACATCGCTATAGACAAGCGATGTCATCTTGATAAGCCCTTTTTGAGCACGCCGATTGATGTCGGTCGTACTGACGTTTTGTTCCCGATCCACCCACTCGCCGCTGATCTTTCTTGCGGTCTGGCCCATCCATTCGGCCATATCCACCACGTCGGCAAGCCCAAATGAACAAACCCTCTCAACCAGCTCCTTCTTAAAGCCGTAAATGCTTCCCTCCTTGAATCGCAGCGACGACCACGCGATCGCCTGACCCAGGCTCCCCTGGCTAAACCGCGCCCAAAAAACCGCCTCCGTCTTGGCGAGCCCATCCTGAACAAGACGTTTGACGATCTCGTCCTCCGAAACGGGCCCAAATCGGACGACCTGGCATCGCGACAACGTCGTCGGCAGCATCAGGTCCGGCCGCGAACACAACAGGATGATCACGCAATGCCCCGGCGGTTCCTCCAGCACCTTCAGCATTGCATTCTGACTTGCATTGTTAACTTTCTCTGCCTCATCGAGCACGAAGACGACATAACTCCCCATGCTCGGCTTATTGGCTATTCTCTCGATCAGAAACTCGCGGATGACATCGATCGGCATCTGTACTGGCGTTGTTTTATTCTTGCCTTCCCTCGTGAACTTGACCAGTTCCTTTGTGATCATCCGAAAATCCGGATGCCCCCCGGCTTCAAACGTCTGACACGAATGGCACTTGCCGCAGCTATCTACAAACTCAGGTGATTTGCAGGTCTGGCGGTTCTCGCACAGCAGCATCTTGGCCAGCGCCGCCGCTGTCGTGCGTTTGCCGACGCCGTCATCGCCCGCGAACAAATACGCATGCGCGATCTTGCCCGCCGCGTACGCCTGCTCAAGCGCCCCGACCGCCTTCTCCTGACAAACTATTTCTCGTAAATGCATCTCGTACCGCCGGCATCTTGCCGGCTTCCTCTGTCATGCCGGACTTGCTTGTCTTGTCACAGACTCGTTTTGAACATTGGAATTTTAGTATTTGAATTTGTTTAGAATTTAGAGTTTAGGATTTAGGATTTTTCGTATCTCTTCCTGCACCTGTTCCACACCGCGCCTTGCATCCACGATCCTCGTGCCCGCAAAATACTGCGGCAGTCTCAAAAACCCTTCGCGCACCCGCCCGTGATACGCCTGGCCCTTTTGCTCCATCCGGTCCAGGTCCCGCTGCATCCGCTGTGCCGCTGTCGCCGTATCCACATCCAGCACAAAGATCACGTCCGGCCACACCCGCTCAAGCGCATCATTGGCGATCTTGATCACCTTCTCGATCCCAAATCCTCCTGCCCAGCCCTGGTAAGCGCACGTGCTGGAGACCCATCGATCCATCAGCACGCATTTGCCCGACGCCAGGTCCGGCCCGATGCGCTCCTTCCAAAGCTGCGCCCGCGCCGCCATATACAGCAGCACCTCCACATTATCGCCCATCCCCTCGTGCGCCGGGTCCAGCAGGATCGTTCTGATCTTCTCCCCCACGACCGTCGTGCCGGGGTCGCGATAGCTGACTGCCTCGATGCCCTGCCGCGAGATCCACTCCGAGAGCATCCTCGTCTGTGTGCTCTTGCCGCACCCGTCCGGCCCGTCCAGCACAATAAATTTTCCGTTAAATCGATCGTTCATGGCAATACGGTCTCAACACAGCCGCAATAATTGCAGACAAGCCTTGTCATCGTTCTGTTTTCTCAACCGTGTTCGTCTTCACGTTGAGTTTTTCATTGTCAGCTAACTGCCGCAGAACCTGCCAGTTGCCGTCGGCAAACTCCAGCAGGTAGGTTCTCTTAGAATCCGCATCATTTCCGGCCTCGCAGTAATCCACGGTCACCTGGGCCATCTTTTTTGATCGCCTCACAGGGGCAAAAGAGACGGATCGAAAAATACCGCCCGGTTTTTCTTGCTGCAAATCCTGCTCAAGCCGGCGGTACGCCAGCACTTTCAGGTGCTCCTTTATATCCGCTTTCTCCGGTTCCTGCAACGGATGAGCCGCAAAAAACTGATCGCCCCGGAGTTCTCCCGCAACACTCCAGGTGCCGTCTTTTTTGTGCAGATGAGTTCTTAAAAACGTTTTTTCACCGTTGTGTTCATAGTAAACGTCTATTCCGCCTGCCTGCATCCTGCCTGGTGCTTCATTATTATACCAGGCGCTGTAATTGCCTTCTGCCTGCTGAACGTTTAGATCTTTCTCGTTGTATTTTTCTTCCAGGTAAAGTTTGGTCGCATAACACAGCGTCTCCATGCTGTCACTTCGCAGATCAGGGTGTCCGTCAACCAGGCGAAGCCCCTTGATCTTCGCCCGGAACTCCGTCTTGAGACGAATATTGGCTTTCGGATATTCTACAGTAATGCGGCCCAGCAAAAAGCCGTCCGTTTCCGCCGCAAATTTCAGTTCAAGTAAATAATCATCTTTATTGATCCAGTCGCTGACGGCCTGGCCTGTGTCGGACCTTCTGCGTCGACAAAAAATATTATTTGCCAGGCAGCCGTTCTTTTTCTGTTCATAGTTGATCGTTACGGCCTGCCCCTCCGGCAATATCCCCTTTTCGCCGGAAAGATACACTGTCAGTTCAGGGCTGCTGCTGTTTCCTCCTGCCTCATGGAATTTCAAATACTTCCCTGAATCAATCTCGGCAATCAGCTCCGACATTTCTTCAGAACCCAGATGCGCAATTCCGCACGCACCATTTTGGGTCTTGGCTCCACCCACTGATTTCAGGAATGCTTCGGTTTGCTTGTTACCCCAGCCAGAAGCAATATCCAAAGACGAAAACCCTGCTGCATTCACAACATTGAAATCTGCGCCGGCTTGAACCAGCTTTTTAACCATAGTTGTTTTGGGTTCATCCGGTTAATGCGTAGGTGGCATGGTGGAGGTGGAGGATCCGAAGTTTTAGGTATTCGTCATCTCTGTATCCGCAGGCTTGGCGTTGTAGCATTCCGATTTTGCGGTTCATTACTTCCAGTTTGCCCGTGCTGA
>JAJFTK010000054.1 GCA_021372945.1 Planctomycetaceae bacterium | reverse complement strand
TCAGCACGGGCAAACTGGAAGTAATGAACCGCAAAATCGGAATGCTACAACGCCAAGCCTGCGGATACAGAGATGACGAATACCTAAAACTTCGGATCCTCCACCTCCACCATGCCACCTACTCATTAACCGGATGAACCCTATTCTGGTCCTGTTCTTTCATGCGAACCTCCTTCTTGCCGGCGGTATTCGGATCGCGCCGAATGCGAGCCGCCGCGTTAGGATCGTTTGCAGCGACGCAATTCAAGGCGACGAAAACTGTAATAGTCACAAACGCTTTCATAATAGTTGTACGAACACAGGAATTTCCCGGTTCGGAAGCCATTACCGCCGGAGCAGCTTTCTCAGGATCGGCAAAAGCGTTTTTGGTTCAAAATACGATTTTTCAAGCCGCAAATGAACCGTTCGCGGGTCGGGGATGCGCACCGTACCGGGGTACCGCGCAAAGAGGTCCACGCCGGAGGCATCCTCAGGAAACACAAAAACCAGGTCCGGCCCTTGTACCGTAAGGCTCTGCACGTTCCAACCCGCCGCCCACAGGCGTATCTGTGAAATCTGCAGAAGAAACTCAACCTGCTCAGGAACCGGACCAAACAAATCCCGCAGTTCCAGCCGCAGGCGGTCCAGGTCCTTGGACGTCCGTGCCGATGCGATCCGCCTGTACACCTCCAACCGCTGGCGGTCCGCGGGAATATAATTCTTTGGGATGTACGTCTCAAAGCCAAGATCGATAACGGTGTCGATCTCCTTCTCAACGGGCTCATGCTTGAGGCGTTTGACCGCCTCGCTCAACAGCCGACAGTACAATTCATACCCGACGGTATTAATATGGCCCGACTGCTCAGCGCCCAGGATGTTGCCCGCGCCGCGAATCTCCAGGTCGCGCAGCGCGATCCTAAAACCGGCGCCCAATTCCGAATACTCTTCGATCGCCTTGAGCCTGCGAGCGGCAATCGGCGTAATCGTCCGCGTCATCGGAAGCAGCATGTAAGCATACGCGCGGTGCTTGTAGCGGCCGACGCGTCCACGAAGCTGATGCAGCTGCGCCAGCCCGAAGCGGTCGGCGTCGCTGATGAGCATCGTGTTGGCATTCGGGATATCGATGCCGGATTCGATAATGGTGCTGCAGATCAGCACGCTCGTCTGGCCGGTAATGAACCGGATCATCGCGTCTTCCAGCTCATGCTTGCGCATCTGCCCATGCGCGATGTCGATCCGAATGGAAGCGTCGTTGATGATCGTGCGGACCTGGTCGGCAAATCGTTCAATGCTCTGCACGCGATTATAGAGAAAGAACACCTGCCCCTGCCGATTGATCTCGAACACAACGGCCTTGCGGACAGTCTCGTCCGTAAAGCGGCTGATCTTGGTCACGACGGCCCTGCGATCCAGCGGCGGCGTCGAAAGCGAACTGATGTCGCGAAGCCCGATCATGGACATGTGCAGCGTCCGCGGAATGGGCGTGGCCGTCATCGTGAGGATATCGACGTTGACGCGAAAGCGTTTGAGCCGCTCCTTGTGTTCGACGCCGAACCGCTGCTCTTCATCAATGATCAACAGCCCCAAATCCTTAAACCCGACATCATCGCTGAGCAGGCGATGCGTGCCGATGAGAATATCAACCATCCCCTTGCGACAATCGCTCAATATCTCGCGCGTTTCCTTACTGGTATTGAAGCGGTTGATGATCTCGACCCGCACGGGAAAATCGGCAAATCGCTGGCGGAAGGTCCGGCCGTGCTGCACGCACAAGACCGTCGTCGGCACCAGCACCGCCACCTGCTTACCCGCCTGGACGGCCTTGAACGCCGCGCGCATCGCCAGTTCCGTCTTGCCGTAACCGACGTCTCCGCACAGCAGCCGATCCATTGGACGCTCTGAGGCCATATCCTCTTTGATCTGCGAAGCGGCGGTCATCTGGTCCGGCGTCTCCTGATAGAGGAAGGACTCTTCGAACTCGCGCTGCCAGATCGTGTCGGCGCCGAAGTTGAAGCCCCCGAGTTTCTGCCGCCGGGCCTGAAGATCCAGCAGTTCGGCCGCCATCTCCTCGACGCCCTTGGCAACGTTCTCCTTCTGTTTTTCCCATTTCTTTGTCCCGATCCTGCTTAACTGCGGACGCTTGGGTGTAGAGCCGACGAATTTCTGCACAAGGTGAATGTTTGAAACCGGCACATGGATCTGCACCTTGTCGGCATATTCGAGCGTGATATACTCGGCGCGCGTGCCGGCCTTTTCCATCATCTGGATGCCGACAAACTTGCCGATGCCGTAGGTGATGTGTACGACATAGTCGCCTTTTTTCAGATCGAGCAGACTGTCAATGCTGGACACGCTCTGGATCCGCCGGATCCTTCGCCGGATGGAGACCTGCCCGAAAACCTCGTGGTGAGAGATGACGATCGTATTTAGCGAATTGACGATGAAGCCCTGATGCACAAAACCGGTCAGCAGCTTGAACGATTCCGGGATGCCCTCGCCTTCGCCCGTGAGGATCTGGCTGATCCGCTGGATCTCCGCCTGGCTGTCGCAATAAAAATCCACCTGCATGCTTTGGGACTGTTTGACCAATTCCTCCAGAACGCCCTGCTGATCCTTCCAGATCGTGCCTGACTTATGCTCATACTGCTGCGCGCTGGTCACATCCAGTTGAAAATCGGCCTGTGCCGCGGCGAACCGGCTGATTTGCAGGCATGGGTGCAGGCCGATCGCCTGGTAAACCGCTCGCCACGTGTACATGCCTGCGGGGTTTTCAAGCCGGCTCAGGAAGACCTCCGAAACCTCGGCCGTCTCGACCGGTTCCTCCAAAATGATCAATGTCTCCGGCGGCAGCAGATTCAGGAACATTTCAGTGCTGTCCGCCTGGATGGTCGAAAGCGACGCGTTGATTTGCAGGCTGGTCACCGCCTCGCTGGAAAGCTGGCTGTCCAGGTTAATGGATCGGATGCTTTCAATGCGGTCGCCAAAGAATTCGATGCGAACGGGCCGCGAGTCGTTTAGATCCGACGGCCGCTGCCCGTGTGAATCGAAGGAACTGATCGGGGCGAATATATCGATGATGCCGCCTCGCTGCGCGAATTGGCCGGGCAGGTCAACGCTGTCCACCCGCTCAAAGCGATTGTCCGTGAGCCATGAGACGACCAACTCAGGCTCGACCGTCTGGCCGGCGCTTAACGAAAGCCCCTGCTGCCTGAGCGTGTCGGGGCGTATCACCGGCTGATTCAGTGCCTGCACGCACGTGGCGATGAGAAAATGGTCCGGCTCTGCGTGCTGCTGCGACGCCATCCACAGCGACATCCGCAGCCGCTGCGCCAAGATCTCATCCGTGGCATCCGTAACCTCATCAGGGCTCTCCCATACCGGCAGCGTCTGTGCAGGAACACCTGCAAAAACCTGGAGGTCATCGGCCGCGGCATCGGCGTCATCAATATGGGGGCATATATAAAAAACGGGCCGTTTGAGCGTTTTCCACAGGTGGGCCGCCAGCAGGCGCGCATAGGATCCCCACGTCCCGCTGACGTTTACCGGCCCTTTTGCGGGGTCATAACTCGCCAGTCGGGCGGCAATCGCACGCACCGTTTTGTCCTGACTCAGATCCAACACTATCACTTACGGCCCGAGAGCCCGAAATGTTGTCGGCATCTCGCCGTAAAAATCATGCGGCCTGAAAAGCCGCTGTACTCTAGCCCAGGGCAACCTGTCCTTCCGCAGCCTTGGCGAACGAGGACGCCCTGGGTTCAGGAATCAAATCAAAAACATCATCGCCCTGAAAGGGCAACATAATAAAACCAATTCCATAAATAGCGTATTCAAAGTTGTACGGCCTGAAAGGCCGATATACTCTAGCCCAGGGCACCGCCCTGGGTTCAGACATCAAATCAAAAACATCTTTGCCCTGAAAGGGCAAAGTAATCAATCCCACAAATATTGTTCATTATATTCGATTCCGTACTTCTGCAGGAACGCAACAAACTCTTCTTTAAACGTGACCGTTCGATGATGTTCTTTCTGCCCGGCGATATAGCGTTTTACGGAATCCAGTTTCGAACTGCTGACTGAAAAGGCTCCATATCCGTTTTGCCATGCAAATTTCTCGTATTCAGCACCTTTGGTCTTGATCCAGCGGCTGCTTTCGCCTTTGATTTTCTCCAGATAATCAGACACGCTTTTTGTTCTCGGCAGAGAAGACAAAACATGAACGTGATCGGCCGTTCCGTTGATCAAGCATGGAATGCCATTCATTTTCTTAATCGTGCCGCCGATGAAAGCGTAAAGTTCGAATTCAATAGCAGAATGGATAAAAGGATAGCGTTCCTTGGTGCCGAAAATAATATGCACGTACATCTGGGCCAAAGATTGCGGCATAGCTGTTTTATACCGCCCCTTCAGGGCGGGCTCTCCTATTGAGATTTCGGCCCAGGGCTGCGCCCTGGGTTAGCTTAAAACCAGCCTTTCAGGCTGCCTGACAACCATCTGATCAGTTTCAGATGCACCCATTGCGGCCCGAAAGGCCAATATACTCCAGCCAGGGCCGGCCCCGAAGAACTGAGGGGCAATGCCCCGCGGCAGACGGTCTGAAAGGCCGATGTATTCTAGCCCAGAGCATCGCCTTAGGTTCAGGCATCAAATCAAAAACATCATCGCCCTGTAAAAGCTATTAAATTGCGACAGCTTGAGCTATATCCCAAAGCTGGTGCCGACGCCTTTGGCGGCAAGGATCAGGGAATCATTCCGTTTGACGGTCTTTGTTTTGCCCGCGGTCCGCGCGATAGGGATATCGCCGAGCTTGCCGTCTTTCCAGACGACCAGCCGGTTGGTAGCGCCTTTGGCCAGCAGTTCAAGCGCGTGAAAACCGAAATTCGTGCCAAGAATTCGGTCAAACGGCGTCGGCGAGCCGCCCCGCTGCACGTGACCAAGATTCACTGCACGGCAGGACAATCGCGTCACACGTTCCAATTGATCGGCCAGGATGCTCGAAACTCCGCCCAGACGAATGGGGTCGGGGCTGTTCTTTACGCGCTTATAGACGACCATCGAACCGCCCTTTGGCTTGGCACCCTCGGCGATCACCACGATGCTGAATCGCTTGCCTTTTTTCGACCGGGCCAGCACGCATTCGGCTACGACTTCAATGTCATACGGCATCTCCGGCATCAGGATGATGTCGGCCCCGCCCGCCGCTCCGGCGTGCAGCGCGATCCAGCCTGCGTAGCGGCCCATCACTTCAACGATCATGACGCGATGATGCGAGCTGGCGGTCGTATGGACCTTGTCAATGGCATCCGTGGCCGTATTGACGGCCGTGTTGAATCCGAACGTAATATCTGTGCCGTAGATATCATTATCGATCGTCTTGGGAACCCCCATGATCGTCAGACCTTTTTTGGCGAACTCGCCGGCCGACGCCATGGTGCCGTCGCCGCCGATGGCGATCAAGGCTTCAATGCCCCGTTTGGCCAGGTTGGACATGCAAAGACCGGAAACATCGGTTAAACGCGTGCGCCCATTAGTGGAGATCGGAAACGCGAACGGATTAGAGGTATTAGACGATCCAAGGATCGTTCCTCCAACGGTCAGGATATTGCTGGCGTCGGAAAAATGCAGCCGGTGGATACGATCTTCGATCAGGCCCAGGTAACCGTCTTCAACGCCCCAGACTTCCATGCCGTATTTGTTGATCGCGGTCTTGGTGACCGCGCGGATAACGGCGTTAAGACCCGGGCAGTCGCCCCCGCCGGTCATTACGGCAATTTTACGAAAACGTCTGGCCATTAACCTAACCCTTGAATTTTTTTACAGGATTAACCAGGATTGAATTTGTGTCAATCTGTGTTAATCCGCGGCTAAGGAATATTCCTTACTTTTTTACGTTTGCCATGCTGTCTTTGGCAGCGGCGATGACCGCTTCGACCGTGAGCCCAAATTTCTCGAAGCACGCCTTGTAGGGCCCGGAGGCGCCAAACGTGCTCATCCCGACGAAACGGCCCGCATCGCCGATCCAGCGATCCCAGCCGTCGCGAACACCCGCTTCCACGCCAACCCGCGCTTTGACGGCCTGCGGCAGCACGCTGCTCATATACGCGGCGTCCTGCTTCTTGAACAATTCCCAGCACGGCATCGAAACCACTTGCGCCTTGACGCCCTCGGCCGCCAGCTTTTCGGCGGCCTTCAGGACCAGCTCAACCTCGGACCCGGTCGCCAGCAGCAGCACATCCGGTTTATCCTGAGCAACCAGCACATAAGCGCCCTTATCGAAGTTCTTCATGTTGGGGTACTTGGCCGGATCCAGTACGGGCAGGTTCTGCCGTGTCAAGGCGGTGGCCACGGGCCCGCCCTTGTAATTGAGAATGTACTTCCACATGCGGACCGTCTCGTTTGCGTCGGCCGGGCGGAACGTCAATAGATCGGGAATGATCCGCAGGGACGCCAGCGTCTCGACCGGCTGGTGCGTCGGGCCATCCTCGCCGACGCCGATACTGTCATGCGTAAACACGAAGATCGTCGGGTAGTGCGACATCGCCGCCAAACGGATCGCCGGACGCATATAATCGGCGAACACCAGGAAGGTCCCGCCGTAAGGACGCAGAGGCCCGCTGACGGCGATCCCGTTCATGATCGCCCCCATCCCGTGCTCGCGCACCCCGTAGCGAATGTAACGGCCCCCCCGGTTGTCCTTCGCGAAATCAGTCGCTTCTTTGAAATGCGTGTTGTTCGACGGCGTCAGGTCCGCCGAGCCGCCCAAGATCAGCGGCAATCCCGGCATGACCGCCTGGATCATCTTGCCGGAAGCAGAACGCGTCGCCACCGGAGTCGCCGGGTCAAAGGTCGGCAGCTTGCTCTCGTCGATCGCCAGTTTGCCCTCAAGCCCATCCTGAAGTTCGCGGGCAAGCCCCGGATTGGACTTGGCCCATTGCTTGAAGGTCTCCTGGTAATCGGATTGCAGCGCTTGTCCCTTCTGCCTGCATTGCGCCATGTGTTTTGATACTTCGGCAGGAACCACAAAACTCTTTTCCGGGTCCCATCCGTAGCTCTGTTTGATCAGCTTGATCTCATCGACCCCAAGCGGGGCTCCGTGGGCGGTATGGGTATCCTGGAAGTTCGGACTGCCAAACCCGATATGCGTCCGCAGTTTGATCATCGTCGGCCGTTCGCTCTGGGCCTTGGCGTATTCCACAGCCTTGTCAAAGGCGGCGATGTCATGGCCGTCGCCGCCGATCTCGATGACATTCCAACCATAGCCGCGGTACCGCTTGGCCACCTCCTCACTGAAGGACAGGCTCGTTTTGCCATCGATCGTGATATGGTTGTCGTCATAAATGACGATCAGGTTGTCCAGTCCCAAATGGCCGGCAAGGCTGCTGCTCTCATGGCTGACGCCCTCTTCGAGACATCCGTCGCCAGAAATCGTAAAGATCTTGTAGTCAAAAATCTTGTGGTCGCCCTGGTTGTAGCGTGCGGCCAGGTACTTTTGAGCGATCGCCATCCCAACCGCGTTGGAGATGCCCTGTCCCAATGGGCCGGTCGTCACTTCCACGCCCGGCGTATGGCCGAACTCAGGGTGGCCCGGCGTCTTGCTGCCTAACTGACGAAAACGTTTCAATTCATCCAGCGGCAGATCGAAGCCGCACAGATGCAACAGCGAATACAGAAGCATGCTGCCGTGGCCGGCGGAAAGAACAAATCGATCGCGATTAATCCATTTTGGGTCGGCCGGATTGAAACGCATGTGCCGCATCCATAGAGAATAGGCTGCCGGCGCCATACCCATCGGCATCCCAGGATGACCGGACTTGGCTGCCTGGACAGCGTCCATGGCCAAAAACCGGATTGTTTGTACACATTGTAAATCGAGTTCTGATAAGCCGGTTACTTTAATGGTCTTTTCCATGCGATTTCCTCATAAAATAGCTAATTTTGGTCATAGAAATGGTCATAATACTCACTAAACTTGGCTCTTGCAAGGGCTTCTTGTTCTAAATGAACGATTAAATCCGGCACGCTCAAATGAACGCAAAAACGTAAATAGATTTCTAAAAAGCGTTTCACAAGCTTCCAATGACAAGCATGTGTACTTATCGTGTAATTAGCTTGCACTAATGGCTAAACCTGAAAATTTCTCATTGGATGAAATTTTATATCCTCTTGTACAAAAGCCACTTATGGCAGCTACAATGAGATTTCAACGCTGTTTTTTGTGCAAAATCCGCGTATTCAATTGACTCGGTTACCCATTTGTGGTATGATTTTTGGAGTATGGCAATAATAAGTAAAAGCACAGGGAAGAAGACTCAAAAGACGTCGAGCTCTAAAAAACCCTCATCCGCTTCTGTTGTAACTGTCAAACGAGCTGCAAAGGCCTTTCGAACCTATGAACAGGCTCTGCAATATCTCTTTGATAAAACAGACTATGAGAAGCAGGGGCGGTTGCGCTATAACGTAACAACGTTCGACTTGGACCGCATGAACGAGCTTCTCAAAGGACTGGGCAACCCTCACAATAAGATAAAGTCCGTCCATATAGCAGGTACTAAAGGCAAGGGATCCACCGCCACCATGCTTGCTCGCATGCTGGAGGCCAATGGCTTCAAGGTCGGACTCTACACGTCCCCTCACGTGATCACGCTGCACGAACGGATTTCGATCGGTTCTGTGATGATCAGCAAAAAAGATATGCTTGATCTGATGAACCGCATTGAGCCGGTTGTAGAAAAATTGTTGAAAAAACAAAGCGGGCCGACGTTCTTCGAGATCATGACAGCCGCGGCGTTTCTTTATTTTGCGGACAAACAGGTCGATTTGGCGGTGATCGAGACCGGCCTGGGCGGCAGGCTCGATAGTACCAACGTGGTTGTTCCCGAATTGGTTGGGATCACCCCGATCAGCATCGACCACCAGAACCTGCTGGGGCCGACGCTGGACAGCATCGCCAAAGAAAAGGCTGGCGTCATCAAAAAAGGCATCCCCGTCATCACTGTCCAACAGGATCCGCTGGCGATGCGAGTCTTAAAGAAACAGGCCACCGCCTTGAAGGCGCCGTTGACCGTAACCGGCAAGGACATCGACTTTTCCTACCGGTTCGAGAGTTCGCGTGAACACGGCCCGCATACCCGTATTTGCCTGACCACTTCAACCAGCCGGTTCGAACATTTGCGGGTGCCGCTTCCCGGAGAACACCAGGCGGTCAATTGCGGGCTGGCCCTGGCCATGCTCGATGGGCTCAAAAACAAAGGCTACACCATTGACGATCAAAAGGCGATCGTCGGCTTAAACAGTGTCAAAATGGAAGGTCGGATGGAAATAATCCATCAGGACCCCCGGATCCTGGTGGATGCCGCCCACAACGCCGCCAGCATTCGCGCATTGATACAGGCGATTGGTCAGCATGTGCCTTATGATTCTTTGGTCATCATCTTTGGCTGCAACAACGACAAAGATATCCCCGGTATGCTGAACGAACTTCAGTACGGCGCCGATAAAGTGATCTTCACGAGGAGTAATTCTCCAAAGGCTGTATCCCCTTCAGAATTGGCGGAGATGTACTCCGAGCTCTGCGGCAAAATGTGTCAGACTTCGCTTTCCCTCAAGGAAGCCATTCGCATCGGCGAAAGCGCGATCTCAAAAGAAGACCTGATTTGCGTCACCGGCAGTTTCTACCTGGTTGGACAGGCCAAGCAGCTTTACCATGCCAGCGCCGCGATCTGATCGCTTGCCGCTGCGCATCTTTCTCCGGCGAAACCGTTTTCATCCATTTTTTTCTTGCATTCTTGTAGGATTTCTGTAGATTCACAACTTCGTTTGCCGATTCTATCAGGAGATGGTACAAGCCCCTTTTGTTGCGCGATTAGGGACGAACGACGGAATGTGCGTCCAGGTTATTAAATTTGTTTTAGGAGATCAGAAATGAAGAGAGTGGTTTTGGGATTGGCAGTCTTGTGCGGTGCAGCAGCTCTGGCGGTTGCCGCCGACACCGCGGGAACGGTCGCCAAGGAGCCGTTTGCGACAGTGGATCTATCGTACACGTCCAAGTACATCTGGCGCGGCTTTGACAAACTGGATGATGTAGGCGCCTGGCAGCCAAGCGTGGATCTTGACCTTGGCAGCGGCTTCAGCGCCAACCTGTGGATGAGCTATGCCGGCGGCAGCGGCGACGGCATCGGCATCTATCCGGACGGCAGCCGCGTCAACGCCACGGAGTACAATTACACGCTGGCCTACAGCGGCACCGTGAATGAAAGCTGCCCGTGGAAGACCGATTACATGGTCGGCTGGCGTTATTACGATTTCATTGACATGCCTTCACGCGACGCCGACCTGCAGGAAGCGTTCGTGACCGCCGAAATGCCGCGGCTGTTCGATGGCGGCATCGTTCCGCACGCCGCCGTCTTTCAGATGTGGCCCTCGCAGGGCGATGGACTTCATCGCGACTTCTCAGGGACGATCTACCTGGTGGGATTCAATTACAGCTTCGCGCTGGATCAAGCGCCCAGTCTGCCTTTGACCTTCTCATGGGACATTGTTTACAATGATGGGGTCGGCGGCCGTGGCGTGGATCATGACTGGTCCCACATGGTATGGGGACTGAGCACCGCGATGACCTGCCCGTTCACCGGCGCCAAGGTCGTTCCGGCGATCTATTTCCAGAACTCCTTCGAAGACACCGTCAATACCGAAGACGAGCTCTGGGGAGGCATTTCCTACAGCTTCGCATTCTAAGCTGTAACGTAAAGGAATATAAAGGGCCGGCCCGTTTGGATCCGGCCTTTTTTTTGCGCCCCTCGGGCTGCAGGAGTTGTGCGGACATCGCCTCAATGAACATGCGGCTGGCTTTTTTGTGAAGTTCGTGATATCGGTTGAGAGTTGAAAAGATCCTTCATGATGGAGGTTGTATGTTTGACTGGATTGAATCACATCCCGCTTTTTTTGCTTGGGCGATTCTCCCGCTGATGATCTATCTGGCCCGCATATGCGATGTGACGCTGGGCACGGGCCGCACTTTTTTTGTATCGCGGGGCTACAAAAAACTGGCCGCGGTCGCCGGTTTCTGGGAGGTGCTGATCTGGCTCATCGTCATCGGGCAGATCATGAAAAATCTGACCAATCCCATGTGTTATATTGCCTATGCCGCAGGCTATTCGACCGGCGTTTTTGTGGGCATGACGCTGATCGAGAAACTCTCGCTGGGGGTGATGCTGGTGCGTATTCTGACCCATGAGAATGCCGACGCACTGATCGACGCCATTAAGGCACGCCGCTACGGCATCACCACTACCGACGGAGCCGGCGCCCTGGGCCCGATGAAGATCATTCTTACGATCGTTCCCAGACGCGCCGTCGCCGACGTTGTCGCCATTCTCAAGACCCACAATCCAAACGCCTTTTATTCCATCGAAGAGATTAGCGAGGTCAGTAAGGGAAAGTTGAGTCCGTATAAACTGCCCGGCCTGCGCTGCGGCGGCACAGATGGCAGTCCAAGTTGACTAGTCGCAGACGATTGCGGAACAGGATGACGAAAGCAAGATCGCCGTTTCCAACGCGTCGCTCTTTTTTGAGCCCCATCAACAAGACCGTACGATCTGCTCGGCCAGCGCGGCCAGCTCGCAAGCCATCGGCGAACAGGGAAAGACGGATAGGGCCTCTATGGCGGCGCTGCCGTAAGCTTCCGCCTGCGCGCGCGCGTAATGGACGCTTCCCGAATCCTGCAGGATCCCAACGAGCGTCTCGCCCGACAGGTTCGTAAGCATTTGGCGTCTTTGATCTTTTTCCGCGGGGTTGGAATTAAGCCAGTGGATCACCGCCATCGTAAGTTTCTCCTGCAGAAGATCCGTGCCGAGTGTCTTGCCGGCACACTCCGGATCGCCCACGAGGTCGCGCAAATCGTCCATGATCTGGAACGACATCCCCAGATTGCGTCCGTAAGCGCCCAGCGCCTCGGCCTGCGAAGGATCGGCGTTTGAGGCCAGCGCACCCAACCGGCAGCTGGTTTCAAACAGCGCGGCGGTCTTGGCCTGGATAATATCCAGATAGTCCTGCTCGGCCAGCGCCAGATTGCCTTTCAAGAGGTTTTGCTTAAGTTCTCCTGTGCACAGCGTCTCGGCGGTGCGGCACAAAAGGATCGCCGCTTCTCGAGGCGTGCACTCCGTCATCAGAGAGAACGCCTTGCTCAGCACATAATCACCCATGAGCACCGCCACGGTATTGCCCCATTGGGCGTTGGCGGTAAACTGGTGCCGCCGGATGGCGGCCTGGTCGATCACATCATCATGCAGCAGAGACGCCGTGTGAACCAACTCGACCGTCGCGGCTAAATGGATGTGTACCTGCGTGATCGAGGAAACGGCCTTGCCGCAAAGAAGAACAAGCGCTGGGCGCAGCAGCTTGCCCCGCCGCTCGGACAGTGTTTGCAGAAAAGGGCGAAGCTGCGGGTCCTCTGTTCTGACCAGAGACCCCAGGAGGTCATGAACCTGGTCCAATTCAGCTCTCAGACTTTCAAAAAGCATCACCTGCAATAAGGCCCGCCTCCTGTTTTGGCGTTGCTAACTTCGCGCGTACGCGAAAAAGACTTTTCTCAATTGCCGTGTAAGAGGACCGGGCTTGCCGTCGCCGATCACTCGGCCGTCCATCTCAACGACACCGATAACTTCAGCGGCTGTCCCGGTTAAAAACATCTCATCGGCGACATACAGATCAAAACGCGTGAGATTCTTTTCGATGACCGTGATCCCTTCGCTGCGGGCCAGGCGCATCACGACCTGGCGCGTGATCCCATTGAGCGACCCGGCTTCCACGGGCGGCGCAACCAAGACGCCGTCTTTCACCACGAACACATTGTCGCCGGACGCCTCGGCCACATACCCGAGATGATTGTACATGATGGCCTCGCCGGCGCCGGCAAGATTAGCTTCGATCTTGGCGAAAATGTTATTGAGGTAATTCATGCTCTTGACCTGCGGCGGACAAGAGAGCGGATGGTTGCGGATGGTCGATACGCTGACCACTTTCATCCCTTTTTCGTAGAATTCTTCCGAGTACAGCCGGATGGCCGAGGCAATAATGATAACCGTGGCGCCGTGGCGGCAGTTATTCGGGTCGATCCCCAGATCGCCGATGCCCCGCGTCACCACAAGCCGGATGTAGCCGTCTTCGATCCGATTGGCCTGCACGGTTTGCCTCAGCGCCTCGGCCATCTGCTCCGGCGAAAGCGGGACCCTCAGCAAAATAACCTTCGCCGACTCATATAGCCGGTCCAGATGCGCCTTGCATTCGAATATCTTGCCTCCATAAATCCGAATGCCTTCAAAGACACCATCGCCGTAAAGCAGTCCGTGGTCAAACACGGAAACCTTGGCGTCCGCTTCGTCAACAAGCCTGTCTTGCAGCCAGATCTTCAATCCCATAAAGTAACTCCAAGTACCACTGGCATCTTGCCGTATTCTTTTGTATCACGGGCATCTTGCCCGTGCTCTTCTGTATCATGGGCCTCTTGCCCATAAAATACACCATGGCCGGGACGGCCATGCCATCATAAACTGCCGACTTCCAGCCGGCATTTATCCGCAACTGCTATCCGACCGCTTTACCATCGACCAGCCGAATGGTTCGATTCGCGCCCGCCGCGATCCGCTCGTCGTGCGTAACCATGATAATGGTCTGGCCCTGCCGGTTAAGCGAGGACAAGACCTCTAAGATACCATGTCCTGTCTTGGAGTCAAGATTTCCTGTCGGCTCATCGGCCAAAAGAAGCGCCGGCTCATTGATCAGGGCCCGGGCCAGAGCCGTTCGCTGCCGTTCGCCGCCGGACAGTTCGTACGGTTTGTGGACCAGACGCTCACTGAGCCCAAACTGCTCCAGTAAGCCTTTGGCTCGCCGCGTCATCTTGTTTTTTACTCTTATCCACCCAATCGTACCTACTGACGCCATCGCTGGAGCCAGCACGTTTTCGAGGACCGTAAGTTCATCTAAAAGATGATAGAATTGAAAGACAAATCCAACTGTCTTATTGCGGTATCTGTTTAGTCGCGACCGTTTGAATTGGTTGAGCGGTTCATTTTCAAAATATACAACGCCGCTGTCGGGCTGGTCCAACGCCCCGAGAATATGCAAAAGAGTGCTTTTGCCGCTGCCTGAGGCCCCGACAATGGCGGCAAACTGCCCCTTTTCGACAGCAAAATTGACTCCTCGAAGCACTTCAAGTTTTGCCTTACCCATCCGGTAAGATTTAGCGATATTGAGGGCCTTTATCATATATTGCACCTATAACTGATTGACCTGTAAACTCTGCACGGGCTTCATTCTGGCCGCACGAACGCCCGGCACCAGCGCACCGACAACGCAGGCGGCGATGGCCGCACCGAAGACCGACAAAATCAGCTCCGGCTGGAGTTGGTTTGGAATATCGCCGATGGCATAGACCTCCCGGTTCCAAAGCTGCCAATGATAGTGGGCGTACAGCCAATCTTCAATGTCGTTTATGTTGTAAAGAAAGACCGCTCCGCCGACAGAGCCCACCAGGCTGCCGATGGACCCGATGAACACGGAGAACACCAGGAAGATCATCAGGATGTCGGCCATATTAAGCCCGATACTCTTTAGAATACCAATATCCTTGCTCTTATGCGCCACGATCATGTAGAGAACCACAAATATAATGAAAACCGTGATGACGCCAAGCATCAGGAACAGCATGGTCATCATCGTTTCCTCTTTTTCCATTGGGGCAATGATGCTGCGGCGGTTCTCCTGCCACGTTTGAACTCGCACGCCATCCAGCAGGTCCGCTCCGGGCCGGCCTTTGCAGGACTGGACATGCGCCTGCCAAAGCGCTCGCACCCGGGCTGTCCCGATGGGAACAGGCGTGCCCTCCTTAAACCGGATATGAATGGCGCTGATGCGGGCAAAGGGCGTGTCCATCCCGAACAGAACCTGCGCCTGCTCCAACGGGATAAACACCGCGTTGCCATCGACCCGGACCAGGCCGCTATGGACATCATCGCTGTAATAAAAAGTCTTCGTGCTGACCAGATCGAGCGAACGAAGCAGGCCGCCTTTGAGATTCAGCGGGAAACTGCTGACCACGATCTGGACCGGAACGGGCTGCTGCCAGTAATAATAACTGCCGTCGGCCTGCCGCCGATACGGGATCACATCTACGCCGACCACGCAGCCGGCAAGCTCGGGGTCGTACGACGGGCTGAAGACCCGTTCGACATTGTTCTTCGTGTAATGCAGAATGGATGCGAAGTTGGTCGTGCGGCTGTGAGCGGCCGGATCGATCCCGTTGATCTCGATGCCGATGTTCTGCTCGCCCGTGATTTGCGGGATTACGGCCATCCCGATCCCCTTGGCCACTGGCGAGACGGCCTCGACAAAAGACTGCTCCTGCAGGCGAGACAGAAATTCTTCATAGTAGCCAAAGCCCACGAGCGAATCGGTTTCAATCACGCAATCGCCGACGAAGGCGTGGTTCTTGGCCTTAAATTCCCGGACCAGTCCCGACATCACGGTCATCACCACGATGACGATAAAGACGCACATGGAAACCGCCGCGACCGCCAGGTAAGAGATCGGCCGTTTCAAGAAATACCGCCATGCCAAAAGCCATTTCACCATAGGTATCAAGGGCATCTTGCCCGTGTTCCTGCGTTCCTTTATTCATACTGCAACGTGTGCACCGGTTTGACGCGGGCTGCGGCGGCCGCCGGGATCAAGGAGCCCGCGGCGGCGGCCCCGATGCCGGCAAGCGTCACCCACAGCACTGAACCCCAGTGCATTACATTGGGGATCTGTGTAAACATATAAGTACTGGCTTTCCACAATTTAATGTGGAAAACAGCCGCGATAACGTGTTCGATCTCGTTGATATGGCGGATGATCAGCCAGCCCAAACCAACGCCGGCCGACGCCCCGACGATCCCCACGACCGCCCCAAACAGCACGAACATCGCCGCCACCGAAGGGCTTGACAGGCCGCAGCTTTTGAGGATCCCGATGTCCTTGCGCCGCGTCATCACGATCAAATAAAAAACGCAGAACACCAGCAGAATAATGCCCAGGCTCACAAGTCCGAAGATGAGCAAAAGGACTCCCATCTGTTTTTTATACTCGCGGATCATATACGCCTGCATTTGCTTGGAGGAATTGATCTGCGCGAACATATACCAGTCAAACCGTCCCTTGCCAAAGTCGCGCCACACGCCCTGGACAACCTTCAGCGATTCATCCTGGTCCGCCCCGGGAGCCAAACGGATATGGACCAGGTTGGCCGACACCGGCTGATCCGGGTAAAGCGACTGCGAGAGCGCCTCCAGCGGCAGCATCACAAACGACTTGTCAAAGTCGTACACGCCGGTCATTGCCACGTCCGCCAGCGAAAAACGAATTACTTTACGCGACAGGCGCGGGGCCGCCGGTTCATTGCCTTCGGCGTCCTTCGATTCGATCACCGAACCGGTGGTCAGCGTCATCCGCGAACCGATCAGCGCTTTGACGGCAGTCATATCGTACTCATCGGTAACTTCATCCGGGCCGGCCGCAACCCCGATCCCAATGATTCCGCCGATAACGTCAGGCTGACCCGGAACATCAAAACCCACCTGTTCCGGTGGACTGGTCTTTTGCCGAAGCAGCGATCGCTGCAGCGGCGTGACCGCTAACCGCCGCGGCAATTCGATCCCCCATACCTGGACGCCTTTGGCCTTGCCCGGCGCCGTCAGCAGGAGTCCCTGGCTGCTCAGGACCGCCGTAGCCGCCTCAACCTCGTTGGTCTTCACGAGAGAATCGACCAGGACATCATAGTCGGTGATCAGCGATCCGGCGGGAGCCTCTAGAACGATGTCGCCCAAGTGACTGCCCACGCTGCTTTCGATCGTCTGGATGAAACCCGTAAACAGACTATCCGTTACAATCAGCAGCGCGCAGCTCAACGCCACAGCCGCCACGCTCAGCAGCACAATGCGGCGATGCTGCAGATAACGCAAACAAAGTAATAAGCTGATATGTTTCAAAACGTCGCCGTTCTGTAATTACGATGGTTTCGTCTGCTCGGCGTTTTCCGCCTTTGGCCCAACAGGCTTGAGTAAAGGAAACAACACGACGTCGCGGATGCTGGTCGCGTTGGTCAGCAGCATGATGAGACGATCGATGCCGACGCCCAGTCCGCCCGCCGGCGGCATGCCGTACTTGAGGGCCGTGATGAAGTCCTCGTCCATCTTGGCCATCGTATCATCCTCCGAAAGCCCGCGAAGCTGCCGGCGGAAATTCGCATCCTGCACCTCCGGATCGTTCAGTTCGGTATATGCGTTGGCCAGTTCCATTGTGCCGACAAACAGCTCAAACCGTTCGGCGTATCGCGGGTCGCTCTTGCTGCGCCGTGTCAATGGGCAGATCGCGGCCGGGTAATCGATGACAAACGTCGGATTGATCAGGTGCTGCTCGACGGTGGCTTCAAAGACTTCATTGATGACAACCGCGTCATCCTTGTCAGCGGCGTTAATGCCCAGTTCGCAGGCCTTTTGTCTGACCGCCGCAATGTCGTCGATATCGCATCCGGCGTGCTCCTTCAGCAAATCGGCGTATCTGGCGCGGCGCCACGGCCGGCTGTAATCGATCTGCATTGGTCCAAACGGCAGTTGAACACCCGAACAATGAGCGGCGATCAGGCTGCTTATCAATTCCTCCGTCAGATCCATCATGACGCAGTAATCGGCATACGCCTGGTACAGTTCCATCATGGTAAACTCAGGATTGTGGCGCGTGCTGAGGCCTTCGTTCCGGAAATTGCGATTGATCTCGAAGATCTTCTCCATGCCGCCGACCAAAAGACGCTTAAGAAATAACTCCGGAGCGATCCGAAGAAAAAGCTCCAGATCCAGCGAATTATGGTGAGTCACGAACGGCCTTGCCGCCGCCCCGCCGGCCTGCGCCTGCATCATCGGCGTCTCCACTTCCAAAAATTCTCTCTGGCTCAGAAAGACGCGGATGGAGGAAATGATCGCGCTGCGCGTTTGAAATCTCTGGAGCACCTCGGGATTGGACCAAAGGTCCACGTACCGCATGCGGTAGCGCATATCAACATCGGCCAGACCGTGCCATTTCTCCGGCGGGGGAAGCAGCGCCTTGCTGAGCAAAGTCACCTCCTCGGCCCAGATGGTGATCTCGCCCGTCTTGGTCTTGCCCAACTGCCCCTGCGCGCCAACAATATCGCCCAGGTCCAGCAGCTTCAGGAAAGGCCAGTCCGCTTCCATCAATTGGCGGCTCAGCCCAAGCTGGATCGTCCCCGTGGAATCGCGCAGCGTAATGAAGATCAGCTTGCCGATATCGCGCAGCAGGACAATGCGCCCCGCGCAGCAGGCCCGCTGACCCGGCTGGTCATCGCGATACTCTGATTTCACCTGCCGCGCAGACTGCGCCCCATCGAATCGCCCGCCGTAAGGGTCCCGCCCCAATTGGCGGATCTTCTGCAATTTATCGTAGCGCTGCTGCTCCAGTTTGCTCGCAGGCGTCAACGGCTGTTCTGCCATATCCGTTCAATTCCTTTTGTGATTGGTGAATTCGCTTTTGGTTCTGCGCGTCGGCTACTCTTGTGACGCTTCGGTTTGAGAAGCCAGAGACGATTTGACCGCCCGCGCCGCCCGGATCTCCTCCGGCGAATAATCCTTCAGTTTCAGTGCGGTGCCTTGCGAGGCCATCTTGCTCTGCACCACGATCAGCGCCGTCGAAAGCTGCGGATCCCGGAACACGGTCTCATCGACTGTATGCCGGCTGGACCCGCTATCTCCGTCCTGGTGGTCCGTTCGAAACAGCACGTCGTTGTCACGCTGCAGGTCAATCATGCTCTTCAGTTCGTTACTGAGCATCTTCACTTCCACGTCGGGAGCGATGCCCCAGTCCTTACGATTCAATTTCTCCATTTGATAGCGATTCTTGACCTGCTGATCGCTGGGCAAATGATAGTACGCCACCGTGTATTTCAACTGCGAACCGCCGCCCGTAAAGGGCGTCACGACCTGGACACTGCCTTTGCCGTAGCTGCGTTCCCCCACCAGCGTGGCACGCTGGTGTTTTGGGTCCTGCAGCGCGCCGGCCACGATCTCCGAAGCGCTGGCGCTGGCCTCGTTGATCAGAACGACCATCGGAAAATTCGGATGCGTCCCGCTGCGGTGAGCGATCTCATAGGTGGCAAACCCATGCCGCGGATTGCTCTTGACGATGACGCCTTCTTCGACGAACAGGTCAACCACATCCGCTGCCGCCTGCAGGTAGCCGCCGCTGTTGAATCGCAGATCCAGGATGAGGCCTTTGAGGCCCTTCTTTTCGAGCTGCTTAAGGACCGCGTCCAAATCCTCTCCCGTTGTCTCGGTAAACGCGGTTAAGCGAACGTAGCCGACTGCGTTGTCCGGGTCGATCATATAATCCCAGGCGCCGTCGGACTGACGGGTCCATCCCCTCAGCGAGTTCACAACGATCTTATCGCGCGTGATATTCAGTTCTTTGATCTCACCGGTCGAGGGCCGCCGCAGCTTCAGCAGCACCTTCGTTCCCTTGGGCCCTCCGGTGATCTTGCTCACCGCGCAGTAGATCGTCATCTCCTTGGTTTCTTCGCCGTTGACAGCCACGATCTCGTCGCCGGCGTCCATTCCCGACTTATAGGCCGGCGTGTCCGGCAGCAGACTAACGACCTTCAGCGTCCCCGAACTCTTCGAGATCTCTACCCCGATCCCCGTGAACTGCTGCGTCATGCTCTTTTCGAAATCCTTCACCGCCCACGGCCAGACCATATTCGTAAACGGATCCAGCGCCTCGAACGCGGCCTCCGTGAACTCCGCGATCATCGCCTCGTTCGGCAGCTTCAACGTGATCGAATCCAGCGCCAGGATATCCTCCAGCAGCTCCGCAAGGTTCTCGGCCTTCATCTTTTCATTTTCCGGGAATTCTCGAGCGAGCTGTGTCTTGACCGCCTCCAATCCCGATTGCCATTTGCGGACCGCCTCCGCATCCGCCGACCAGGCCAGATTCTCCTTGGTGTTGGCCAGGACCTGACCGAGCAGCCGGCAGCGGTGCAGGGCCTTGTCCGCCATGGCGCCATACTCGACCACACGCACATAATTGCTGTCCAGCAAGTGCAGCGCCCGCAGGAACATCACCGGCTCGATCCCTTCGAATCGCTCGCGGGCGCTTTCGCTGCAGTTGCTGTCTTTCAGCGCCAGTTCGATCTCCGCCAGCTCGGTCAATTCCTCCGCCTTGTTGCGGATGTCCTTATCGTCTTCATACAGCAGCGTAAGCCAGTAATAACTGTGCGCGTACGCATCGATCCATTTGCCGTTGGCCTCATTGGCGGCGGCATTGGATTTGAGCTGGTCCAATACCTTTTTGACGAACGGATCTTCCAGGATTTGATCCTTCTGCTGGTCGGGCGTAAATTCCCGCGCCCTGATCACGGCGATCATCGCGTCATCAATATCGTTGACGTCCAGGACCTGTTTATCCACGGTCTTCTGCCGGATCTTATCCAGTTCCTCCATCTGCTCCTGCAGTGCCTTTTGCCGTTCCTCAAGCCGCGACTGCTGCAGCGAATCGTAACGGCTGATCAACTTGGTCAATTCGCCGCTTTCCGCGTCCGGCTTACTCTGGATCAGTTGAGCGGCCTGCTCAAAATCACCTTTTGTGATGAGCTCCACTGCCGCAACGGTAGGCGATGGCGCCGTTGCGGGCGCAGCGGCCACGGCTGCCGGGTGCAGGCTGACACCTCTGGAAGAGGTCTTGTCCGGATAACACGAACTGCCGGTCAGTAGAAAAAACCCGAAGATGGATAACGTCAAAGATAGTAGCACCGATACTTTCATTCTGGACAACTCTCCGCACGGAAACTCAAACAGGCGGGACAGTCTCTGCGACCGCCCCGCCGATCAACTTCTTGAACTTGCCTACTTGGTTTTTTACAGGCATTCAGCGGCCTTGCCGGCACATCCCAGCACATGCAGCTTATGCTTGACCATCTGCTTGATCGCTTCGCGGCCCGGCCCCAGGTAATGACGCGGGTCAAACTCGCCAGGCTTCGTCGCGAATACCTCTCTGATCTTGGCGGTCAATGCCATCCGCAGATCGGTGTCAATATTGACCTTGCATACCGCCTTCTTGCTGGCTTCTGTAATCGCCGACTCCGGAACTCCCATGGCATCCGGCATCTTGCCGCCATATTTATTGATAAGCTCCTTGAATTCAGGCAATACGCTGCTCGACCCGTGCATGACCAGCGGGAAACCGGGCAGCTTTTTTTGAATCTTCTCCACTACGTCAAGGGCCAATTTGGGTGCGGTCTTAAATTTATAGGCCCCGTGGCTGGTCCCGATCGCCACCGCCAGGGAATCCACACCCGTACGATGAACAAATTCGACCGCCTGCTCCGGGTCCGTCAGGTGCTTCATGACATCATCGTGCGACAATCCAACGACGTCCTCTTCGATACCCCCGAGCTGGCCCAACTCCGCTTCGACCGCTACCTTGTGAGCATGGGCGTAATCCACCACCTGCTTGGTGATCCTGATGTTCTCTTCAAATGAATTATGAGAGCCGTCGATCATCACGGACGTAAAGCCGTCGTCCACGCACTGCTTGCACGTCTCGAACGTATCGCCGTGATCCAGGTGCATGCAGATCGGGATGTCCGGGTTTTCCTTCACCGCCACGTCTATGATGGCCTTCAGGTAACTCATGCTCGCGTAGGACCGCGCGCCGCGCGAGATCTGAAGGATGAGGGGCGCTTTCTCTTCGGCCACCGCCGCGACGATTCCCTGCGTAATTTCCATGTTGTTGACGTTAAATGCGCCAACGGCGTAACCATTCTTGTACGCCATTTGAAACATCTTTTTCGAAGTCACTAAAGCCATAAATCACTCCATACATAAAAAAAAGGTTAATGGGTTTAATCGTTTCCCGTTGGGTCAGTCTTCGATCGGCTGGCCCACAACATCGACATACCGGCGAGAACCGATCGCCAGCTCATCCACTCCCTGCGGCCAGATGCTGACCATGACCGAGTTGCGTTTGAGCGACTCATCGAACGAGAAACTTAAAGCGTAATACAACCGATGATACTGCCGAAGCAGTGAAAAATCACTTCGAATCGCCTTGCCGAAATCAAAATTGTACTCCTGCGAGAACGATGCGACATAGCGCGGGTTGATCCGGTAACTGACCGCCGTCACGAACGAATGCGAACCCTTTTCGCTGATGTCCAGAACCCCGTCATCGTTCTCATCGATCTCCACCAGGATCGGACGCAGGTAACGCGAACCGATATAATAGCTCAGATCCGGGTAAACGAACCGGCTGACGCCGATATTGAGCTGCTGGAGATGGCCGCTGTTCATATCGTAATTGATGTCGCTGAGCATCGACATCGTGTCGGACAATCGCCAGATGTATTCTCCCGTTATCGTGTCCCTTGCCATGCCGTAAAAGCTCTCGTCCCGCCTGAGCAGCAGTGGGATCGACGGATCATTGTAAACAAACGCCGCCGGACCATAGGTATTGGCCGGTCCGATGGACGAGCTTGCGTCATCCTTGACCCAAGTCGCCTCGACGTTGAGCCGCATCCAGTCAAGCGTGCGAATGTTTTCTTCACTGCCGCGGTGCGTCTGCCATCGCTGCAACACCCCCACGTGCGTGACATCCCGCATGTCGGCCGCCGAATCATTGGCATTGTAATTCACGGTTTCAAAATACGGCGTCACAATGTGACGGATCCCTCGCACATCCCAAAACTCAGAACGCGCGTAGGGGTCATCTTTCCAGAACATCGTGGCCCCGCGAAGCCCGAACTCGCCCAGCACCACCTGGTCCTCGCCGGCCAGGCTTCTGCCAAACAGGTCTTGCTCCCAGCCGTAATTATCTTCATAGCCGTAGCTGGCGGCCGCAAACGGAACCAGCTTGAAGGTTTCCAGGCTCAGCGGCAGATCGATCTCGTTGCGAGTCGAAGCAAACGTGTAGAAGTTGCTCGTTTGCTGCGGTCCCAGCACCGCATCATCATCGTAGCGATTGCGAAACCGGGCCACCTGCGTATCGCTGTAAAATGTGAATTGATCATTCCAGAACGATTGGCCCGTGCGATGATATTCGATACTGGGCAGTTCTTCCGTCGTTGTCTGAAAATCGTTGATCCGCATCTTGCCTAAGATCGAAAAGCCCCAGTTATCCTTGATCTTCTTCAGGTAAACCAGGGTCTCCTGTTCTTTCTCGGTATAGAAATCATTGCGATACAGCCACTCAAGAAAGTTGCGGTCCGACAGGTAACTGACCTCCAGCGTCAACTGCCAATCGTCCGGCAGGTATTCATGATGGCGGAAACTGAACCGGCCGCGAAGGTCCTGCTCCGGTTCAAGATTCCTGCGGCTGGCGATGCGGCCCAGGTCGTCTTCTCCGTGATCATCAATGATATAACTTATCAGTTCGCCATACGCTTTGTCCGTCTCATATTCGGCATCCACTCCGGCTCCGGGCCCGCGCTTGCTGTAATAATCGACATTCAACCGGCTCTTGAGCCATTCCGGTTCGGTCATGCCCAGCAATCGCGTCAGGTACCATTGCGTCTCGATCGAAGTGCCGAATTCGGAATCGCTGCCAAACCGAATACGGCTGATCGGCAGGTCCGGACGCTGAAAATCCGTCGTCAGACGCGACCATTTGAAAATTGAAAAATCGCCCGCTTTCGCCCGCACATCATAAAGCTGACCTTCCATTTTGGCCTTCTGGTCGGCCCGCTCCGCAAGCCGCTGACGCTGCTGGAGCGCCTCTCCCGTCAGCAGCACCATCTTGGAGGCGGTCACCGAGATCTGCGGGAAATAGAACTCGCTGTTGGTCAGCGTAATATCCTGGGCCTCAAAAATGTCCTTGCTGACGCGGCCGATCTGTTTGGCGCGCAGGTAGATCGGGATTTGCCGCCCCTCATCGAACATCCGCATGCTGGCGTTGATCACCAGCGCCCGCTGATTCACGAAATCGTAATAGATCTCGTCGGCCCGGGTGGTCCTGGGCCCCTCGGTCATCACAATATTGCCCGACAGATAAACCGAATCCACCGCCCCCGAACCAATCTGCGAATTGTCTTTCTTGGGCTCAAGAGCAAACGGCGCACTGCCAAGAAACAGCACAAGATTGTCCGCCATGAACTCGATCGTCTGATCGGCCGATCGTTTCTGCCACACGTAGAAGCGTCCCGAAGCGGTAACCGCCTGAGTGCCGTCGGGCAGAGCGATCCGTTCGATCATCGGCGCCGGTTCCCAAACCGCCGACACATGCACCGGAAAAACTTCGGTCGGCGGCTCGGCCGCTTGCGTTTTCTCGGTCTTGGGTGCAAGTTCCTTTTGTGCCGCCGCCTCGCTTTCTTTCAACTGCCTGGCAACCGCGTCAGGCAATTTGGGCGCCTTCTCCGGCGATCCGGCGGGACTTGCCGCCACGCGGGCCGGATCAGGCACCATCGACTCCGCCGGCAGTGTCGGCCCCGAGGGAATCGCCTGTGCAGCCTCCGAGGCGCGGGAATAAAGCTCGTAATCCGTCAAAAAATCTCGCTCGATCTGTGTCTTCTCATCGGTGACGGCGAAAACCTGTCCCGTCACGCGAAACTCAGCCAGCAGCACCTCGGCGCCGCTGACGTCAAAGTGCATCATCGATGTGGACTTGGCCTGCTGTCCTTGCTGAACCGTAATATTCCCTTCAAGATAAACCCGTGCCACGTACGATATGCCGGTCCCGAATTCCGCCTGCTCGCCGCCTTGTTTACGCAGCCAAACCACCGCGCTTTTGCTGCCGAGCAGATTATCTCCGACCTGGATGGAAACCCCGTCATCCATCAGCAGCACCTGGTCCCACTCAGGCGTCGGATCGGCACACGAAACCATCGTCGCAGCAGATACGTGCAGGTCCTGGCCCGCCAGCAGCGATGAGTCACGCGCTTCGCCTAACCCGCTGGAAATAAGCACGGAAATCAAAACAAGCATACTATTTGCCATGTGGATGGTCCAATCCGTTCAACCATATCCTTTTTCTGCGTAGATAAATCCCAAGGATGGGCAGATTCTATGCGATTATAGCCAGTCGAGCATGCAAATCCAGTTAAAAAAAGGCCGAAAAGAGAAGAAGCGGGTTCTCGCTTTTCGGCCTTAATGATCCAATGAAGGCATATTAATACTTAAATAAAGAGATTGACTCCGGCTTCCTCCGCCTGGTTCAGGTACGTGGCCACTCCGCCTTCCTCGATGCCTTCAAGCAGCTCCTCTTTTTTGATGCCCATGAGGTCCATCGACATGCTGCATGCCACCATCCGCACGCCGGCGGCTCTGGCCTTGTCCACCAGTTCCGACAAGGGCGATACGTTCTTGCTCTTCATGATGAACTTGATCATCTTCGTACCCAGGCCGGCCATATTCATCTTGGAAAGCGTCGTTCTCTCGGCGCCACGCGGCATCATCCAGCCGAACATTCGCTCAATGAAGGTCTTGTCAACGGGCGCAGATACGGGTTTTCGCAGCAGGTTCAGACCCCAAAACGTGAAGAACATCGTGACCTTGCCGCCCATCGAAGCGGCCCCATTGGCGATGATGAAGGCAGCCATGGCCTTATCGAAATCGCCGCTGAACACAACAAGGGTTTTGTTCTTTGAAGCGGCGGCTTTTGGGGCAGGCTCCAGCGCGCCTTTGACAATGACGGCCTCGTACTGTCCCTTGCCCAGCGTTAATGAATGCAGCGTGCTGCCGGTGCTGCTGCACCATCCCTTAATATCGGCCGCAAAGCCCGGGTCGGTCGTTGTAATCTGTACGGCCTGACCGGTCTGGATCTCGTCAACCGCCTGTTTGAGCCGCAGGATCGGACCGGGACACTGCAACCCGCAGGCGTCGATCCGCCGGAGAATCCGGGCATCCGCGCTAACATTCTTAACGTCGTTCTGTTTGCTTTTGGCTTCGTTCATACCTTGCCTTCCCGCAGGCGTCTGCGCCGCCCGGATTGCCTTTGCGGCCGACCATGTTTTATAGCCTCCCGAAAGATTGCTCGACCTGAAGCCTGACTGGTTCAAAATACGGCACGCCAGGTACCCCCGCAACCCCACCTGGCAAAACGCCGCAATCTCTTTGTCTTTGGGCAATTCGCTCAAACGCGACCTGAGCTGGTCCAGAGGCACGTTGATCGAACCGGGGATCGTGCCCGCCTGCGCCTCGGCCGGAGTGCGAACATCGAGCAGCACCCTGCCTTCCAGAGCATCATGATGAATGATCGGCATATCGCCGCTGATCGCATTTGCGGCAACGAATCCCGCGTAGTTCACGGGGTCCTTGGCCGAACCGTACGGCGGCGCGTAGGAAAGTTCCAGGTCCTTCAGGTCATGCACCGTCAAACCGGCCCGCATGGCCGTTGCGATTACATCGATCCGCTTGTCCACCCCGCCTGCTCCGACCGCCTGGGCGCCGAGTATCCGCCCGGAGCCGCGGTCAAACAGCAGTTTCAGGCTAATCGGCACCGCGCCCGGATAATAGCCGGCATGGCTGAACGGATGAACATAGACCTTTTCGTAAGGCATGCCCTGGCGTTTCAGGGTCTTTTCGTTCATGCCCGTGACCGCGGCGGCCAGGTTAAATATCTTGCAGATCGCCGTGCCCTGCGTGCCGCGGTAAGAGGACTTAACCCCACAGATGTTGTCCGCCGCAATGCGCCCCTGCCGATTCGCCGGACCCGCCAGCGGGATCACCGTCTGCTGGCCCGTTACAAAATCTTCGATCTCGACGGCGTCGCCCACGGCATAGATATATGGATCGCTGGTCTGCATCTGCGCGTTGACGACGATGCCGCCGCGGCTGCCGACCTGCAAGCCCGCCTGCCGCGCCAGCGCCGCATCTGGGCGCACGCCGATCGCCAGCAAAACCAGGTCCGTTTCGATCGTTGTACCGCTGCTGAGCACGGCTTTGAGCCCGGGCTGTATTTCCGTCAGACTGCTGCCCAGGTGCAAATCGATGCCGTGAAGCCGCAGTTCCTGATGAAGCGGTGCGGCCATTTCCGGATCCATCGTGTTCATCACTTGCGGATTGACCTCGACCAGGGCCGTCTTGACGCCTCTTTCGGCCAGTGCTTCGGCCATTTCAAGGCCGATGTAGCCGCCGCCGACAATGACGGCCCTCCGGGCTTTGTCTTCATCGATCTGCTTCTTGATGACATCCATATCCGAGATGGAACGCAGCGTATAGATGTGCGGCAGATCCGCGCCCGCAATGGCAGGCTTAAACGGTTCCGCCCCGGGACTAAGGATCAGGTAGTCATAAGTCTCGCTGTATTCTTTATTTGCGGACAGGTCTCGCACCTTGATCTGCTTGTTTTCGCGGTCGATCTGCACGACCTGCGAACGGGTCCTGGCCTCGATATTCATGTTCTTCTTCAACGCCGCCGGCGTCTGAACCAGGAGGCGGCTGCGGTCGGCGATCATACCACCGATATGGTAAGGCAGCCCGCAATTGGCAAAAGACACGTGTTCGCCGCGTTCAAAAATGATAATTTCAGCGTGTTCATCCAGCCTGCGAAGCCTTGCGGCCGCCGAGGCACCGCCGGCGACGCCGCCGACGATCAAGACTCTCTTAGTATGTGACATATCTAAACTCCTGTAAATGAGTTAGGTGCATTCATCGCGAACAGTTCTTTCGGATGCATTCGATCAGGCCCGGCAATTGCGGGGACGTGATTTTATAATAGACCGTGCGGCCGCACCGCAAACTGGTAAGAAGGCCGTGACCCTTCAGAAGGCGGAGGTGCTCGCACGTTTGATTGGGGCTCGTCTGGGATAACGCGGCAATCTCGTGAACGGCGTATTCTCCGAGCATGAGGATATTCACGATCCTCAGCCGCACCGGATGCGCCATCACCTTCAGACAGTCGGCTGCCCTGTCCAATGTCTCGTCAGAAAGCAGGTTTTCCTGGATGCTCTGGGTGTTCATGGCTCTTTGCCTCACATATATTCATATATCGTAATATTACGATATTATCACATTTGTTCGCTGATGCAAGCAAAATTTCTCTAAATTACAGGTATTTGTACTAGAATCGGCATGTTGCATCATAACTGCCCTGACGTACAAAGTACAAGAATTGGTTTTGTATGGTAACAATGCGGATGCCTGTATGATCAAAGTCTTAAAAAGCGTCTTGGAGGAAGAGCCTGCAAATTCACTTGCGTAAACCGCTGCCTTGAGGTCGCATCTATGATCTAATCGAAGACGGATTCGAGGTATTCGAGGGTTTTGCGTTCGGCCTCAGAGATCTTGCTGGTCAGGCCGAGAAAGCCGCCGGCGGCCTCGGCGACCTGTCGCGCATGGCCGATGAGTTCCTGTTTGAGGTGTTCTCTTTGAACGGGCGTCAGGCTTTGGCATAGCCCTTCCATGTAGTGTGTCCATGCGTCCAGCAAACTTCGCGGCGGACGCTTGCTGAGCCATTGCGCCAGCAAAGTCATATCCCCCGCGGATTCGGCAAAGAACGATTTCGAGGCCGCCTTCAAAACCGCTCCTCTTTCCTTTTCCTCTACCTTGCCATCCGCCCAGGCCACTTCGATGAGAGGAATGAACGCCAACGACGCCGCGATCTGGGGCGGAATGTCCAGTTCCATCAGCCTGTTGAGCACCTCGTCATCCTTGATGCCTGAAACCTTGGACAGACATTCCTTGGTTTTCTTCATCTGCTCCATGCGATGAAACTGTTCGATTAGAAGCTGGTCCTGCTGATGAAAGAAAAGGTCCTCCAGCCGCTTGCCGTGTCTGCTTTGAAAATCCTGATTTTTCATATCCTTTCTCTCCTAATGCGCAAAAATATCGCCTGTCAAATGCATTCATAACGCAAGGGTTCACAGTTTTCCAGCGTAATCCCTTCAGGAAGCGATTTTGACATCTTGTGATTTGTTTCACAACATCATATAAAAATGTTCGTAGAGACCAAGGGTTTATTTCCCCTTTTTTATGCTCTTTTCACAATAAAAAATTGTTTGTTGTACCAGAGAATTCGTTATTTCGTCCTTGACAGTGCGATTCCAAACTTTTATGTTTGACGCGGGTTTGTGAATGTGAGCGCAAACACAAAAGGACTTGGATCCATGAAGTATCGCAAGATCCCGGAAGAGACGATTCGGCGAATGCCCCGGTATTTACGGGCCTTTTCAACGCTGCAAAGCGAGAACCAGGGGTATATCTCCAGCCAACTGCTCGCCGAGCGCCTGCATTTGAATCCCCCGCAGATCCGCAAGGACCTTTCCTACTTCGGGGCCTTCGGCACGCGAGGGATCGGCTACCCCGTGCAATCGACCGCCGAGCAGATCCGCAGCATCCTCAAGCTCAATATCACGCAGCGGGCGGCGCTGGTGGGCGCCGGTCGCCTGGGAACCGCCATTGCCTCCTATCACGGCTTCTCGCTGTTTGGTTTTGACATCGCCGCCGTTTTCGACAACGATCGCCAGAAGATCGGCCGCCGCATTGGCGGACGCACGATCGAAGATGTCAGCCGCATCGGGTCCGTCGGTTCACGCGGCATACAACTGGCGATCCTGGCCGTACCGGCCGAAGCGGCGCAGACCTGTGCCGATCAGCTCATCAAGGCCGGCATCAAGGGCATTTTGAGTCTGTCGCCCTGCTATCTGGAAACGCCTAAACGCATTAAGGTCATCAGTATCGACCTTGCGATGGAACTGGGAACACTGCCCTATTATCTATAGGGTTAACAGAGAACAATAAACAGGAATGAGGAAATTAGAAACCATGAGCGTACACACAGTAACCAAGGAACAATTCAAGTCGTTCGTCAGCGCTTTGATCGCCTCCGACCGGAGAGTGGTTGGAGTGCAGGCCAAGGGCGACCGGTTCGCTTTTGACGATCTCAAATCCGCGCAGGATCTGCGTCTGGATTACGACGTGACGATCCTGCCGCCCAAAAAATACGTCCTGCCGCAGCAAGAGAACCTGCTGACCTTCCAGGTCAACGGCCAGAGCCAATCGGTCTGCCATCAGCAGAAGACCGTCCTGATCGGCGTGCACCCTTATGACATGGCCGCGATCAATCAGATGGATATGCTTTTCAGCCAGGGCGAATACGATGTTCATTACATGAACCGGCGCAAACAGATCACCGTCATCGCCTGCGATGTGGCCCGGCCCAGCCCGAACGTCTTTGCCTCATCGATGAATACCGCCACGATCGACCATGGCTATGACATGCTCGTCACAAATATCGGTTCGTCGTACGTCGTCGAGGTCGCAACGGACAAGGGCAAGGAATTGCTGAGCCTGATGAATGGCGCCAGGGACGCGTCACAGAACGACCTCGGCGCCCGTAAGGCCGTCTGGGACAAAAATGAAGGATGGCTCAATCAGCACAAATTGGACTGCAAGCCCTCGTTCCTGCCCAAGCTGCTGGAAAAAAGCTATCAGCATCCTGTGTGGGAGGAAAAGGCGAGATTGTGCTATTCGTGCGGATCGTGCAACCAGGTGTGCCCGACCTGCTACTGCTTTGATGTGCAGGACGAGGTCAACTGGGACCTTAAGACCGGCTGCCGCTACCGGGCGTGGGACGGGTGCCTGCTGCAGAACTTCGCCACCGTCGCCGGCGATCACAACTTCCGCAAGAAACGTGCCGACCGTTTTCGTCATCGCCTGTATCGAAAGGGCAAGTACGTTCCGGCCAAGATCGACGGCCAGATCGCCTGCGTGGGCTGCGGGCGCTGCATTACCGCCTGCACCGCCAAGATCGCCAACCCTGTCGAGGTCTATAACGAACTGATGAAACGAACGGAAATCGGCTAACCTGCGCTTTGAAACTGTAAAAGGAGAATTATACGATGTGTGAATGCTGCAAAGGTCAGAAAGATATTTACCTGCCGGAGCTGGCCGTCATCTCCAAACGCCGGATGCTCAATGGGACCGAGCTGTTCCTGCATCTGGAAAAGGAAAGCGGCGGCGACTGGCAGTACACGCCGGGACAGTTTGTCGAGGTCTCGGTGGCCGGGATCGGAGAGGCGCCGATTTCCATTTCCTCATCGCCCACGCAGAAAGGGCTTGAACTGGTGGTGCGCAACGTCGGCAGTGTGACCAAGGTCATCCACAAGATGGAAGTCGGTCACAAGGTCGGCATCCGCGGGCCGTACGGCTCCACGTATCCCATCGAGCAGGCTAAGGGCGAGGACCTCGTGTTTATCTGCGGCGGCATCGGGCTGGTGCCGCAGCGGTCGTTCATCCGTTATGCCCTGGATCATCGCAGCGATTACGGCAGCATCACCGTGCTCATCGGCACCAAGTGCTACGACATGCGGCTGTACCGTGAAGAGATCGCCCTGTGGCAGGAACGCAAGGACATGACCGTTATAGAAACGATCGATACCGCCCATGACTGCTGGGACGGCAACGTCGGCGTCGTCACCACGCTCATCCCTAAGATCGAAAGCGACCTGCCCAAGAGCCGCGTGCTGGTCTGCGGGCCGCCCGTCATGTACAAGTTCGTGTTGATGGCCCTGGCCGAAGTGGGGGTGCCGGACGATCAGATCTATGTCAACCTGGAACGAAGAATGAAATGCGGCGTCGGAAAATGCGGTCACTGCCAGATCAATGACAAGTATGTCTGCCAGGATGGGCCGGTCTTTCGATGGAGCGATTTGGCGACAGTGCCGGAGGCGATATAACAATGACTAAACCAAGAGTAGCAATTTTCGATTTTGCCTGTTGTGAAGGCTGCCAGCTTCAGATCGTGAACCTGGAGGAAGACATTCTCAAGCTCATCGACGTCGTGGATGTGGTCGAATGGCGCGAGGCCATGAGCGAACAGAGCCACGAGTACGACATCGCCATCATCGAAGGCTCGATCACGCGTGAAGAGGACGAGCACCGGCTGGAGATCATCCGCAGCCGCGCCAAGATCCTGATCGCGCTGGGCGCCTGTGCCGTCATCGGCGGCGTCAACAAAATGAAGAATAATTTCGACTTCAATGAAGTGCGTCAGTGCGTTTACGGCAAAGACGGCCAGATGCAGCACCTGAATACCGAACGCACCAAGGCCGTCGACGAGGTCGTGCAGGTGGATTTCAAGATCCCCGGCTGCCCGATCAACGGCGCCGAGTTCGCCCAGATCATCCGCTCGCTGCTGGTCGGCAAAAAACCGTTTGTGCCGGACTACCCCGTGTGCGTCGAATGCAAGGCCAAGGAGACCATCTGCCGCTATGAGTACAACCAGATCTGCCTGGGGCCGATCACTCGCGCCGGCTGCGGCGCGCCCTGCCCGTCGGCCGGCTGGCGATGCTTTGGCTGCCGCGGAATGGCCGAGAATCCCAACGTGGATGCGGCACAGGAGGTGATGACCCTGTACGGGTTGACCGTCGATGATTTGAAACAGAAGATGGTGCTGTTTAACAGCAAGTAAGGATAGAAACGACATGAACAAAGACGTCAATCAAATAACAAACGCTCAAGCCGGGAAAGAGGGTAAAGTCGTGGTCAATGTCAAAAGCGGTAAAGACATCAACATCAGCGTGCATCACATCACGCGCGTTGAAGGCCACGGCAACATCGTGGTCAATATCAAGAACGGGATCATTGAAAAATGTCAGTGGCAGGTGCCCGAGGCGCCCCGCTTTTTCGAGGCCATGGTGCGCGGCCGCCGCTACGATGACATCCAGACCATTGTCAGCCGTATCTGCGGCATTTGCAGCATCAGCCATTCGCTGGTCGCCACCAAGGCCGTGGAAGACGCCCTGGGCCTGGCCGTCAGCGAACAGACGGACCTGGTCCGTCACCTGATGCACTACAGCGAACAGCTTCAAAGCCACGTCCTGCACGTGGGTTACCTGGTCGCGCCGGACCTGTTCGGCGAAAAATCGGTGGTCTCGCTGGTCCCCAAGGCCACGCAGGCCGTGCTGAAGATCGTCAAGGCGCATCGCGTGGCCAACCAGATGTCGGCCCTGCTGGCCGGCCGCATCACGCACCCGATCACGCTCACTCCAGGCGGAATGACCAGGGTCCCGACCGAGCAGGAGTTGCGCGATCTCAAGAAGACCCTGGAGGATGTCGTGCCCGACCTGGTGGATATCTGCAAGGTCGTGCTCAGCGTCGCGGGCAATCTGCCCAATTTCGAGCGTCCGACCGAATACGTTTCGCTGCGGCAAACCAATCCGCCGACTTACACCTTCTATCACGGCACCATCACCAGCACCGACCTGAACGGCCAGCCCGATATGCCCGTCAACAAATGGGAAAACGTGGCCAATGAGTACATGGTGGCGCAATCGACTGCCAAGTGGGCCAAATGGCACCGCAATTCCTACTTTGCCGGGGCGCTTGCCCGCTTTAATAACAACGGACACTTGCTCAGCCCGCTGGGCAAAAAAGTCGCCGAGATGTTCGGCCTCAAAAAAGGCTGCAGCAACCCGTATATGAACAGCGTCGCCCAGCTTGCCGAAACCGCACACGTGGTGGAAGCCAGCCTGGAGCTGATCGATAAACTGCTGACCCGAGGCACCCGGTTTGAGCCCGTTCAGGTTCGACTGCGTGCCGGACGCGGCTATGCAGCCATCGAGGCGCCGCGCGGCATTCTGTTCCACGCGTACGAGTTCGACAAGAAAGGCGAATGCACGTGGGGCAACTGCTGCATCCCCACGAACCAGAACCATGCCAATATCCAGGCGGACTTTGAAAAACTCGTGCCGCAGTTTATGCACGAAGGCGAAGATGCCCTCCGGCAGAAGATGGAAATGCTCGTGCGGGCCTACGACCCCTGCATTTCCTGCTCCACGCATTATCTCCATGTGGAATTTACCCGCTAAGAATACACTCAGGTGTCTTTCGAGCCCTGCCCCAAGGCAGGGCTTTTTTGTTTTAAACCGATTTCGTCTTGCTCTATAATGGCAGGCCGAGATGAGAAAACGATCCATCATCACGGTTGGCTTGTGTCCGGCATGGGATATCACATGCTATGCTGCCGGTCTGGACTGGGCTGACCACAAGCCGCTCGACCGGCAGACGATCGTTGCCGCGGGGAAGGCCTTGAACATCAGCCGCGCACTGGCCTGGATGGGCATTGAAAACACCGCGGCGGGTCTTTGGGGGCTGCAAGACTACGATCAATTGAGCCTGGCCATCCACGACCCGCTCATTCATCTGGCCTTAACGCCGGTGAACGGTCGAACGCGCCAAAACGTCACTGTTGTCGATACGGTCAACAAACGTGAAATGCATCTGCGCGCTCAGTGCAATTTAGCCGCTGACCAAACGATTGACAAACTTTCAGACGATCTGACGGCGATGGTTCATTCTCGCAGCGTCATCCTATTTGCCGGCTCAATGCCTGCCGAACACTCCGACAGGATCATCCGGCTGATCCAAAAATTGCAGAGAAAAGGAGCTCGCATTGGCTTGGATTCCTCCGGGCCCGCATATAAGCAAATCGTTGAATCCATTCCTTTAATGCTGATCAAACCGAATCTTGAGGAATTATCTGAATTGTCAGGCAGGCCTGTCGGCAACACTGCCGCCCAGATCATTGGCGCCGCCCGGCCGCTATGCGAACGCACGCGCTACGTACTTGTCAGCCGCGGCAAAAAAGGAGCCATTCTGCTGGATTCAAAAAGGGCCTTTTCCTGCAGGGCCATGCTCCGTCAGCGCATCCTCAAAAGCGTGGGATGCGGCGATTTTCTTCTGGCGGGTTTGGCTGCAAACCTGCACGTCGGACCCGAAAAGGCCCTTATTGCCGCCACAAAGGCCGCATCTGCCCTGGCGTTTGGTTTTTACCCTGAAATGTCCTGGCGGCAGGCTCGGCAGAAAATTGAAGTTCAGATCCGTCCCCTTTGATTCGCCTCATACGCCCATTAAAAAAATCTTTCCGTTGTTAAAGTATTTCCAGCAGTTCCGGTGTGTTATAGCTGACGACCGGACGTCAAGATTTGCGGAGAAATGCTGTGATCGAAGACAAAATGCTGATTTGGAAACTCAGGAAAGGGGATCGGTCGAGCCTGTGCCGGATCTACGAAAAGTACAGGGATGACCTGCTGCGAATCGCCGCAGGGCTTTTAACCGATACCAGCCAGGCTGAAGATACCGTGCATGATGCGTTTATCAGTTTCATCGACTGCATCGGTACGTTCAGCGTGACCGGCAGCCTGCGAGGCTACCTGACGACCTGCGTCGCCAATCGAGCCCGCAATGTGAATCGTGCCAAGGCGCGGCATCGTGAGGTCGGCATTGACGAGATTGATCCGCCTGCCGGCGGCTTCGATCGGCCCGAACAATGGCTCCTGCAGGACGAGGCGTTCGAGCAGTTCCGCGGCGCGATGGCCCAATTACCCTACGAGCAGCGTGAAGCCGTCATTCTGCACGTGCAGGGCCAGATGAAATTCAGCACGATCGCCGCGATGCAGCAAACCTCCATTAAAACCGTTCTAAGCCGATACCGGTACGGCATCACTAAACTGCGGTCATTATTGAATGGCGAGGTGACAGTATGAGACCGACAGACCAAATAAAACAGACGCTCAAAGACATCAAAGTGAAAACCAATCCAACAGTCAACCAGGCCGTCCTTGACGACCTGCTGGGCCGCTTGGAAACGGCCCAACAGAACAATGTTTCTGTAAAGCCAAACGCGTGGAGAACATTCATGAAAACACGAATGACAAAGCTGACGGCCGCCGCGGCCGTTCTGATCGTAGGGTTTGTGATATGGACACAAGTCGCATTTGTGCAGCCGACGTTTGCCGACATCGTACGCCCCCTCATGACGGCGCAAACCCTGATCTATGATTTTATTACTGGTCTTGAAGAGTCCGGCACGACCATGCACGACATCGTGAAGGGCAGCCGTATTCGCAGGACCATTTCAACCATGCCGGGCATGACGATGATCCTCGATACCGAAAACAGCAGGATGCTCGTCCTGCAGCATGAAAAGAAGACGGGATCTTATTTCGATATGAAGGGGCCGCTCGGGCTCGGAACGGAGGAGTTCCTGAAGTTCGTCCGCGAGACGATCCGCCAGGTGCAGACGCAGACGGAGCCTCAATATGCCCCTGTCAAATTGGGGGTCAAAGAACTCGACGGCAGAAAGGTAGTTGGCTACGCCGCCGGCAGCGAACATGTGAAGATCGAGATTTGGGCGGACGTAAAGACGTCGCTGCCTGTGAAGATCACGCTGGGCATCGGTCCGCAAACGACGACCCTGAAGAATTTTGAATTCGATGTTCCGGTGGACGATGCGCTGGTCAGCATGGACCTTCCGGCAGGCTATACGCTGGAGGAAGCCCAAATGGATCTTTCCGACGCGACGGAACAGGATTTTATCGCCGGACTTAAGGTCTGGACCGAACTGTTTACCGATGGCTATTTTCCCGAGAGTATCACGGTCGATGATTATATGAAGAAGGTGCCGCTGCTGGAAGGCGCTGTAACCAAATTGAATTTATCGCCGGAAGAGTCCAAACAGCTTGGCGTTAGTTTCATGAAAGGCATGATGTTCCTGACGCTCTTTGAAGCCAAGGGCCACAAGGACTGGCACTACGCCGGAAATGGCGTGAAAGTTGGAGACGCATCCAAAGCCATCTTCTGGTACAAGCCCAAGGATGCGCAGGATTATCGCGTCATCTACGGCGACTTGCGCGTTGAGGACGTGCCGGCCGACCAGTTACCGCAATGACAGCTTGTAAGAGTCCAAGCTTTAGCTTGTTTTTGCAGGGTTACACAATAAGTGTGAACTCCGAACAGCCGGGCGATCTTCGTCCGGCTTTTTTTGTTTGCCGTTTTGCGCATGAGGTCTATACTTTGTCTTGATGGCAGATCTAAAACCAGTGATCGTGATAGGGCTCGGCAATCCGCTGATGGCCGATGAAGGCATTGGCGTTGAACTCGTCAATCGTTTGGCCAAACTAGCCGCCGCCGGAACACTTCCTTCCGAAACAGTCGAATACTATGACGGCGGCTGCGGCGGGATGAGCCTCTTGCATATCATCGCCGGACGCAGGAAAGTCATCCTGATCGATTGCGCCAAAATGGGACTAAAGCCGGGCACGATCAAACGCTTCACACCTGATGATGTAAATTCCATTAAGAAACTCACGCATCTCTCCCTGCACGAGATCGATATCATCAAAGTTCTCGAATTAGCTCGAATGCTCGGCCAGTCACCTGAAGAAATTGTCATTTTCGGCATAGAACCCGCCTCTATCGAGCAGCAGATGAACTTGACGGCTGAGCTTCAAGATCGCGTGGATGAATTCCTAAAGGCAATACAAAAGGAACTCAAAAATCCCGCTTAACCGCCATGCTGCGCAATGTACAGGAGAGTTCCTGCACGGAGCGTATCGTTTTTTTGCGCTGACCGAAAGCCGGTTCCTACGTTGACATCGGCCAGTCTGCTGCGGCAGGCCGACTCGCTCAGTATCTGCCCGATGTGGTTCTGATGGATTTTAATATGCCCCGCCTGAACGGAATTGCCGCAACCCAAGCCATCCACAGCCGGCTTCCGCATATTAAGATTATCGGCCTTTCCATGTACGACGAGGCCGAACAGAAAAAAGCCATGTTAGATGCAGGCGCATCGGCTTATGTAACCAAATGCGGCGAGTTCGACAAACTGGTCCATATTATTCCTTTGATCTGCAAAAGCCGGCCGGCTGGCCGCCCCATCATAGATATTTCCGCTGACTCTCAGAATACCGGCATCCGATCTCAGACTGCCTCCGCCTCCGATCAGCCATGGATCGCCTCTTGAATGCAGCGGTCTTTATTTAGGTGCAAATTCCCGGCTGTGCGTTTATAATGGTGCCCGTACTTAATTGAAATGGAGACCCATGAAGCCGCTCTATATCAGCGCCACCCTCAGGGATTGTGGAAAAACCTCGTTCAGCCTGGGCCTCATGCAGCTTCTGCATGACAAGGGCATTAACCCCGGCTACTGCAAACCCGTGGGCCAGCACTATGTGCGCTATCACGACAAAAACATCGACGAAGACGGCGTACTGATGCACGAAGTCTTCAATATGAAGGAAGAACCCTACTACCTGAGCCCCATCGCCATCGAAAGCGATTTTACCCGCAAGTTCATCGAGAACCCAAATGTTAAACCGCTGGAGGACCAGATCCTGCATTGCCATGAACGGCTCTCCAAGGCCCACCAGGTCCTCATCTATGAAGGAACCGGCCACGCCGGCGTGGGAAGCTGTTTTGGACTTTCCAATGCCCGCGTCGCCCAATTGCTCGGCGCCAAGGTCATTATCGTAACCGCCGGAGGCATTGGCAAACCGCTCGATGAGATCGCCTTGAGCATGGCGCTCTTTGGCAACCACGATGTCGAGATCATCGGCGTCATCTTGAACAAGGTCATTGCGGAAAAATATGATAAGGTCAGGCAGACCGTCGAAAAAGGACTGGCTCTGATGGGTACGCGCCTTATCGGCGCGATCCCCTATGACAAGCATTTGACCACCTTCACGCTGGGACAGCTTGCCGAAGAATTCAATTACCAGGTTCTGTGCGGACACGAGGGACTCTCCAATATTATCGAAGAAACGGTCGTGGCCGCCATGGAACCCCAGAACGCCATCAAGTACATCCACGAAAATACCCTGGTCATTATGCCCGGTGACCGCGTCGATAACATCCTCATCGCGATCCTGCTCCTGTCGCGCGGCACGCCCAGCGGAGGCATCATCCTGACCGGCGGCTTTGAACCGCACCCAACCATCGAACCGCTGCTCAAGAGCAGCCAGATCCCCGTGCTTTTCAGCAATGACGACACCTACAAAGTCAGCGCCCGCATGAAGGACTTGGGCTTTAAGATCCGCTCCTACGACATGGACAAGGTCCTGCGGCTGCGAACCCTGGTCGGCGAACATGTGGACATCCACGGAATCCTCGAGGCCCTTGCGGACTAGCAGCCCGGCAATTTGTATTTGGATCGAATTCGAGTATTTTTGCCCTGGCCATCGCTGATTTTTTGTTTCTTTGAACAACCTGGAAGTTTTCAGATCGTAATAAGCAATAGCCCCATGCGGTGCTGTCACACCTGTTTGAAGGGACTGAAAAGTTGACTTAAGAATAAGGGGACAGATCATGACCGTCATAGAATACTTAAACGAAAATCGATCAAAGTTCAGGATTTCGGAGCACAAACCTGTTTTCACCGCCGATCAGTTGGCCACGGTCGAAGAGATCCCGCCCCGCCAGGTTGCCAAAGCGGTCGTGGTTAAAGTCGATGGTGAGTATACGGTTTGCGTCCTTCCGGCGGATCGGAAGATCGATATTTACGCCCTGCAAAAACATTTTCGGACCGATTCTGTCGAGTTGGCTAGTGAAGAGGAGCTTCAAAGGCTTTTCGCCGATAGTGAGTTGGGGGCAGAGCCGCCGTTCGGCAATCTCTACAACCTTCCCACTCTTATGGATAAAACCCTTGCCAGGGATAAGGAAATTGTGTTCTTCAGCGGCAAACACGACCAGTCGGTTTGGATGAAGATGAAGGATTACCGCAAACTCGTTAAACCGCAGATTTGCAGTTTCAGCTATTCGGCAATGCCGGACGAGATAGAATCTATGCCGTTTGACCCGTTCTTTTATGACCCGTACGGCCTCTGATCGTCCTTGCGGGCCAGCCAGAGCGTAACAATACCGAGGGTCAGAGCTTTACTGCGAATTTCGTTAAATCCGGCCGCGGAGAGTTCCTGCCTGAAGTCAACCGATGTATGCCAGTGAACAATTGATTTTGAAAGATATCGGAGCGCATCGCGCCGGCCTGTCACCGCGCGGCCAAAAACAGGCATCAGGATCTGCAGATAAAATCGATAAACCAGCCGGACGAGCGGGTTTGAGGGCAATGAGAACTCCAGGATGGCAAGCCGGCCATTTGGCCTGAGCAGCCGGTTCAATTCATGGAACGCTTTGGACCTATCCGCGATGTTTCGTATCCCAAAGGCGCACGTGGCCAGGTCATAACCGCCGTCCGCCAGGCCCGCCGACATGATATCCGCGGTTTTCCAGCAAAGTCTCGCCTGGCGCATCCACTTTCGTGAGCCAAGCAGTATCTGTTTCTCCTGTGCCAGGTGGATCATCGGTTCGCTGAGATCGATCCCGGTCACCTTTCGCGCGGGGCTGTATCTCAGCACGTCAAAAACAACATCGCCAGTGCCCGTACAAATATCGAGGACGTCCTCATTGAGCTGCGGACAGGCGGCGCGGACCAGCGCCTCGCGCCATCGCCTGTCCAGCCCAAAGCTGAATAAATGATTGCACCGGTCGTAGTGCGGCGCGATCGGGTCGAATACAAATTTCGTCCTTTCGGTCATAGCGTTTGAGGCATTCATAGGTCATCATTATAGACTGGCATTCTTAACGTTCAATAGCTAGTTTATCATCCGCCCGCATATTGCTTTTTCATGCATTCAAAACACTGCGCATCAAGCTGATTTCGACTAAGAGAATTGCCTAGTTCTTGCTGAAATGCCGCTGCATAGCAAAAAAAACGGAAAAATACAAAATAAAGCGGGCTCAGCGGCAATATTTTCGTAGCAAAAGGATAAAGGCGAGTTTATAATATTTCCGGCTGAAAGGAGCGGATTATGCGAGAAGGACTCAGAAAAATTGAAAAACTGACCGAAGAGCAATCCGGCAAAAGGCATTTATTTGTTTTTTCCCCTTCTCGAGATGATCGGTTATATCAGTTGCAGATGGATGCCCTATCGGGGAGCAGATGTGCACTTGATACTTATGACATTCAAATCGAGGAGATTCTCGAATCCGATTCAGCGAATGCCGATCTGAGGAACGAACTGGGCATAGTTCCGGGGCAATTCAAGATCGTGCTTTTAGGCAGGGACTCGAGCATTCGCCTGAGCGCCGAAAGCTGTATCTCTTGTGAAGAGGTCATCATGCGGGCCCAGAGCGATCCTGAACTGATTGAGGTGAGCAGCTAGATTCTTGGGGTGGTTTTCCGGACCATCGAAGTTCACTTTTTGAATTCTTCTCTTGTTCAAGCGTAAAAGTCTGTATATAATGTAGTCTACTTTAGATTAGGAGTCTATATATGTGCGATAATTGTGGATGCGGCGAAAAGTCGTTTGAAGCCAAAGTAACCGAAGTGATCGATTCCATCCGTCCTATGCTGCAAAATGACGGCGGCGATATTGAACTGGTGGGCATTGACCCTGATAAAACCGTCCGCGTGAGGCTCCAAGGCGCCTGCAGAGGCTGCCCGGGGGCACAGATGACGCTGAGGATGGGCGTGGAACGCATGCTCAGGCAAAAGGTGACCGACGTTAAGCAGGTTGTTGCAGTGAACTAAATCCCGCAGGCATGAAGAAACGTTTGAAAGAGACAAAGGGCCGATCTTTTTGGAAAAAGGATGGGCCCTTCCTTTTTATCGCCGTCTGCCTGAATTTGGTCTTGAACCTTTTTGCGTTCAACTGGGGCATGGATGGATATGTTCCGTGGTCGCCGGATTCGATAGAAGGGATTACGGTTCTGCGTGAGATGCCCAAATTATACGGCAAGTGGGACTATAAATATCCGCGGCTGCAATTTCTAATCGACGGAACGATCTACAAGGTTTTTATCAATGGCTGGGAACGCAAGCCCGAGCCTGTCACCTTCAATGGACAGACGCGCGCGCAGGTCATAACGCCATCGCGGCTGGAAACACTGGCCAGAATTTCACGCGTGAACGTGCTGATCATGTCGGCGCTGACGGTGGTATTCATTTACCTGGCAGGACGATTTTATTACAGCAGTTCGTGGGCGGGATTCATAGCGGCGGTCTGCACCGCGCTTACGTATGGTTTCGTTTATTATAGCCATACGACATGCGTGGATGTTCCCTCCATGCTGTGGATCACGGCAGGTTTTTATTTTATGCTGCGCAGCACGGCCTTGAATAAGTGGAAGGATCATGTCGCGATGGGGGCAATGTTCGCGTTTGCCTGTGCAACGAAGGATCCGGTGCTTTTTTACGCGGCGGCGTTTGCGGTGGCCTATACGGGACTGCGCTTGCAGAAGCTGTATGCCAGTTCGCGCAACTGGAAAACAAGCCTGCGGGGATTGGCAAGCCGCAACACGCTCCTGGCGATCGCCGTTTTTGGATTCTTGTTTGCGCTCTTGCAGAATATCATCCCCTGGCCAATGGCGTACTGGGAACGCATGGGGGTTTGGGTCGGCGGCCGAGGGGTGAAGGATTTTAACCAGGAGTTTGCGGGGTATCTGCCGCAGTTGGTCGGAACGCTGAGACAGTTTTACTGCGCCATCGGTTGGCCGCTTATCGCAATGATCGTGGTCTCGCTTGCCGTCACGATGCGCAAGCACCTGCTTTTCAATACGCTGGCGATTGTTTTCCCCCTGGTGTTCTTCTATGTCGCCGTATCCATGCAGATTAAAATGAGTTATATTCGCTACTATCTGCCGATAATGGGGCTCTTCTACCTGCCGGTGGGTTTCGCGGCGGCGCAGGTTTGGCAGCAACGCAGCCGATTATGGAGCCGGGCCGCGCTTGGAGCCGGCGCCGCCGGGCTGATTTGTTCGGCTCTTTACTGCGCCGCACTGGTTTTTGAATTGGCCAGAGATTCACGGACGCGAACGGCTGAATGGTTCGTTCAAAATGTCTCCCGGGAAACGCCTGTGCTATCCTGCATCCGCAGACCTTATGGGCCAAAGTTGAATCGGTATGGCTATAAGGTGATCGAAAATTGGAGCGTGCCGTCCCTGCAGCAGATGCTTGCGGAGCAGAATAAACTGCCGCCGTACATCATCACTTCCGATGAATGGCTCAACCTGCAAACTCCTGAGGCGCTGGGACTGCGTAAGGCATTGGCCAGCAACCAGATGCAATACGAGCGATCGGCCGCGTTTCGTCATACCCGTGTGTTGAATCCAAAAAAGAACTGGATGTCCCTGGCCTGCTGGCCGATCATGCCCGCGGAAGGCGTAAGCCCGGAAATCCAGGTATGGAAAAAAAACTGAGTCCCGCGCGGCCGTAACCCGCTTCAGGACTTTGTCTTCAAAGACCCTGTCTCCCTATTTCGCCGGGACCAAACAAGCCGCGATCGGTAATGAAGGCGGTGATGTTCTCATGCGGCGTCACATCAAATGCAGGGTTAACGGCAGCAATCTCTTTTGGACTGACGCAAACGCCTTGTATCAAGCGAACTTCGTCGGCGCTGCGCTGTTCGATCGGGATCTGGTCGCCGCTTGCGATCGTCATATCAAACGTGGTCGAAGGCGCGGCCGCATAGAACCCAACGTCGTAAAACTTTGCTATAATACTCAGGCCCAGCGTGCCGATCTTGTTGGCTGTATCGCCATTGGCCGCGATGCGGTCGGCGCCCGTGATCACAGCCGAAACCTGTCCCTTCTGCATCAGCGAGGCCGCCATGTTGTCGCAGATCAAAATCGCCTCAATCCCCGCGTGAGTCAACTCCCAGGCCGTCAGCCGGGCGCCCTGCAAAAGCGGCCGCGTCTCATCGACATAGACCCGGAACCGTTTGCCCGCCCGGTGGGCTGTGTACATCGGCGCAAGCGCGGTGCCGATTCCAGCCGTCGCCAACGCCCCGGCGTTGCAGTGCGTCAGGATCGCCCCGCCGTCAGGGATCAGGGACTGCCCGCACCGGCCGATCGCCAAACACATGTCCTGGTCTTCTCTTTCGATCGCCTGCGCCTCGGCGAGCAGAGCTTGTTTGAAGCTCGCCGTCGTCAGGTTAGGCATCGTGTACGAAAGCTGTTGGGCCTTCTTCTGCATCCGCTCGAGGGCTCTAAATAGATTGATCGCGGTCGGCCGGCTGGAGGCCAGGTATCGGCATGTCTGTTCAATGTTCTCGAGCGCCTCCGTCGCCGAGGCATTGTCCGCCAGCGTTCGAAGTCCCAGGCAAACCCCAAACGCGGCTGCCACCCCAATCGCCGGAGCGCCGCGGACCGCCAGAGTAACGATCGCATCGAACAGCTCGGCGCAGGTGGTGCACTGGATATACTTCAGCTCACCTGGCAGCCGCCGCTGGTCGATCAGTTCAAGGCAGCCGCCGCTGCCGCTCTTCCAGCGCAGCGTTCGAGGTATGGTCAACTCTGTCATTTCAAGCTCCATAAGTCCATTCTATCAATGAAACGGCGGGGAACAATCGCCTAAACCCACTCTACGTAAAACAAGCGACATGGTTTTAGCGAGAAGCCATTTTGCCCGCAAGCTGCCGGAGAATATCGATCAGGGCCTGGGTGCCGTCGCGTCCGCGTCCCTGCGCTGAAAGTGACTGCAAAAGCTGCATCGCCAGCGCCGTCCCCGGAAGCGGCTGGCCCGTCTGGCGAGCGGTCTCCATGATGAGCCGCAGGTCTTTAAGCTGCAGATCGACCATGAACGCCGGCTTCATATCGCCTGCCAGGATCTTGGCCCCCAGCACCTTCAGCGAGTGACTGTAAGCGGCCCCCGCGCAGGTCACGGCATGCGTGGTTTCAAGATTGAGGCCGGCCCGTTCGGCGAAGGCAAGTCCCTCGGCGATACTCATGATCGTGTGAATGACCATGACCTGGTTGGCCAGTTTGGTCAGTTGGCCGCAGCCCGATGGCCCGCAATGGGTGACGGCGCGGCCAAGACAATCGAGAACGGAGCGGACCCGGTCCAGCGCCTCCGCCGGCCCCCCGACCATGATCGACAGCTTGCCCTCGACCGCGCCGATCTGCCCGCCGGAAACAGGGGCATCAAGAAGGACCGTGCCTTTGGCCAAGAGCTCCTCGGACATGCGCCTTGTGGCTTCGGGGCTGATCGTGGACATGTCGATACAAACCAGGCCCTCGCGCGCCGATTCGGTCACTCCCTGTGGGCCAAGCAGAACCTGTTCGACATCCGGCGTATCCGGAAGACAAGTGATCACAACATCGGCCGAACTTGCAGCCTGCGCAGGCGAATCGTCCCAGGCCGCCCCCGCCGCGAGCAGCGGCTCTGCCTTCGACCGTGTGCGCGTATAAACGGTCAACGGATAGCCTGCCTTGAGCAGGTTGGCCGCCATCGGCGTGCCCATGATGCCCATGCCAATAAAGGAGATTCTTTCTTTCAATAGACTGCCCCTTGCCACTAAATCAAATATTAAAAATCAATGCAAAATGACAAAGTAAAAAAAATAAGTGATCCCTGAATCATGTTGTTTCTGCTTTGTGCGGTTTTGGTTTTTGACACAGCAGGACTGGAAGCCCTATTACCAGCAACACGGGCACAAACAGTACGAAAACCAAGATGTATGCTATTCGTTTGAGCAGATGGGTTTGGGGGCTCCAGCATTTTCGCCAAAGCTGGCCATAGACGCCCGCTTCGAAGCGAATGCTCTGCAACGGCATGTACGTCGCCAGTGGGTTGACTGGCGAATTAGAGCCGCAATTGGGGCAATAGTAATCGTGCGGGCTGCAAGGCGTCAGACAATTGGGGCAAAGGGGCAGACCCGACTGATTTGGATTTTCGTCGGCGATGGGTTCTTCAAAGATTTCATCGCCGCCTGAGTGTTCGTTGTCCATTGCCAGAGCCTTTCTGATTGGCAACGCAGGCTGGAAGCCTGCGTTCCGTTAGCGCAGGACGCCAAGACGGCGCAGCGTCGCACGGCGCCATTTGACAAAGCGCGTGCGGGACCAGAACAGCAGCACCAGCGCCAGCAGCCACAGACCCGTAAACCGCAGAAAATACAGCACCTGCCAGAAAGCAGAATCCTGCATATTCGTCCATCCGCTGAATAATTCGTCCGGCCGCCAGAGCGTGCCCACCATCACATGAGGCAGCAGCACCTGCCACGGAACAAGCACGACCAGCAGCAGCAGGGAGATCAGGAAAGACTTGGTAATGTGGAACAGGCCGCCCAGCCGCCCTACCAGCGATATCTTCAGGCAAAGCAGCAGGATCAAACAATAAAGAATCGCCGCAAACAGGATGAGGAAGTTGCAGACCTGCACAATCCCCTTGGCCAGAAGGAACGGCAATTTCAGCTTCGCCAGCATATTACCGCTTTCCTCAGGCTGTTCATCCGGCGAAGGTTCCACTGCCGCCATATCCGGCTTGGAGCCCGTCACCTCCGAAACCCCCTGTTCGATCTCTGCCTGGGTCACCTGCTGTCCGGCGTCGGCGGGCTGCTCAATTGCCGTACCCTGCGAACTCTCAGCGGCTGCTTGCCCGGCTTCGTCGGCCTGCTGCTCCTGCGGTAACTGTGCCGCAAGCGAGATCAGTCCATATTGCGACAAAGCCTCAACCCACGATACCGTCGGCTCCGAGGTCTCCTTCGGCGCGATCCGCCCAACGTAATGCAGCCAGAAAATCAATTGGAGAACGATCAAACCAGGAAAAAGAACAAACCAGAACAGGAAGAATCTCATGCCTCGGGCGGCATCGACCGCCTCCAGCGAATCCGTTACATCAACCATATCATGCGGCTTTGAAGGAATAGGTTCCATTTTTTCTCCAGTCCTTATCTCGTATTTTGTGCTTTGCAAAAAGCATAATATGCGACATTGATGGTTTTTTCAATCTCTTTTTCGGTATGTGCAAGGCTTACAAACCACGCCTCATAGGCACTCGGGGCCAGGTAAATGCCCTGTTCCAGCATCGTCGAAAAGAACGTCTTGAACTGCCGGATGTTCGTACTTTGCACATCCGCAAAATTGCGCACCGGCTTTTCCGTGAAGAAGCAGCTTAAAAGCGAACCCACGCGGTTGATCGTCACTGCGGCTTGCGCCTTCCGGGCCGACCGGCGCAGCCCGTCCTCCAACGCCGCCGACGTCTGTTCCAGCTTCTCGTACACCCCCGGACGGGCCAGCAAGTCCAGCGTGACATTCGCCGCGGCGGTCGCCAGCGGGTTGCCGCTCAGCGTGCCCGCCTGATAAACCGGCCCCAGCGGAGCCAGCTTTGACATGATCTGCCTGCGTCCCCCGACCGCCGCCAGCGGCAGGCCCCCGCCGATGATCTTGCCCAGGCACGTGATATCCGCGGCAATGCCATATCGCTGCTGCACGCCGCCATACGCCACCCGAAAACCGGTAATGACCTCGTCAAATATCAGAATCGCATCGTTTTCATCGCACAAGCGGCGAAGGCCCTGCAAATACCCTTCTTCCGGCACGACAACGCCGATATTGGCGGCGACTGGTTCCACGATGATACCCGCAACGCGCCCCCTATTTTTCTCAAACGCAATGCGAACTGCCTGCAAGTCGTTGAACGGCACGATGAGCGTTTGCTCGGCGATGCTCGCCGGAACGCCCGCACTCGATGGCATCCCGTGCTCGGCCAGTCCTGAACCGGCGCTGACGAGCATCGCGTCACAATGACCGTGATAGCACCCGCTCATCTTGATGATCAAGTCGCGGCCGGAAAAGCCGCGCGCCAGGCGCACCGCCGTCATCGCCGCTTCCGTGCCGCTGCTGACCAGCCGCACCTGTTCAATGGATGGAACAGCCGCGATGATTCTGTTGGCAAGCTCCGTCTCGGCCAACGTCGGAGCGCCAAACGAAGCGCCTTTGCTGGCCGCTTGCTGGATCGCCTCGACCACCTGCGGATGGGCATGCCCAAGGATCATCGGCCCCCACGACCCAACGTAATCAATGTACTGCTTGCCTTCTATGCTGTTGACGTAGGCGCCTTGAGCGGAAGCGATAAAAACCGGGTCAACATCGACACCGCCAAAGGCCCGCACCGGCGAATTCACACCGCCGGGCAGAACCTTCTTCGCTTCCTCAAAGGCACTCTTATTCGAAGGCACAGACTGATTCATACGACTACTCGATTAGAATTTCGGTTCAAAATCGCCTGCTGTGAGGATTTTCGATTCACCCTTTTGCAGTTTCAGGTTCAGCGTTGCGCCGCGGTATTGCACAAGGCATGGCTGCCCGGCAAGGCTCTTGATGGTCGCCTGCGTCAGCCGGCCGTCTTGCCAGGCCATATCGACCTCGAACCCGCCCCTGGCCCGCATACCCTTGACGGAACCGGCCGGCCAGGCGGACGGCAATGCGGCAAGCAGCTCGATAAATCCGGCATGCGATTGCAGCAGCATCTCGCCGATGCCGGAGGCGGCCCCGAAGTTGCCGTCGATCTGGAACGGCGGATGCGTATCGAACAGGTTCGGCAGCGTGCGCTCCGGCGTGAGCTGATTGGACAGCATCGTGTACGCGTGGTCGCCGTCGTGCAGCCGTGCCCAGAGGTTGATCTTCCAGCCCATCGACCAGCCGGTGCCGCCATCGCCGCGCATTTCGAGCGACTTGCGAGCCGCCGCGTAAAGCTGGGGCGTACCGTCGCGGGTGATTTCATTGCCGGGGTGAAGGCCCCACATGTGAGAGGCATGGCGATGCTGATTCTTCGGATCGTCGACGTCCTCCAGCCATTCCTGCAACTGGCCGTGCTGACCGACCTTGTCCGGCGCGATCCGGCCGCGCAGTTCCATCAGCCTGCTGCGAAACTGGGCATCGACATCCAGTATCTGGCTGGCCTCGATGCACCAGCCGAACAGGCTGCGGATGATCTGATGATCCATTGTTGGTCCCATCACCAAGCCGCCCTGCTCAGGCGAATTGGACGGCCCGGAAATGAGCCATTTCTCGGGTGTGCGAGGATCCTCGACCAGGTAAGCGGCAAAGAATTCCGCGGCGGATTTGAGGATCGGGTAGGCCCGTGTCCGCAGGAAATCGACATCCTGCGTGTATTGATAATGCAGCCACAAATGCTGACACAGCCACGCCCCGCCGGTGGGCCAGATCCCGTGATTTGAGGCATTGATGGCGGCGGTTCCGCGCCACAGATCCGTATTGTGGTGCAGCACCCAGCCGGGACAGTCGTAAAAAGTCTTGGCCGTCAGCGCCCCGGTTTTTGAACAATCGGCGATCATCCCAAAAAGCGGCTCGGCGCATTCGGACAGATTCGTCATCTCGGCGGGCCAGTAGTTCATCTCGGTATTGATATTCACCGTGTACTTGCTGCCCCACGGCGGCGTCAGGCTCTCGTTCCACACGCCCTGCAGGTTCGCCGGCTGCGAACCCTCACGGCTGGAGGCGATCAGCAAATAACGCCCATACTGAAAATAAAGCGTTGCCAATTGCGGGTCAGATGATGTTTTGAAATTCGCGATCCGGGCATCCGTCTCCTGCTGTGCCGCAGGCGTCGTCCCAAGGTCCAGCTTCACACGGCCAAACAGCTTGCGGTAATCGTCAACATGCCGCGCTTTCAAATCCTCATAAGATTGGGTAAGTGCCGACTCCATGACCTTACTGCAAACGGCCGCCGGATCCTTCGAAATGTCGTTATAATTGACATAGCTGGTGGCCGCGGTCAAAAGAATGGTCGCGCTGTCTGCGCCGCTTACCGAGATGCGATCATCCGACGCCTCAACCTTGCCTCCTTCTGCCTTGATCGCCATTTGCGCCTGGAAACGCAGCAGGCTCTCCGTATCATTATCGCCTCGCTTGGTCACTCGTCCAGACAGGACCAATCCATCCGAGCCAATCGCCTTTTGCTGGTGTTCCTTATGCGGCGAATCGAACGAAGCCCCAAATGACAGGCCCCCGGGCTTATCGGCGGTCAGCCGCACGGCGATGATCCGGTCGGGGTAGCTGGCGAATATCTCCCGCTTGAAACGCACGCCATTGCTCGTATAAGCGACATCCGCAACAGCATTTTCGATATCCAGACTGCGCTTATAATCGGAGAACGAATCATGCCCGTCGAAAGTAAGCCGCAGATCGCCACACGGCTGGTAGGCGCATTGCTTCAGCGGGACCGACATGAATCGTTCCGACGCAAGCTGCTCAGCCTCTTTCTGCTTGCCCTCAAACAAAAGCTTCCGCAGTTCCGGCAGAACCTCGGCCGCCCCCGGATGCTGATACGTTTGCGGCTGACCGGTCCAGAGCGTATCTTCATTAAATTGGATCCGCTCGGCCGCCGTTTGCCCGAAGACCATCGCGCCCATGCGGCCGTTGCCAACCGGAAGCGCCTGCTCCCATTTCTCGGCAGGCCTGGAATACCAAAGCACCAGCGCATTGGCATTAGCGGGCGTCTGGGGCGCCTGAAACTCGCCGGCGCTAAACGTCTTGGATTGGCCTGCCTGCAGCGTGATCGGAAGAATCGTCCGGCCATACTGAATGCGGCCTCGCTGACCCAGTTTACTGCGAACCGCCGCTTCCTGCAGGACACCGTCCTTCCATGTAATGTCCACTTCATATCCGCCGCGGGCGCAAAGCCCGCTGACGTGTCCGTCGGCCCATGCTTTCGGAAGCGCCGGCAGAAGCTCGACCAGGTAGCCCTTTTCCGAATCACCCACGTGCGACTGCAAGAGCATCTCGGCGATCCCGGCGGTTCCGCCAAAGTTGCCGTCGATCTGGAACGGCGGATGATTGTCAAACAGGTTCGAGAGCGTGCTGTTTGTAAAAAGCGCGACCAGGTTCTCGTAGGCCTTTTGGGGTTCATGGAAGCGTGACCAGAAACTGATGATCCACGCCCGCGACCAGCCCGTGTGCCCGCCGCCGCGCGCCAGCCGGTAATCGATCGTCTTGCGAGCCGCGGCAACCATCTCGGGGCTGTCGTAGATATTGTACTGACGGCCGGGATGCAGCGCAAAGAGATGCGACATATGACGATGCCCGGGCTCGGCCTCTTCAAACGGCAGCGCCCACTCCATCAGACGCCCATCGGCGCCAATCTGCGGCGCGGCCAGGTTATCTTTGGCCGACTTCACCGAGCGAACAAATTCATCATCGATCCCCAGGATCGTCGCCGCCTCAAGCGTATTGGTAAACACATCCCAGATGATCTGCTGGCTCATCGCGCCGCCCATCGAGACATTCGCCTTGGCCCCGTCCGGCGTCAGGTACGTATTCTCCGGCGAATTCTCCAGCCCCGATACGAGCTTTCCCGTGCGAGGATCCGGGGTCAGGTAATCCAGGTAGAACAGGGCACAGTCCTTCAGCACGGGCCAGGCCCGCTGCTGTAAAAACGTGCGATCTCCGGTGAAACGGTAATGTTCCATGAAATGCTGCGAGCACCATCCCAGCCCGTGCGGCCACAACCCCCATTTCACAGACCCGAAAGGAACACTGAACAGCCAGGCATCCGTGGTATGCGAGGCCGTCATTCCGCGGCAGCCGTAGGCCTGGCTGGCGGCTTTTTGCCCCGCCCCAGTCAGGTGTTCGACAAAATCGAAAAATGGCTCATGGCACTCCGACAGATTCGTGATCTCAGCGGGCCAGTAATTCATCTGGATGTTGATATTGATGTGATAATCGGCGTTCCACGGCTGGCGAATCTTATCTGCCCAGATGCCCTGCAAGTTCGCCGGCAGATCCCCCGGCCGCGAACTGGACATCAGCAGGTAGCGCCCGTACTGAAAATACAGCGCCGCCAGCGAGGGATCCTCCACGCCTTCCTTCATGGCCGCAAGCCTCTGATCCGTCGGCACACTATCCTTTTCCCACCCGCCGAGGTCAAGGCCGCATCTTCGAAACAGCCGCTGCTGTTCGGTGACATGGGCCTGCAGCAATGCAGGATAGTCCAGCGCCATCGCCTCGGCGATGGTCTTGTCACAGGCAGCTCGCCGATCATGGGTCAGCGGCTTTGCCGGATCGCTGATGTTGTAATCCGTCGAGGAAGAAATAAAGAACGTAACCGTATCCGCATTCTCGATCCGCAGCCCTTTTTCCTTCGAGATCAGCCGTCCCCCCGCGCTGCCCTCAACCTGCGCGCGGACGCGGCAATGATACTTCACTCCCAAATGCTTGCTCTCGTGCTGCGCCTGTCCGAGTATGTCGAGCGTGCCTTGTGAAGTCTCCAGCGTACAATCCGCACGCCGGTCCAGGGACGCCTCCAGCGAAAGCATCCCCGGTTTATCAGCCGTCATCCGAACCACGATGACCCGCGCGGGTTTTGATGAGAATACCTGGCGCGTATAAGTCACGCCGTTGAGCGTAAAAGAGGTCGTGGCCACCGCCCTGTCCAGGTCCAGCTCGCGGCGATAATTCTTGTATTCGGCCCCTTCCGGACTTGCGAGCATCTTGAGATGAAATTCCCCGAGCGTTTGATAGCTCCGCGGCTCCACTTCCGCCGCCATCGCCCCCTGCATCGTTCGCTCGGCCTCTGTATACTGCCCATCAAACCAGAGTTGTCTTGCCTTTTGCATCGCCTCTTGAAAGCCGGGTTTGATTTGCGCCACCGGCGGACCGGCCCAAACGGTGTCATCATTGAGCTGGATCGTTTCCTCGAAAACGCCGCCATAGACCATGGCGCCGAGTCGGCCATTGCCGACGGGAAGCGCCTGGAGCCACTCGGACGCAGGTTTATTGTACCACAATTTGTAATGGTCCCACCCAGTTTCGGCGAATATACCGCAAACGGTCACAGCAAAGAAGAACAAGCAGAGCATTTTTCGATTCATGTGTTTTCTCCGAGGCTTTAACAATAGATTACGGCATCTTATTGAGGTTTTCGAATTTGACCACCCAGCCCTTTTCAGGAAACCCGGGTGCCGGGCGGTCGGGGCAGCCGTCCCACCCGGCGGCCATCATCACCACCGCCGTCAACAACCCGCCGTTACCCGGCAGATACAGAGGAAGATTTTCACGCTGGTAATTGTGGCCGTTACGCCAATAAAGATTCTTTTTCGATTCGATGAAGAACGCGTCGATCGCCAGTTCGGGCAATCCGACTCGCGCCGCCGTCATCGCCAGCATCGGGTAATCCCATCCCCATGTGTCGGCCCACTGCCAGTTGGCGTACACCCATTCGGCGGTCTTTTTCATCGTTTCCGCGTCCACCAGCGGCGTCGCCGGCAGCACCCCCAAAGCCGCCAGCATCGACGGATGGTCAGAAGTTTTCGTATACGGCTCCGGTTCGATCGCGGTGTAGATGCCGTCGCGTTCCGGCAGCAGCGAGAAATTGTTGAGCACGTGCTGCCAGCTTGCCTCAACCTCCAGCCCCAGACGGGTGCGCCATTTCTGCGCCATCTCAAGGCCCCAATACCAGTAACACAGTTCATACGTTGGATTATACGTATCCGCGTACTTATAATTCTCCTGCGCCGGGATCACCGGCGGGCCGAGCACGAAACTCTCGCTGGCATCGTCCCATCGGGCAAACGAAGCCATGAATGCGGCGGTCTCAAAAACGATGTCCTTATATTGCTCCAGCGTTTCCGCCGTGGGCTTTTGTCGATAGACCAGTTCCGCAAAATAGATCGGGTGCGGCTGCTGCCAGATGAGAAACGGCCCGATCCCCGACGGCGAATCCTGGCCGGAGGGACTGGTCATCTTAGGCCAGCGGACACCCTTGTACCCCTGGCGCTCGGCAATCTGACGCGCCGCCGGCAGAATATCGCTGTACCATGAAAGGCTGCGCTCCAGCATGGGCAGGCGGTCCCACAGGGCAAAATGAACACTGTGCCACCAGTGCATTTCAAGATGGAACTTGCCGAACCAACTGTTGCAGGTCAGGCCTGTTTCAGCGGGCGGATATTTTTGGTTGGATTGTATGGCAGTCAGGTATTGCGACAGGACAATGCGCCGTTCCAGTTCCTTCCAGCGAACATCGGTGCTTTCGGACAGGTCAATCGTGCCGCCAGTAGACCAGAAGATTTCCCAGCTTTCGGCGGCAAGTAATTGCGTCTGCTCAAAGGAGACCGTTTCACCAAATTCGGGCGTTTCCTGGAACAGCACGTTAAACTCGAACGGGTGAGAGGATTTGGCGGGGGTAAAATGGTATTCATGCCGGTCGGTTCTGTCAATTTTAGCCCCTTCTGAATAAGCGGCGCGGCAGTAATAACGCTTGTCATCCATGACGCGTTCAAAGAGCGATTGAAACGGCGCCGACGGCTGCAATTTGGTCTGGTGCTTTTGGGGCGCCGACCAGTCGGCAGGGTCGCGGCCCGATGTTCCGGCGGCATACGGGAAGCGGAGCGAAACGCCGATGCGGCCCTGTGGGATCAGGGGCGATTCTATTTTGACCGCAACCATATCGAACTGCGGGTGGACGCAGGTTTGCACGGTAACAGGCTGACCGTCGAACTCAAAACGGCTGGAGAGAAGCCCTCCCCACAACGTAAGCTGCTGGTCGATGTTCTTGATGTCGTCCTGCGCGGCTTTTGTGCCGTCGGCTTTGGTCAGAACAAGGCCGAGCAGGCCGAGTGTAATCTGGTGCGGATTGGCACGGAGATAGTCAGCCGCCGGGCCTTTTTGATTGCTGTCGTAGGGCACGGGACGGCCGGCGGTATCGACCATGACAAACGTGTCTTCGAGCTTGTAATTGTTCGTATTTGGAAACGAGTGCCAGCCCCACTCGGCCATTGTGGTCAGAGGGATACCGTCGGCGTAGGCTTCGGGAAAGGTTTGAAGACCTGTGACGTCAGCGGTGAAGGCAAACTTGCCGTTGCCGACCGACAGCGGCGAAAACTCCTCAAACTTGTCGATGTGAACATCATGCCGGCTCACCAACGCAAACCGGTCAACAGGATCAGCCCAGGCAAATACGGTACAAAGGGCAACCACGCAAATCGATGGTACGATCTTCATTGTCAGCTTCCGTTCAAACAATCGTCAATCCTCTATCGACAATCATCAATAAGAAATGAGCGGGTCTGTAAGCCGAGTTCTGTCTCCGCCGAAGCGGATGACGGTCATTACACTGGACCGGCCGTTGCCGGCCGGCTCTGCCGAACACTTTGGCATTCGGCAAGCAACCTACCCGCCGCGATGGCGTTCGGGCCGAACACGCGGCTGCTTGGTCTTGCAGGCGGTGGGGTTTGCCCTGCCGTCGCCGTTACCGGCGGCGCGGTGCGCTCTTACCGCACCATTTCACCATTGCCTGTACCCCGAAAGGTCATCGGCTGTGTCGTTTCTGCGGCACTTTCCCGCGGGTCGCCCCGGGCGGCCGTTAGCCGCCACCGTGCCCTGTCCTGCTCGGACTTTCCTCCGGGTGTCTTTCAACCCGGCAACCGTCCGACCCGCTCAAACCGGTACTATACCATCGGACGAGGTTTTGTTCAAACGGGATTTGGCCGGTTTATTCGGCAGAATCCAACAGGCCTTTCAGGTAGCCGAGGGCGTGGGCCATGCCGGCATGCCATGGGGCGGCGCAGGTCATTTGCGGGGATGGTCGGGGATCAGGACGCCGGCGTAATCGTTTTTCTTCAGAATGCGGATGATTTTGCGCATGTCCACGTCGCCGTCATCGATGAAGGTCTCGCGGTAGGACGGCATCTTGCCGCGGATATTGCGGATGTAGATGTAGGCGACGCGGTTTTGTGCTGTGTAATGGTCTACAACTTGATAGATATCGCCTTCGACATTTCAGCAAGCGTACCGATGCAGAATTCCAGCTTGTTGGCTCGGCTGGGGTTGACGGAAATCAGGCGATCATAGAGTTGCGGCTGATAGACCAGCCGCGGCTGCAGCCGCATGGTTTTCATCGGCGGGTCATCGGGATGGGCGGCAAGTGTCGAAACGCTGCCACCGATCCGGCGGCACGTGTTTTCCAGGGCCTGCTCGCGGCGTCCGCAAACGACGACTCTGGATCCTGCCGCCGCCATGCATTGGGCGACGCTTTGCCCGATATCGGACCCGCCGCCTGTGATAAAGGCGATCTGTCCGTTCAACGAAAAAGAATTGCTCAACATTCGTTATGCCCTTGTCAAATCAAGTATTCCAACCGAGACCATTATTATACTGGACAGACGCGGGCGCACTCTATCCGGATTTTATTGAAAAATGAAACTGTTTCGCTGAAAGCGGGTCAAACCTGGGTTATTCCCTGACCAGTTCGATGTGAGGGCAAAGTTCTCATCATCCCGCTGCGATGTCTCTTTGTCATGGCTGATTTGGATCACCACCCCAGTTAAGTTTCTGCAACTCATCTGGCGAAGCAAATTCGACGTGTTTGTCATTGAACAGAACATAGCATCCTGAATGACGCGTCGTATTTGCCATATCTATGCCGCCGTACAGATTCCAGCCCGAATTAGACTCAAATATCAACACCGTATCCGCAGGTGAGTCTTTCGTGACATGCTGATTCATCGCATAATGGCATTTACCTTGGCTTGCCAACGGACAGCGCATGAATGTCTGTTCAATGTAAGAACCTGTTTCTGCCATAGCATCAGACCATTCAGGACAAGAAGGGTAATCCTGGTGAGAGATCACGTAAAGCTCAACGAGTTGACCAATCAATTGAAGATTTGTTTCACACGAATGTATTTTCAACGGCACTTTCTTTTCAGGCAACCACTGAAAAGTGGTTGCACTTGCGGACAGAGCAATCAAAACAAGCGAAGCAAGACTTTCACCAACTATGAGCTTCTTGGAATAAACAAGTGTTCGCTGCAGGAAAACAGGTAGTATGAACGAAAGAATCGCTGAGGCAAAAAACAGACCACCCGTAATAAATGCAATGTAACGCACAGGTGGATCGACATTTTGAATAAAACTGCAGAAAAAGACAACCAGAACTAGAACCGAAACATGAGAACAGACAATGCGATAGATATCTTTCCTAATAAATCCAGATGCAGCCAATAAAAGAATCGGGGGATAGATCAGTAGAAATGACAGCAGATCGCTCCTGGAAGGATTTAATAATCCTATGATATACGGCATTAACATGGCCAACCCGCCATGAGGACCGGGAACAGCAATCATCCCTAAGCCAACGAACACCCCTATTGTCAAACTGCAATGTAAAATCAATCGTTTTGACAAGTTTTTCACTGTTTACCCTCCTTATGGTGCTCATTCCCTGACCAGTTCGATGTGACGGGCGAAGTTCTCATCATCCCGCTGCGGGAAGTCCTGGCGGAAATGCACGCCGCGGGATTCCTTGCGCTGCTCGGCGGCATGCGCCATCAAGAGCGCAACGGTCAGCATGTTCTGACACTCCCAGCCGAACGGATTCGTGAAGACCTTATCCATCACATACCGCTGCCAGAAGCGGATGATCTCAATGGCTTCGCTCAGCGGCGTTTGCCGGCGCGTGATGCCCACGTTTCGCCACATGAGCGCCCGCAACGAATTGCGGACGTCGTCGGCGTCCAGCAGGCTGCGGTCCGACGGCGGGATCTCCAACTGCATGCGCTGATAGCCCACCGTTCCCAGCGTGCTGACCAGGTGAATGGCCGTCTTGCCGGCGATCTTGCCGTACACAAGCCCCTCCAGCAGCGAATTGCTGCCCAGCCGGTTGGCGCCGTGCAGCCCTGTCGAGGCCACTTCGCCGCAGGCCAGCAGACGCGGGATATTCGTGGCCGCCTCGGCATCCGTCTTGACGCCGCCGACCATGTAATGGGCGCTGGGCCGCACCGGGATCAGGTCCGTCGATACGTCGATATCGAAGCTCTCGCAAAGCTCGCTGATGAACGGAAACCGGCTGTGAAAGCGGTCTTTGTCAAAATGGCGGATGTCCAGATAGACGTGCGTCGATTGGGTTTTGAGCATACGGTCCAGGATCGCGCGGCTGACCACGTCGCGCGGCGCAAGTTCGGCGCGCGGGTCATATTCTTTCATGAACGGCACGCCGTTAACGTCGCGCAGAATGCCCCCTTCGCCGCGCAGCGTCTCGGTCATCAGGGCGCGTGACGCTCCGGCGATATACAGCGTTGTCGGGTGAAACTGCATGAATTCCATATCGCGCAGCACCGCCCCGGCGCGCCAGGCCATTCCCAGACCGTCGGCGGTCGCGCATTCGGGATTGGTCGTTTCGCGGTACAGCCGGCCGGCGCCGCCGGTGGCCAGGATGGTGACACCCGCCCAGATCATCTGCACCTCGGCGGGCGCTTGCCAGCCGAGCACGCCGACGCACTCGCGCTGCGGCCCGCTGAGCAGGTCAATGGCGAAAAAATTCTCGATCAGGTTGATGTTGCGATTTTGCCGGACCTTGCGGACCAGCGTTTCGGCGATGCCGCGTCCCGTCGAATCGCCGTGGGAGTGAATGATCCGGGCATGGCTGTGCCCGCCCTCCAGCGAGATATCCATCTTGCCTTCGACGCGGTCAAATTCCGTCCCCCAATCCATCAACTGCCGGATCAGGTCCGGCCCTTCCCTGACCACCCTTTCGACAACCGCGCGGTCGCAGATGCCGCCGCCCGTTCTGAGCGTATCGTCGATGTGAGACTCAAAACTGTCCTCTGCCGCCAGGACGCTGGCCACGCCGCCTTGCGCATTCCACGTGTTGCTGTCAGAGACTGAGCCCTTGCAGACCAGCGTCACCGTGCAGCTTTCCGCCGCTTCCAGTGCCGCCCGCAGGCCGGCGATCCCGCTGCCGATCACCAGGCAATCCGTAAACATCTGTTTGGTCGAAACCGTATTGACCGGCACAAGATAGCGCCGGATTTCCGCTTGCCGCGTAGGCATGGATATACCTTTCTTCAAAAAAACAAGTCGATCAAATAAAAGATTCTACCCCTGGCGATGCCTCTTGGCAAATATTTAATAGCGGCGGCGCCGCGATTTAACCGCACGTAATCTGCTTCCAATTGACCTTGCGCAAGGCCTCTACGACCCCGCTGCCAAGCCGCCCTTCTTCGACGCACGATGCTTCATCACGCGGAACAATCGCCAGCAGGTTGGTTTGGGCGAAATTACAGATGACATCGCCAGCCGTCCGCTCCGCAGCATCCTCGCTCGCCGGGTCATAGCCGCAAATCACAACGCCCGCCACGGGCAGGCCGGCGTGGCGAATCGCCTCGATCGTCAGCAGACTGTGGTTGATGGTGCCGAGCCTTGGCCGCGCAACCACGACGGCCGGCAAATCAAATTCAACGGCCAGATCGAGGATCGTATGCCGCGGGTCGATGGGGACCATCGCGCCGCCGATGCCCTCAACGAGAACGACATCGCAGTTCTGGCAAAGATATCTGTACGCCGAACCAATGGCCTCATAATTCACGGGCCGCCCTTCGACCTCGGCACACGTGACCGGGGCCGCCGGAGTTTTGTAGCAGACGGGCGCAAGGATGCTGAGGGGATAATCGGTTTGGGCGCACAGGGCAAGAAACTCGGCATCAACACTGACAAGGCCGGCGCGGTCGTGCCGGCAGCCCGACGCGATGGGCTTAAAGACACCGACCTTTACGCCCTGCTCGCACAGGATGGACGCGATCGCGCCGGTGACGAGGGTTTTTCCCACGCCGGTGTCAGTACCGGTAATGAAGAGACCATTCTTTTTTGGCAGATTTAAATCCAGCGCCATTTCAGTTTACACCGTTTAAAGCCGAAGGCTTTGGCCGTCTGAGCAATCCTGGCGGCTCTGTCACAGATTCACAATTTCAGGCAAATCTCTGATCAATGTGTTTTCGATGATGTCTAGCAAAGCAGTTAAAGTCTGTATATCCATTCCCACCGCCGGCATGAGGACGATAACGTCTTCCAGTGGACGCATGATGGCACCCCGGGACCGCATGGCGGCGCAAACCTTGGCGCCGATCTTCCATTCCGGCGGGAACGGCGACTTGCTCTGCTTATCGAGGACAAGTTCGATACCGCCCATCATGCCGCATTGGCGGACATCGCCGACATAGGGTAGATTTCTAAACCGGCCGAAGTACTCCTTAACTAACTGAATCTTGGCGGGCAGGCTTTCGAGGATGCGGTTTTGTTCAAACAGCTCCAGCGAAGCAATCGCCGCCGCGCACGCCAGCGCATTGCCGGTGTATGTGTGGCCGTGATAGAATGTCTTGCTGACGTCGCCGGCCACCGCAAACGCGTCGAAGAGCTTCTGTGTTGCCAGCGTCGCCGCCAGCGGCAGGTATCCGCCGCTGATGCCCTTGGCAATGCACATCAGGTCGGGCTGCACATCCTCATGCTCGCAGGCGAACATCCTGCCCGTCCGCCCGAATCCGGTGGCCACCTCGTCGGCGATCAGCAGCACATTATATTTTCGCGCCAGCCGCTCAAGGCCCTTCAAAAACCCCGCCGGATGCACGATCATCCCCGCCGCCCCCTGTACCAGCGGCTCAGCGATTATGCCCGCAACCTGGTCCGGGTGCAATTGCAGCAGCGTTTCAACCGCCGAAAGACTGAATTGCAGGCATTCATCTGAGGTCCCCGCGAAACGGTATGGGTGCGGCGTCGGCGCAAATAAGGTCTCAAACAGCAGCGGCTTGAAGATCCCGTGAAACAGTTCCATCCCGCCTACGCTGACCGCCCCGACCGTATCGCCATGATACGCCTCCTTCAGCGCGATAAACTTGGTCTTTGTGCCCTGACCGATATTTCGCCAGTATTGGCAGGCGATCTTGATGGCGATCTCCACCGCCGTGGCCCCGCTGTCGGAATAAAACACCTTGGCCAGCCCCTCTGGTGCGATCCGGATCAGTTTTTCAGCAAGCTCGATCGAGGCCGTTTGCCCCAGCCCCAGCAGCGTACTGTGGGCGATCTTATCGAGCTGCGCGCGGATGGCGTCATCGATCTGCGGCACGCGATGGCCGTGCACGTTGCACCACAGACTGCACACGCCGTCAATATAGCGGCGGCCTTCGGTATCGATCAGGTAAAAGCCATCCCCCGAATCAATGATAAGCGGCTCGCCCGCCAGCCAATCAGCCATTTGGGTGAACGGGTGCCACAGGTACTGCTTATCCTGTTGGATCAGTTCTCGCGTTTTTTCATTCATGCGACCCATTATGGGTCAAAGTCCCCGTCGCGTCAAGGCACATTTTACTGGCGGTATGCAGGCAGGCCGGATACACTGCCCATCATGCCTACCGAAAAAGAAAAGATGCTGGCGGGAGAACTGTACAATTCACTGGATGCGGAACTTGTCAGGGAGCGCGACTTTGCCAGGCGGCTGACCTTTGCGTTTAACCGAACGGGGCCCGATGAGATCGATCGGCGAAAAGCCATCCTTCGCGAACTGCTGCGAGCAAAGGGTTCATTTTACATCGAACCGTCCTTCTATTGCGATTACGGGTACAATATCGAGATCGGTGACAATTTCTACGCGAATTTCGGGTGCGTCATCCTCGACGTCAACACCGTGAAGATCGGCGATAATGCGCTGCTTGCTCCCAACGTCCAAATCTATACGGCCGCGCACCCAACGGACCCGGCCGTGCGTTTGACGGGCAAAGAGTTTGCCAAGCCCATCAGCATCGGCGACAATGTATGGATCGGCGGCGGCGCCATTTTGTGCCCCGGCGTGAAGGTCGGCAGCAACGTCACCATTGGCGCCGGAAGCATCGTCACTAAAGATATCCCCGACAACGTAATCGCTGCCGGCAATCCCTGCAGAGTAATCCGACCTGCCTAGGCGCTAAAAAATCAGTGACACGGGCGTCTCGCCCGTGATATTCCTATTGCACGGCAGGTTGCCGCTAATCTTTCAAAGGCTTCAGTTCGAACGCCTCGCCGTAAAACTTCTCGATCGACAGTCCGGCGATCAGAAAATCCTGCAGTTTTGCCGCCGTATCCGTTAGGACCACGCGATCATCTTCATCCACCAGCTCGTGTTTGACAAGCTGCGGCTTGTCCTTCAAAACCGCCTTTACCGTATCCGGGTTCAGCGGCTTCAGCGTATAATGCCCGTCCGCCTTCTCCAATTGCCAGAACGTATGCACCGGCAGAATATGCGCATTGAACCAGTCGCCGGTGTTCAGCTTTTCATCATTGGATGGATAAAGATCAAGGAACCGCCGACCCTGAAATTCGGCGATCCGCCCGACGAGCAGACTTTGTTTGCCTTCCTTTTCCTGGATCTGGATGCCGTAAGATTTTTCGTTGGGATCAGCCGCTACGGTCCAAACGGCATCTTCCACTTGGAATTTTCCCACAAAGGCCGGGTCATAGACCAGCGTCTTTTCCGTCACGATCGAATGCAGTGATGGGACGCACCCCCCAGCCAGCAGGATCGCCATTAAATAAATCGTTCTTGTACGCATTTTCTCTCCCTTCAAAATTGGTCCAACCTGTATTATACCGCTTAATGAGGTACCATTGTTATGCAATCGGCACAAACTTCAAGTGAATTCTCAAGGGAGATCCGATATTCAGGAATGATACGTCTTGGCCAACTCGATCCAGTTTGGCTGCGCCAAAAGCTCCATCACGCCGGCGTATTCAGAATGAATAGCCTGCATCTGGGAATGAAACTGCGGGCATTGGCGGTTGCGTGCGGCATATTCAAGCTGCCAGGCGGCCTTGGCCAGCAATACCGCCCCCAGGTTCGCGGCCGCTCCTTTTAGCGCATGGGCGTTGGCTTCGATCTGCTCGATGTTGTTTTGCCGCAGCGATTCGTCCAGCTTTTCGATCAAACTATGCGTATTCTCTTTAAATGAGGCCGCAAATTGAATGATGAGCGCCTCATCGGGAATGCGGTTATAAAGATCCTTCCAGTCGATGGCCGCTGTCGGATCCGCCGGAACCTGTGGGCCGCTGTAATTGTCATTGTTCATGGAATTCATCTTTGCTGCGATTTTCCTGTTTTTCTCGGTCTTGTCGTTTGCAGTCTCTCGGTTTGGATTAAATCGACCTTTTACTGCCGATGCATAAGATGAATGCGAAAAAAACTTATTGTATTTAGGACCTGTTTGCCCCATTATAGTACTTTCGATACAGCAGCAATCTTGGAGAGAATATGGTTATCGTCGTTACCGGAATGGTCGGCATTGACAAAAGACAGTATCTAACAGATGTCTGCGCCTATGCCAAAGGATTTGGAAAGACTATCCAGCTTTTCAGTATTGGCAGCCTGATGTACGCCGAGGCCCCGGATATCACGCCGGGCCGCATTCTCGACATCCCGCTTAGACGCCTCCACTCGCTTCGCCGCAGCGTCTTCAAAGACATCATCGCCCGCGCCGGCGACCACGAGCACGTCATCGTCAATACCCACGCCACGTTCCGCTGGCGTCATGGTCTCTTTCCGGCGTTCGACTTCTACCAGATCCGCCAGCTCCGCCCCGACCTGCTTGTTTGCATGATCGACGGCATCGAGCCGCTGCATCTGCGCCTCAGCCAGGAACACAAAACCCGCCATACGCTCAAGGACCTCATCGTCTGGCGTGAAGAGGAGGCCCTGGCCACGCATCTCATGCAGCAGGGCGCCTGCCCGGAAGCGCCCTATTATGTACTGGCACGCGGGTTCGGCAAGGGCAACATCGAAACCTTTTATCGCCTTGCCTTTGAGCCCCGCCGCAAGAAGGCCTATCTGAGCTTTCCCATGACCCATGTCACGGCCATGCCCGACATCATCGCTCAGATCGAACGCTTTCGCGCCTCGATGAAGGCCCTTTTCACCTGTTTTGATCCCGGCGATGTCGAAGAGGCCTATTTGCCTTATTATGCCACGCAGGCAATGGAAGACGGCAAAGAATCGCTCGATGTGGAGGTCCTGGGCCAATCCATCAGTCTGGATGTCAGCGAAGTCCGCCAGATCGAGCGCGACATCAACAGCCAGATATACGCCCGCGACTTTGCCCTCATCGACCAATCAGACATGATCATCAGCTTCATCCCCGAGTTGCCCGACGGCCTACCGGCCCTCTCTTCCGGCGTGGAACGCGAGCTTCAGCACGCCCATGAGGCCGCCAAACAGGTCTATTGTCTATGGATGCCGCGCCGCGACCCTTCTGTCTTCATTACCCAGACCGCCAATAAGGTCTTCCGCTCCGCCGATGAGGCCGTCGCCTACTTCCGCGCCAATTATGAATACAAATCCGACCTGCTTTTTGAATGACGTAGATAGTATGCAGCAGAAAGGGCTGACTTAGATGAGAAAAGGGTGCACTTATAAGAGGGCGACTTGGCTTGGCCTCATTTTGAACGTGCTGCTTCTGTTCCTTCTGTTGATTATAGGCTATCACATCTATCCGCAGTTTTTGTATGAATTAGATTCCGTTTATCACAACTATCCTCAGGATTACACTGTACGCACTTATTTCTCCGAATCGGGAAAGAGCTTCTTTGAAATCATGAAGCACAGAAAGCGTCTGTATTCCGAAAGTAGCGTAGGAAGGTTTACGGTCGAGAGCGCTTACCATGATTTGACTGGTGACGCCAGGGCTGATCTTGTCATTTGCAATTACCACGGCGGAGCACATGGAGATTCCGATTATCTTGTCTTTGCTGTGAACGGTACGGTTGCAAGAATAGATACCATCAGAGGCTTGCTTGCGGTCGAGTTAAAAGATTTGAACAACGATGGAATTTTCGAATGTGTAGGACTGGACCCGACCTTCAGCTATTTTCAGGGATGTTCGTTTACCGATTCGCCGCTTCCGACGGTAATCCTGTCCTATGATATAATCCAAAAGCGTTTTGTTCCAAATGGCGGCTTCATGTCGAAAACTCCGCTCAGTGATAACGATCTAAACGGGATGATTTCAAAATTTAGATCCGATGTCGCGTGGCAAAGACAATCTCCTCCTGCGGAGTTACTCATGACCGTTGTGGAATTTATCTACGAAAATAACGAGTGCCAGGCGTGGAAGCTCTATGATGCAGCATGGATTCTGGACTCCGAAGCAGCCGAGGAATACAAATTGGCAATCACCAATGCTCTGCAGAAAAGTCCTTTTTATAAATCTCTGATTGCACCAGCAGCTAATTAACTCCAATTGGGTACTGGGCTATGCCCACCACTTGTTTGGAATTTAGTGCTTTGAATTTTGAATTTGTTTCGGATTTCGGATTTCGTGCTTCGGATTTCAAAATCAAGGGCAGCTCAATGAACTTACGCACGATCATTCCTCCTCCGGCAAGGGACCCCGCCTTCATCTGGCGTGCAGCCGCTTTTTTTGTGATCGTGGCACTGCTCTTATTCGTCCCGGCAGGCAGTATTTATTGGCTGCGCGGCTGGCTCTTTATTGCCCTGAACGTAATCCTGATGTCGGCGTCCATAATCTACATCGGCCGCGTCAACCCGGAACTCTTTGAAGCCCGAAAGCATATCCAGAAAGGCACCAAACGCTGGGACAAGATCCTGCTGCTCTTTCTCAGCGGTTCCTATGCGGCCGTACTCGTTGTTGCCGCCCTCGATGATAAGCGCTATCAGTGGGACCCTCAGCTTTGGCGCGGCGTCGTTTTTGGCTGGCTGCTTTATGCCGGCTCATTCGTATTGGCCGCCTGGGCCGAGGCCGTCAACCGCTTCTTCGAGCCGGGCGTCCGCATCCAGACCGACCGCGGGCACCATGTCATCGATACCGGCCCGTATGCGGTCGTCCGACACCCGGGCTACGTCGCCGCGATCTTTCTTGCCGCAGGCACGGCCCTCTCGCTCGGTTCGCTCTGGGCCCTGATCCCCGCCGCCATCACTTCCGCCATCATCGTCCTTCGAACCGCCCTGGAGGACCGAATGCTTCAGAATGAGCTTGGCGGCTATAAAGAATACGCCCAAAAAGTCCGCTTCCGCCTGCTCCCCGGTATCTGGTGATTTGGGAGCGAGGAAGTCCTCGCTCCCTTTTTATAGCTCAGGCATTCTGCTTAGACACTGAATAACATGGAAGTATACACTCGTGCAAACTAGCCGCAGGTGATCCCACAACCTTTAAAAAATCGGTTTGCCAAAGAACACGTTAACTATTTCGCGTGGGCTGAGCCCACCCTTCCAAAATTTGCCCAACCTGCCCGACTGTGAAATTGTAGCCGACTCTTTTTGCCTAAAAATACGATTCTATGCTAAGAATATCAAGCTTGATATTAATGGTTATACCGTATATATTGTCTATGTAATAGATGCTATAGATGAAATAGAATGCAAACTAAGGAAAGGAGAACTTAATATTATGGCATGTACTCTTAATCAACCGCATGGAAACTGTACTCTTAATCAACCTCGCGGAGAAGGAGCAGGTTGCTCTCTAAATCAGCCTAAAGGGAACTGCTCCCTTAATCAACCTCGTGGAGAAGGAGCGGGTTGCTCTCTGAATCAACCTAAAGGGAACTGCTCCCTTAATCAACCTACTGGAAATTGTTCCCTTAATCAACCTCATGGGCAAGGAGCGGGATGCTCTCTGAATCAACCCCGGGGGAACTGTTCTCTTAATCAACCGCGTGGAGAAGGAGCGGGTTGCTCTCTGAATCAACCTGGTGGTAGAGGAGCGGGGTGTTCTCTTAACCAACCTCGCGGGAACTGTTCTCTTAATCAACCTAGCGGGAAGTAAAAATTGAACGCTGAAAACACCTTTGTTCCATCATTGCACAAACATGTTTCGTGTGAAATTCTCTTGACAACATTGTGTAATATGCATTGTTCTTATTGTATTGCAGGAGAATTACCCAAATTATCAATGTTGCCGGAGATTGGCCGAAATGCAATCGACATGTTTATCTATCTATCTCGAGGTGCAGAATCTTTAGAGTTTATCTTTACCGGAGGGGAACCCTTCTTGGAATATTCAACTTTAAAGGCGTTGGTAAGCCATGCTCAACAACGTGCAAATGAAGCGGAAGTTGATGTTTACTTTGTTGTAAAAACAAACGGTACAATTCTAAACGAAGCAATTGTTGACTTCATTGCTGAAAATAATGTGAGGGTTGTTATTAGTCTTGACGGAACAAATGAAAGTCACGATATGTATCGTAAGGATTCTATGGGGCATGACACTCATGATGTTATACTTCAGCATCTAAGGATATTGCTTAATCGTTCAATTGATTGTGTCGTTAGTCTTACTATACATCCAAATTTAGTTAAGACAATGGAACATAATGTTAGATATTTACACGAAATTGGAGTTAAACATATCGAACTTGGCCCTGTTTATGGCACCGTCCTGTGGCCAGAAACAGAGTCTCTTGCTTTTGTACAATCAATGAGTGATATTGCTCGATACATGCAAGAAGCTAATAAGACGTGTACTAACCTTGAAGTTGGACCATTATATCAAAACTCAAAACACATTGGCGAAGCATTATCCGAGCACTGGGGTTGTGGTGCCTTGTCTACGAATATTGCATTTATGCCAAACGGCCAAATAGCTGGCTGTAGTTCATTAGCGATGTTGAGTTCGAGGTACCCTGAATTAATCGTAGGAGATGTGCGGAGAGGATTGAAAGATAATGCTGTTAATTATTTATTACATCTTGCCCAAGTGGATCATGAGGAACGAGTTGCTTGTCAAAAATGCAAGACCTTAAATAACTGCGATGGAGGGTGTCTTGCAATAAACTATTCTACAACAGGTTTTCCTCTTACTCCACCTGAGTTTTACTGTAAAATAATAAGTTCTATTCCCGGCGCATGCAAAATTGCTTGGGGAGACAAGCTTTAGCGTTACGGTGGTTTGAGTGTCTAGTAGAGTGGGCTGTGGCGGGAACATGATTCTACAAAATAACGATATAGTTTCATATCTGTATACTTAAGGCTATGACCAAAGAACCGCCCTGGAGGATCGAATGCTTCAGAATGAGCTTGGCGGCTATAAAGAATACACCCAAAAAGTCCGCTTCCGCCTCATCCCCCGCGTCTGGTAGCTGCAAAGCGAGCAGCCCGCCCGCCTTGTAGGGGCAGGCTCCCACGCCTGCCTTGGAGTCACTGGCCCACAATTAGCTCAATTACAAACTGCTAAAACATGATCCCGCAATCGTATTCGACCAGCGTCTCACATGCAGGCACTAATCGGCAATGCACCGATTAGACCCCTGTCACTGTGCAGCGGTTGACAATTCCTAAGAAATCATTCATTCTTCATTCAACATCATTCATTTGCACGGCTGCCACAACCGGCTCATGGTCGCTGGCCTTGACCTTGAACACCGCCGCACCGGTGCACGCCATTGGCGGTTCTATAAAGATATGATCATACCTGTCCCTCAGCGTCCAGATCAGATTCGGGTAGCTCCATGTCGGACTATGGCGATCGTACATTGAAAGTACATCGACGCAGCCCAATTCCTTGAGCCGCTTGCAGGCCTTGCCGGATTCATCCTCATTAAAATCGCCCGCGATGATCATCGGCAAGTTCGGATCGACCCTTGCAAGATGCGCGTTGATCTCTTTGCGGTGGATGCCGGGCGTCGTCAGCAGCGATCCAAGCGTTACTCGTGAGTGCTCCGACACTGGCGGCTTAAGATGTACGTTCAGAATTCCGATCTCTCCGACCGGCGTTGACACTTTGACGTAAATAGCCGGTAACCAGCCCGCCGCCGACTGAAAAACCTCGGGCCCAGGCAGTGGGTACCTGGAAAGAATTGCCATTCCACCTTCTTTCGGATAATGATGAAAGAACACGTACGGATAAGCCGGCACAAGATGCGCATCCAGATACGCCTGCCATTGTTTGTCTATTTCCTGCAGAAGGACGATATCGCCTTTGGCTTCATTTAAGAAAGCGGTAACCCCCTTCATGTCTCCGTGTACGTCCACATTGTAGGTGAGGACCTTCAGAGATTCTCCATCAGGCGTCAAATTCGCTTCCGGCAGGGTTCGGCACCCCGCGACCACGGCCAATAGCTCCATCACTACAATCGATACAGCCCGGCCATCTGCAATTTCCCAAATCACCGCTGCCCCTGCCTTCTTAATTTTTCTCCGCTGACCGTTCATCCGATTTATCTTAACGCGCAAGAGCCGGTATTGCCATTCATTTTGCATCGCACAAAGTTTTGCTGTGTTTTTAAAACTGGATGGTTCATTGTGCTGGCGATATCTAAGCAAATCTGAGCCCGTCTTTTAAGGAATTGTCCTATTTGCATCATGTGAATCGCTGATATTCTGGACCAAGTCCGCTAAGCAGTTCTAAGCGGCAGCTAACCGGTTTTCGCCAGCAGGCCATACCGGACAAAAAACTTTGCAGCATAAAAAACAAATGAGCGAGGCCTATCTTCTATCGCGTAAACGTCTGCCCGACTGGATCAAAAGCCTGGCGGAAATTTATACCGTGCTTGGGCCTGTTCCACTGCGGCGCGGCCAGACCGTCTTTGAGCCTATCGCCAGCGCCGATTTGCTTAATCCGAATTACTGCTCAACCATGCTTAGCCCCCGGCTGTTCATCTATCCGGGCTGCCAAAAACTTTTTACAGTCAACCGCTCGACCGGACAGTATGTAACGGCCGACCCGCGGACCCAACGGCCGCAGTTGATTTTTGCGATTCATCCATGCGATATGCACGCGATCAGTGTACTGGATCGGACATTTCTGGCCAAATACGAGGATTACTACTATCGAAAGCGGCGAGACGATACGGTCACCATCGTTCTGAACTGCAATAAAGCTTGTGACAGCGGCTTCTGCGATTCGATGGGGACCGGCCCGTTTCTGCGGCTCAAGCAGGGATTTGACGTTGCGCTGACGGCACGAGAGAAAGATTTCATCGCCGAACCCGCTTCAGAAAATGGTGAGCGGCTGATCGGCGGCCGCGATTTTTTTGAAAGAGCGACCGCCGCCGACCTGGGCGAGAAAGAAGAAATCGAACAACGGGCCAAACGTTCCTTTACCAAGCATCTGGACACCGACGGACTGCCTCAACTGCTGATGCGGCATTTGGATCACACGGTCTATCGCCGGACGGCCGACAGCCGCTGCCTGGGCTGTACCAATTGCACGATGGTCTGCCCGACCTGCTATTGTTACAACGTCCAGGACCGGACCGGCTACGACCTGATGACGACCACCCGCCAACGCTATTGGGACAGTTGTCAGGAACTGCACTTTGCCCAGGTACACGGCGGTAATTTCCGCTCGTCACGAGAGGCGCGGATGCGGCAATTCGTCACGCATAAACTGGCGACGTGGGTCGAGCAGTATGGCTGTTTTGGATGTATCGGCTGCGGCCGATGCATGACCTGGTGCCCCACCGGGATTGATTTGACTGAAATGGCAAAGGAAATACAGCGAGATGCCGCCGAAAAATGAAAACCAAAATCCGCTGGAGCCTCAAACAGCGATCATTGAGCAGCATGTTGAAGAGACAGACGATATATTCTCGCTTTACGTGAGACCGCAGATAAACGATTTCAATTTCCGTCCGGGGCAATTCGCCATGATCGGTCTGCCCGGCTATGGCGAGGCGCCATTTTCGTTCAGCGTGATTGACCCTCGCAGCCGGATGCTGGTTCAAACGATCCGCAAAGCAGGCACTGTGGTAGATGCCTTGTCGGCCCTTCATTCCGGCGGGCAAGTAAGTTTTCGCGGGCCGTTCGGCAATGGCTGGCCTCTGGAGAAACTGGACGGCAAAAATGTCATCGTCATCGCCGGAGGCATCGGGATGGCGCCTTTGCGGCCGGTGATTCATCATCTGATTGAAAACCGCAGCCGCTTTGGCGAGATCTATCTTTTTTATGGTGTTAAGACCATTGAAGACCTGCTCTTCAGTGACGACCTGGAGAAATGGTCCGCCAGCATTCATGTGCTGCTGTCGGCCGATGAAGTCCGTCAGAACTGTCGTTTGCCCGTACGGCAGGGGCTGGTGACCGTGCTCTTTGATCAATTACTCGAGCCCCTGTCCGATGCCGTCACATTTACCTGTGGACCGCAGATAATGATGAAATTTGCGGCCGCCCATTTGATCCTGCAAGGGCAGGCCGCAACGGATATTTATGTGTCGCTGGAAAGGCGAATGAAATGCGGGATCGCGCAATGCGGGCATTGTCAGATCGGGGCCAAATATGTATGCATGGATGGTCCTGTTTTTTGCCTGCCGGACATTCAGAGATTCGCGGATACCTTCCTTTGAGCATGACGATGAACGAACAACCGAAAATCGGAGTTTTCAAATATAGCTGCTGTGCGGGCTGCGAGTTTCAGCTCATCTACTTCCAGAAGCACGTGATAGACATGTTTGAAAAGACTCAGATTACTTACTGCCGCATGCTGCAGTCCGGGGGACATCCGGAAGGGCCTTTCGACGTGGCCCTCATTGAAGGGGCGATCACCGAGCAGTGGCAGGCCGATCAACTCAATCGCGTACGTGCGGTCAGCCGGTATCTGATTCCGATCGGTTCGTGCGCGGTGTGCGGGGGCGTTCCGGCAATCAAGAATACGACCGAAGAACAGGAGATCGAAAAGCGGGTCTATACGGATACTTCGCTGGTCCATTCCATGAAGACCGGCGCCATCAACGATTACGTCAAAATCGATGGAGCCGTCAAGGGCTGCCCGATGGGCGTCCGCGACCTGAGCGAACTGGTAATCTCGCTCTTGCTGGACAAGCGGCCCGAATTCGTGAACTGCTCCGTCTGCGTCGAGTGCAAATTGGCCGCCAACATCTGCGTGCTGGTTGCCTACAATGAACCGTGCATGGGACCGGTGACCAATGCCGGATGCGGCGCCCTTTGTCCCGGACATCACCGTGCCTGCTACGGCTGCTGGGGACCGATGGAGGATGCCAACGCATGGGCCCTGGCCGGTCAATTCAGGCTAATGGGGTTAACCAACGACGATATCCATCGCAAATTCACCGAATTCGGACAGCCTACAACGCAGTGGAAGGCCGGACAGATCAAATGAAAAGGATTCATCGCAAGATTGAGATTGATTACCTGCCGCGGGTCGAGGGCGAAACCAATATCGAAATAGAACTGGGCCATGCCCCGGCGATTCGCCTGAAGATCTTTGAACCGCCGCGATTTTTCGAGGGCTTTCTCGTGGGCAGGCGGTTTGATGAAGTGGGCGACATCGTCTCTCGGATCTGCGGAATTTGTCCCGTTTCTCACATGACCACGGCCATCCAGGCAATCGAAAAGGCAATGGGCATCGAGGTCAGCCCGCAAACCGTAACCTTGCGTAAGCTCATGAGCATCAGTCAGATCATGGCCAGTCACCTGGTCCACCTGTACATGCTGGCGATGCCGGATTACTACGGCTGCGACGGATTTCCCGCAATGCGTCGCGACGTTACACGTCAGACTGAAGACCTGCTGATCCTAAAAGACGTCTTCAATGCCTTGACCGGTCTGATTGGCGGGCGGGCCCTTCACCCGGTCACGCATCTGCCCGGAGGCTTTACGGCCGTGCCTTCCAACGAAGCGGTGGGCCAAATCGCGACACAGCTAAAACAGATTCGACCGAACGCCAGGCGAACCGCCGAAGAAGTCGCGCATCTGGGCATGCCTGACTTTCACTGCGATTCCGAATACGTCTGCCTGGATACCGCTGACGAGTATGCGATTAACGGCGGCCGGATCGTTTCAACCAGGGGCCTCAATATCGCTGTCGAAGACTATCACGCGGCGTTCCACGAGTCCGAGACCGAATATGCCTTTGCCAAGAAAACCACACGGCAGGGAGCGTCCTCAATTATGAGCGGGGCGATGGCGCGGCTAAATATCAAATTTGCCAAGCTCCGGCAGACCACAAAGGATCTCGCCGAAGCCCTTGACTTCAGGCCCCCCAGCGATAATCCGTTTCACAATAATATCGCCCAAGCTCTTGAGATCGTTGACGGCGTCGAACACTGCATTGAACTCATCGAAAGCAGCCGGTTTGAGGACGAGGATATCCATATCAGGATAAATGCCGGCACCGCCGGCGCCGTCACGGAAGCGCCCCGCGGACTGCTTTACCACTGGTATGAGGTGGACGGCAAAGGCATCGTTCAAAAGGCGAATATCGTCACCCCGACATCGCACAATTTTTCAAACATCGAAAAGCACTTGCTAAAGCTTGTTCAAGAGAATAACGATAAATCGCCGCCGCAGATACGCCTGCTCTGTGAAGAATTGGTTCGCGCCTACGACCCGTGCTTCTCATGCTCCGTTCATTGACGCGCCCACAAGGAGCAAAATCGCGCCGAGTTTGAGTTACCGTGATTTATGGTTTTTCCATTCCCAAAAATCGAACCTGCCGGTATACTCTCATTGAACGCTGGCTTTAAATCCTGTTGAAAATGAAAATAACAACGAAAGAACAATTTGCCAAGTACTTCGACCATACGCTGCTCGACCCGATGGCGGCTGCCGATGACATCCGCCGGGTATGCAATGAGGCCCTGGCGTATGGCTTTTATGCGGTCTGTATCCATCCGCGCTGGGTCGCCCTCGCCGCCGACATCCTGCATGGTTCCGGCGTAAAAGTCGTCTCCGTCGCCGGGTTTCCCTTTGGAACCAACCTGATTCAATCGACTGCCGCCGAGGCCAAAGCAGTCATCATGCAAGGCGCCGATGAAGTTGATATCGTTGCCGACCTTGCCTCGATCATCTCCGGCGATGCGCCCTATCTCAAAAAGCAGTTCATGGAAGTTCTCAAAATCTGCCGCTCCATGCATCCGCCGGTCCTCTTAAAAATTATCATTGAGGCGGCGGCGCTCAACCCTGAGCAGATTCAGTTCGTCTGCCAGCTTGCCCAAGGCTGCGGTGTCGATTTTCTCAAGACCAGCACCGGCTTTCACAAGGCCGGCGGCGCCCGCCTCGAGGATGTCCGCCTGATGGCCGCATCCGCCCCACATTGCCGCATCAAGGCCGCCGGCGGCATCAAAACCCTGGCCGCTACGCTGGCCTTCATCGAAGCCGGCGCAACCCGCATCGGCGCCTCCGCCTCGGTGAGTATCATGCAGGAATTTGAAAAATCAGGCGAGCATTGAGACTTGGTGCGACTTATATTGGCTTAATTTGCTGACCTGCTTAGGCCAGTAGGCTCGTTAAAACACGCTCCAGCACCGTTTCAACCGTATCCTCCTCAGCAACATCGATCCACTGCATCCCGCGAAATGTCTTGAACCACGTCCGCTGCGCCTTGGCGAACTTCCGCGTGTTGATCTTGATCTGCTCAATCGTTTCCTCCAGATCGCTCTTGCCTTTCAAATGCTCGATCATCTCGGCGTACCCGATCGCCGCCGCGGCCTGGGGGCTAAGCGGCTTGTCCTCGGCCAGCAGTGCCGCAACCTCATCGCGCAGGCCCTCATCGATCATCCGCTTCACCCGCAGATTGATCCGGTGACTCTCCGCTTCTTTGGTTCGCCGCAGTCCAAATACCAGCCAATCCTCCGGCGGCGCTGCCTGCGCGTCCCACTGCTTCTGGAATGAGCTGATCGGCCGTCCCGTCAATTCGTACACCTCCAGCGCCCGGATGATTCGCTTCTGGTCATTCCAGTGGATTCTTGCCGCCGCCTCCGGGTCCGCTTCCGCCAGCCTGGCGTGCATCGCCGCCAGCCCCGATTTCTTGATTTGGTTCGCCAGCCTGGCCCTGACACTCTCATCCGTGCCGGGCCCCTCAAACAGTCCGTACAGCAGCGCCTTAATGTACATCGCCGTCCCGCCTGCCGCCACCATCGTCTTCTTTCTGCCCTCGATCTCCGCGATCGCCTTCGCCGCCAGGTCCAGGAACCGATCGACACTGAACGATTCGCTCGGCTCGGCCACATCGATCAAATGATAAGCAATGGCCTGCCGTTTCTCCAACGACGGCTTGGCCGTCCCGATATCCATCCGGCGATAGACCTTCATCGAATCGACGCTGACGATCTCGCCTTCAAGCCTCTTGGCCAGTTCAAAGGCCAGACCGCCCTTGCCTGACGCCGTCACGCCCAGGATCAGGATTTTCTTCTTTGCCTTAGCCACCGTTTTCGTTTCGTTTCAATTCCGCGCTTTTGCCGAATTATCTGTTTGCACCCGCTCAAAAGCAGTTATAATATCTGCACTTCAGCGAAAAATCCAGACTTGGCCGACTATGAATACGAATATGACACAAAACCCGGTAAATAGTACATTTTCCGCAGCGCTGGCCGAAATGTCCGCTCTCACCGGCAAGACGCTCGACCGCCTCCTGCAGGAGCAGACCGAGATTCCAACGCGCCTAAAGAATGCGATGGAATACATGCTGCAAAGCGGCGGCAAACGCGTCCGCTCGGCGCTGGTGCTGTGGTCCTGCCGCATGATTTCGGGCCAGATCAACCACGATGCCCTCACTGCTGCCGCGGCCATCGAAATGGTTCACACCTATTCGCTCATCCATGACGACCTGCCGGCCATGGACAATGATGACCTCCGCCGCGGCAAACCAAGCTGTCACAAGCAGTTCGATGAGGCCACTGCCATCCTCGCCGGCGACGCCCTCCTGACGCTGGCGTTCGAGGTCCTGGCCAGCGAGATCAAAAACCCCGCCATGGCTGTCCGGATGATCCGTACCCTGGCCGAGGCGGCCGGCCCTTCCGGCATGATCGCCGGGCAGGTCGCCGATATGGAGGGCCCCCACGTCAATGGCTCTATGGCGCAACTCGAATACATCCACATGAATAAGACCGCCGAGATGTTTGCCGCCTCGGCCGCCCTGGGCGCTATTGCCGGCAATGCCTCCGATGCGCAAATCGCCGCGATGCTCGAATATGGAATGAAGATCGGTCTTGGCTTTCAGATCGCCGACGACCTGCTCGACCTGACCGCCACCGCCGAACAACTCGGCAAAACAGCCGGCAAGGACGAACAGCAAGGCAAGCTGACCTATCCCGCCCTGGTCGGCGTCGAAAAATCGCGTCAAATATTTCAGCGCCTGACGACAGAGGCCGTCGATGCGCTGCAGATGTTCAACTCCCGTGCCGATATCCTGCGGCAATTGGCAGCCCAACTGCTCAGCCGCACCAAATAGACGGGTAATGCATGAAAAGGTATCTCAAATGCCTGGTGGACAACAAGACGGTTTGGTTATTGAGCCTGCGCTGCACTGCATATTTGATCTTGCTCCCAATTATTTCACTTTGCGGATGTATGAAAACTCAAACCGTTCAGTTTGGCGTCATCGCGGACGTTCAATACGCTGACAAAGACAGTGCCGAAGGACGCGCCTATCGCGCCGCCCTGCCTGCTCTTGAAAAAGCAACCGTCTCGTTCAATCAGAACACGCTGGATTTCGTCATTCAGCTCGGCGACCTCATCGACGGCGGCCAAAACGCCCAATCCGAACTGCAGGCTATCGCTGCCGCTTACGCCCAGGTCAACACCGCAAAATATCACGTCCTGGGCAATCACGATTTCGCGGGCCTGCCGCGCCATGCTGTCCTGCAAACACTTCAAATGCAGCAGCCTTACTATTTCTTCGACCTTAAAGGCTGGCGTTTTGTCGTGCTGGACACACTGGACTACGCCGTACAGGGCGGCTGGCCCGAGAATTCGCAAAACGTCAAGAACGCCTGCGACATGCTGGACCAGGCCCGCCTCAAGAACGCCGACAACGCGCAGCCCTATAACGGCGCCGTCGGCCTCCAGCAGTTTCTGTGGCTGGATACCATTGTCGCCGAAGCCGATGCCAGGAATATGCCGGTCATTATTTTCGGCCATCTGCCGCTAATGGCACCGGGCGAAAAACACACCGCCTGGAACGCCGATAAGATCGTCGCGGCCATCGAGAAATATCCCTGCGTCAAGGCCTATTTCGCGGGCCACAACCACGCCGGCGGCTACACCCTTCATAACGGCGTTCATTATGTCACGCTCGAAGGGGCCGTCAATTTTGCCGCCGACCAGGGTGCCTGGGGGATCGTCCGCGTAACCGCCAAAAAGATCAAGATAAATGGTTTCGGCGCGCTGACATCACGCACGCTGCGCCTCGACAGGCATTGACACCGTTTCGCCCGGCCGCTATAATCCCGTAACATCTTAAGGGTTGTGAAAAGTGAAATCGAAAGCAGCAGGGATGCCCAAAAAGGTCTGGCAGGTCCGTCCGGCCAGCGATCATGCCGCCGCTCTGGCGGAAAGGCTTAAGGTATCGCCGCTTTTGGCCCAGGTGCTCATCAACCGCCAGCTTCATGATTGCGACCCCGCAAAATCTTTTTTAGCGCCCAAGCTGACCGATCTGCTCAATCCATCGCTTCTGCCGGGGATCGATTCCGCCGTGCAACGCATCTTGCAGGCCGTCCAAATGGGCGAAAAGATCTCCATCTACGGCGACTATGATGTTGACGGCATCACCAGCGTCGCCATCCTCTGGCACCTGCTCCAGATGCTGGGAGCCAAGGTCGATTTCTACATCCCGCACCGCATCGATGAAGGTTATGGTCTAAACACCGACGCCGTCCGCCAGCTCGCCGAGGCCGGCACAAAGCTGCTGATCACCGTCGATTGCGGCATCACCGCCGTCGAGGAGGTGCAGTGCGCTCGCCAGTTGAATCTGGACGTCATTGTCACCGACCATCACCAGTGCGGCCCCATTCTGCCGCAGGCCTGTGCCATCGTCCACCCGCTTCTCAATGCCGCCTATCCCAACCCGCATTCGGCCGGCGCGATGGTGGCCTTCAAACTGGCATGGGCCCTGGCTAATACCTGCCGCAAGGGCGGTCAGCTCTCGCCCGAGCTTCGCCAGTATCTGCTCGACGCCACCACGCTGGCCGGTATCGGCACCATCGCCGATGTCGTCGAACTCCGCAGCGAAAATCGTGCGCTGGCCGGTTACGGACTCCGGGCCCTCGAGAACTCCAGTCTTCCCGGCATCCGCGCCCTCGTACAGGCCGCCGAACTGGCCGCCGGAGACGTTGACAGTTACGCGGTCGCCTTTAAGCTGGCACCCATGCTCAACGCCGCCGGCCGCATGGGCCACGCGCGCCTGGCCGTCGAGCTGCTCACGACCGATAGCGACATCCGTGCCATTCAGATCGCCCAATACCTTCGCGACCAGAACAAGCTGCGCCAGAAATGCCAACAAGATATCTTCAAGCAGGCCAAGCAGCGAATCCTGCAAGGCGGCCTCAATCACCCCGACCGCCGCACCATCGTGCTTGCCGACGACCAGTGGCACCCCGGCGTCATCGGCATCGTCGCTTCGCGCATTATCGACGAGTTCTACCGCCCCACCATCATGATCAACACCGCCGGCGGCGTCGGCCAGGGCAGCGGCCGCTCCATCGAAGGCTTCAATCTCTATGAGGCCCTGGCCGCCTGCTCGCCATATCTGGTTCGTTTCGGCGGACATGAAATGGCCGCCGGCCTAAAGATCGAACCATCAAACATCCGCGCGTTCACCGACGCCTTCGAACAATACGCCGTCCAGAATATTCGCAAGGAAAAATTGCAGAGCTTTCTTGAGATTGATGCAGAGGCCCGCATTGGCGATTTTAGCGAACGCCTGATGAAGGAACTGGCGGCCCTGGAGCCGTTCGGGCAAGGCAACCCCAAACCGCTCTTTGCCGCGCGCGGCGTCAAGCTCATCGCGCCGCCGCGCCGCGTCGGGGCGCGCAGCGACCACCTGCAGCTTTCCATCTCCGACTCCAGCGGCGCCGTCCGCTGCATTGGCTTTGGCATGGGGCCGCTCGAAAAGAGACTCCTGGAGACTGACGTCTTTAGCGTCGCCTTCGAGCCGCAGTACAATTCGTATAACGGCCGCCGCGGCCTCCAGTTCGTTCTCAGCGATGTGCAGTTCGAGTAAATAAAAAAGGCGGACCTTTGCGGATCCGCCTTTCACGTCTATTTTGAATCCTGCTTAGACTTTTACGTAATTGGTCCCGTAGGGCTTGCGCTGCGGGCGAGCGATCATCCCGTTCGCTTCGGCATCGTCGATGAACTGCTCCTTGGCGGGGTCCCACCGCAGCTTGCGTTTGAGCTTCATCGCGATATGGCTCAGCAGGCACGCGCTGCACGACCGGTGCGCCACTTCCGCCGGCGAGATCGGCTCCTTGCGGCTCAGAATGCACTGCAGCCAGTTCAGATGCTGTTCCGGGCTGTCGTACAAATGCACATCGTTGGGCCCGATCACGGCATCATAGATCTTGCGGTCGCTCACCAGCACCGGCGACTTGTTCGGATCGCCCGTCATCGGGTCGCTGTCGGTCACGCGCGTGCTGCCGCGCGTCACAAAGATCCAGCCTTCGGTGCCTTCGAACCGTATTCCGTTCGGGTGAACAGTGCTGACGTTCATCGTCACGCCATTGGCGTATTTGGCAACGACATTGTAATCGCCGTGCACATCCCACAATCCCGATTTCGGGAATTCGGCGGTGCCTTCGATCTCTACGGGGCCCGTGAACTCGGCCCCCATGCCCCAATGCGCGATATCCAGATGATGCACGCCCCAGCCCGTAATCATTCCGGCCCCGAACTGTTCGCACCGCAGCCATCCCGGCCGATCGTAACCGTTCTGCGGGTGCACCCGGTTTTCCGTATAATACACCAGCGGCGTCGAACCCAGCCACATCTCGTAATTGAGATTCGGCGGCACCGGCATCTCGGGCTCTTCCGGGCCCGATGGGTCGCTGGGCAGTCCGATCTTGATGTTCTGTAATTGGCCGATCTTGCCGTTGCGAACCAGCTCGCAGACCCGCTTAAAATGCGGCCACGGGTTCGTTGACCGCTGCTGACTTCCAAGCTGGAAGATCCGGCCGGTTTTTTTCATTACATCCGCCATCTGCCGGCCTTCCGCGATCGTCAGCGAAGTCGGTTTCTGCATGTAAATATCCTTGCCCGCAAGCGCCGCCTCCATCGCCGGCTGCGCGTGCCAGTGGTCCGGCGTCGAAATGATCACCGCGTCGATGTTCTTGTCCGCCAGCATCTCCTTATAGTCGGCATACACCTTCACATCGACATAGTTTGCCTGCCCGGTCTTTTTGGCATAGTAATCCTCGATCCATTTCTTACCGTCCTGCGCGCGTTTGCTGTCCACGTCCGCCACCGCGACGACCCGGCACATGTCGTGCTTGATCGTCAGCGGCAGGTCATGGCTGCGGGCAATGCGGCCGAAACCGATCTGCCCGATGTTGATCTTGCCGTTCCTGGCCGTTTGGCCAAACGAGCATGAAGTGAGAATCGCCGGCATGCCGATCAGGCTTCCCGTTGTCACGAATGAATTCTTCAGGAAATCGCGTCTTTTCATAACTAGTCCTTTTTATCTGTTTGCGCTTGTTCGTTTTTCTTCAGGGCCCATTCCATACCACCGGCCAGGTGGCGGATGAAGTTGTCGTCCTGGTAGTGCTCGATCTTGTGCCCCAGCGCCGTGTACCATTGCCTTCCGCCGTCAAATTCCTGGCACCATGCCAGCGGGAAAAAGTCGCCGAACACGCGGCCCGGGTACTTGTCTTTGCCTTCGTCCTTGATCGTCCGCAGGTCCACCGCGAGCAGTATGTGAATCCGCGGGCTCAGCTCATTCACATAGTAGCATTCATCCTCCCACTTCCACACCTTGGGCAGGTGAGCGGTCGAAGGATGGGTTGCATCGATGACCTGGATGTCGAACGGCTGCAAGGCCGGGTGCCGCACGAACTTGCCGCCCAGGTTCTCCCAGAACCACGGCCACTGCCGCTCGCTGCCGCAGGCCGAATGGATCGCCACGAACCGGCCGCCGTCCTGGATATACTTCTGGAACACCTGTTTCTGCGCGTCCGTATCGAACGTCTCGTTATTGGTGTTGGTAAACACCAGCAGATCGAACGCCTTGATCTTCTCGGCGGTAAAGACACCTGCATCGTCAGTGGCCTCAAACGTCCATTGCCGCTGGGTGCAGATTTTCTTCAAACACTCCACACTGGCGGCGATGTTGTTATGCACATACCCCTTGCCGTTCTTACTGTAGATCAGCACGTGCTCGCCGAAGCAGAAACTGCCTGTGATCACCGCGGCCAGCATAAAACACAGCATCTTTCGATTCATTACTTTCTCCTTGGCTACTTTTGACTGAATTCTTTCCACAGGCTTTCGGCCGTCTCGGGCTTGACCGTACCGTCATACACGATCATCCGGTAGCGCAGCACATATTCTTTCTGCGGCTCGAAGGTCCACGAAGTCAGCCGGATCGGGCAGAACTCGAAGAACATATCGCCGCGCCCCTTGTTCGTATTCAGCGGCCAGACCCGCATCGGTTCCGGGTGCTCGCGATTGGATGGGTGATCCAGAAAGACGATGCCCGCCTTGCTGCCGTCATCGAATCCACCGTTAACGTCGCACCACCGCGCTCGCGTACCGTCGGCCTCCGCACGGGTCTTGCCGTCTGAGGTCAGCACGGCAGTGTTCTTGGCCGTCCACTGTTCGGTTGCCCGAAATCCAATGCCCCCGCCATAGCGGTACGCGTCCAGTTCGATGGGAACATTCAGCACGTTGGTCTGTCGGCTGGTATAATCAACGACCCACGCCGGACGGCCTTCCACCGTCGCCGGCCGGGCTTTCATTTCCAGCACTTCCACGATGGAAACACGCCCCGCCTTGTCCGCGGTAAAATCCACATGCTCCTGTTTGACCCGCAGGATCGCCGCATCGCCTTTGGTTTCGATAGATTCCACGCCCGCGAATCGCACGGTCCCCTCGCCTTCGGCCAGGTTCCAGAAATCCACCTTGCGTCCCTCGATATGCGTCAGCGTCCATGGCGCCCAGATGCCGTAATGATGATAATGGTCCGGCGCCTGGATGCGCGTCAGCTCTTTGCCCGCCGGCGACCACAGCGGATGAATAAATCCGCTCTTTTTGTATAAGGGGTTCACGCCCGCCGGAACGTCCTTAACCGCGTGATAATAGCTTAAAATATCTTTGCCGTCCGCCTTCAGCGTAATCGCCGTGCCGTCATCCACGGCCGCGAAGCGTCCGGCCTTGTTCTGGGCCGCGTTTGCCCTGCATGAGCCAAACACAAAAAGCGCCGCAACGCAGAAAAAACTGACCAGCACTACCATCCACCCGTTCTCTAGTGATTTCATCTTATCGTGTCCTTTCTGCTGCCTTGATAAAAGCGTTCAAATTAGCATTCGAAACTCCATCCGGCATGCCGCCCCCGCACGACAGGATGATCCGGCTGGTATCCTTCATTCCCGCGATCGACCGCGTTACACTTTGGGCCACTTCCTCGGGGGTACCCAGCCCCAGCACGTCCCGCGGCGGGATATTGCCGAGCAGCGTTACCTTATTGCCCGTCCAAGCCTTCATCTGGTCCATCGAATGAAGAAAACTGAAGTTGAAAAGATTGATCCCGATCTCCGACAAGAACGGTGAACAGACCTTGCCGTCGGCGTCATTATGGAAAAACTTCACGTTCACGTCAAGGCTGTCAAAGATCGCCTTGAGGTACGGCCGTGCGAATGTTTCGAAATCCGGCCGCCCGCAGAATCCCACGATGTCGTCCAGCAGCAGGATGCCGTCAATCGTATCGATCGCCTGCTTCTGCAGCTTCAGCCATTGAATCGAATAGTCAGTGATGATCTTCAGCAGCGTATGCACCTTGTCCGCGTCAGTTCGCGAAGCGATCAGAAACTCCGTGGTCCCCATCAGGAACGAGGCGATGTTCAGCGGGCCGCGCGCCACAGCGAACCGGATCGTATGCCCCATTTTCTCGATTTTCTTGCGGTTGAGCTTTAGACGATTGAGAATGAACGGCGCCAGCCCGTCCTGCTGCGGCTTGGGAACGCTCAGGGTATCGATATCCTCGACTTGCCGGAGGATCTTGTCGGCGTACGGCAGCTCGCGCTCGTGGAAACTGCACTTGGCGCCGAACGCGCTGGGCTCCGTGCACATCCCGTATTCCGACCAGAACCCCGGCAAGAACATCACATCCGGGAATGTCTCGATCGCTCGCTTGTTCGCTTCGAACCACAATTCATCGCTGGTAAAATAATCCAGCGTGGAAATCCCCGCCCAGCCCGGCAGCCATGGGCTATCAATGATAAAGCCCACGGGTAATGGTTTGATCGTTTTGCCGGCGATTACGTCCAGCAGGACCTGCCATTGAACATCATTCATGATCCCAGACCTCTAAATGTATGAAACAAAGAGATATTATACGTGCAGACGGCCGATTTCTCAACCGTGCAATTTAAAAAACGCGCGTACGCCAGGCGATAAAAAGCCAGGCCCGAAACACCGCTTATTTCTTATACCGGTATGCCCACCCATCTACAATGTAGCGAATGTCATCGCTCATCGTGCCTTGATCAGGAATAAAGGTATTATACACATTACTATTGGCCGTGCGGTTATAGTGTTCAAATACATCCTTATCATGCCACTTGCGCAGCTCCGCGTGACCGTCCGTGAATCCGAACGCGCTGCTGTCGCCATGATTGATTGCGATCGGCGACCACAATCCGTATCCCGAATGGCCGTACTCGGGGCAGGCGATGACGAAATGCCCGCCCGATATCCAGTTGCCCCGGAGCGTCTCGCCGCTTTCAACAAAACAGAATCGCGTTCCCGGCGCTGTGATCCTGTCCCGTTTTGTATGATAGAAATTGTTGCTCGTGTTGTTTGAATTTAAACATAGCGGGACGCAATAGGACACATACATCCGCGTACCATCGGGACCTTTGCGGATCGTGTCCCCTACACAGTGATATGCCTCGGTGGTCCCCAGGTAAGGATAAAGCACGCCCTTTTCGATCCCTAGTTCTTCATGCTCATCCGAAACCTCCGGCGTCGTGCGGGTAAATTCCGTGCCTCCCATGACGGTGCCATTCTGATAGCGCGGCATCCCGATCCACGCGATAAGGTTTCCCCGCGCATCGGTCGCCTCCATCTCGGCGCTCATGATCCTGCTGTTATGTTCTTCGGCGTACGTGTACCATCCCAGCGCCATGTTCTTTAAATTGGTCATGCAGACCGCGGACGCCCCTTTTTGCTTGGCAAGCCGAAGCGCCGGCGTAATGATGGCAAGCAGCAAAGCGATGATTGCGATGACGACCAGCAATTCAATCAATGTGAACGCTTTTCCGAATCGCATGATTTCAAACTCCTCTTTCATTTGTTGTTCTATTTGAAACCGTTATCCTTGTATGATAATACTTATGTCTCAAAAATCATATAGACAATAATGCCTAACTATTGTATGATAGTATCCCATGCGGAGATTTGTCAGGATCAAAAAACTGCCCGAAAGACCCCAGATCGCCAGTATTTATTCCGGCTCGGCAATATTCCGCCCCATTATGCTGCACGCCACGATCGACCAGGACCGCGCCGTCGGAAGCCGTTTGACCTTTTCTGAGCACGTCCACGACTTCTACCACATTGTTCTTTACACAAAAGGACAGGGCTGGTACTCAAAAAAAGGCCGCTTTCTACCTGCCGAACCGGGCACCTGCGTCCTGGTACATCCCGGCCAAAGGCATGAGTTTGTCACCCGACGACAGACGGCGGTCTATTCAGAACTGACCTTCTCTTATGAAACTGATACACAACAGACCCTTAAACTCCCATTTGCGAAATTGCTGTCCCTCTATTCCGGCATGGATACTACCCTATTTGAAGACAGTATCCTTTCGGCCGAAAATCGCCAGTCTCTGTCCAATTTGATGGTCCAGGCGGTCGATTATCTCAACAGCAGCCGTCCTTCATCAGGCTATTACGTGCATCGCACGCTGGCTCACATCCTGGACTTCCTGATGGAGTACTGTACACAGAAGCCGCTCGACCCGCCGATTGTCGATGATCGGTTCAGCCGCATCCGTCTTTGGCTGGAAGAGCATTACCTTGAACCGGTCACCATGAATCAGCTTGCGCAAATGGCCGGCGTTACGAAAAGTTATTTCTTCCGCGCCTTCAAGAAAGCCTTCGGCATGCCCCCGCTTGCCTATCAGCAGATGCTCCGCATCGAGGCCGCCAAGACGCTGCTTCGCGCTACCAGTCTCAGTTGCGGCGAGGTTGCCTTTCGCGCCGGCTTTACCGACGTCTTGTTCTTCCACCGCATTTTCAAAAGAAATACCGGCAGCACGCCCAAACAGTTCCGCCGCCTCAGTTCCTAATGCAGCACGGAACTTTGTATCACGGGCATCTTGCCCGTGTCTTTTTAATTAGGGACAGTCACAATCCTGTTCGGCACTAAAATTGCTCGAAAAGTTTTTTTATTTTAATCTTGCGCTTTATTTTAAGCTTTGTTTAACTAGCACTTCATGAGCGCAAAACGCCAAGAAATTGAAGAAAACCAGCTTCAAGGCTTTAAGT
>JAJFTK010000052.1 GCA_021372945.1 Planctomycetaceae bacterium | reverse complement strand
CCAATCCTTTTTGCAAGATTTTGAACGCATCTTCCATGAAAGCTTGCAAAATTATACCCGATTTTATCAGCCGAATAAACCATAAACCAACGCCAAACCAGCTTTTCAATACAAATCACAAACTTTCTCAGGGACGACTAGACTAGCCGGAGATAAAAGAAAAGCCTACGTTCTCACGGGTTCGTGCAGGGCGTTAACGGCGAGGGCAAAGATTTCGGCGCGCTGGACATAATTCTTGAACATATCATAGCTGGCGCAGGCGGGGCTCATGAGGACCACTTCGCCGGCAGCGGCAAGTTCACTGGCGGTCTTGACGGCATTTTCCATGGAATCGGCATAGCGGATCTGGCAACTGCCGTGTCCTGCCGCAGTGATGGAGGCCGCAATCGTTTTTGCCGTCTGGCCAATGAGGACGGCGGCTTTGGCGCGATTGGCGATGCAGCGGCCCAGTTCGTCAAAGCTGATCTTTTTGTCATAGCCGCCGGCAATGATGGTCTTGGGTTCGTCAATGCCGTTGAGCGCGGCCATGGTGCTGATGGGGGTCGTGGCCTTGGAATCATCGTACCATCGCACGCCGTTGATCTCGGCCACGAGCCGGCAGCGGCTCTCAAGGCCCGTAAACTCCGGCAGTGAATCGGCAACTTGTTCGGTTTTGATCCCAAAGCAGGAAGCGATCGTCCAGGCGCCGGCGAGATTGGCAAGATTGGCTTTGCCCGGCAGCTTGAAATTATCCGCAAGCGCCGCCGGGACATTGTCCGCCGAGAAAAGCAGGCACCGGCGGCCGGGCTGCTGACTGTATTTGTCATACCACGTTCTCGAGACCGGGTCATCGGCGTTAAAGATGGACACGGCGGGAGCGGCGACATTGAGGAGCTGGTTCTTGAAGATATTTTCCTTGGCGCGGCAGTATTCCTCGAACGTGCCGTGACGGTCAAGGTGATTGGGCGTGAGATTGGTGATCAGCGAAATATGCGGCGCCGTCAGGATGCGGGCAAGCTGTTCAAGCTGAAGGTTGCTGATCTCCAGCACGACGACATCTTTTTTGTTGATCTTACGGACGATCTCCAGCAGCGGCTGGTGTCCGATATTGCCGCCAAGCCAGGCGTTGCGGTAAGGTACGCCCTTTTGCCCGATGGCGGCCGAAAGCAAATGATAGGTGAGCGAGGTGGTGGTGCTTTTGCCATTGGAACCCGTAATGCCAACGATGCGGGCCGGGCAGAGCTTGAAGAACAGTTCCATCTGGGATGTGACCAGGACGGCGGCCTGCCGGGCGAGATTGACGAACTTATTATCCGGCGGCACGGCGGGATTTACGATGAGAATATCGGCGCGGCGAAAATCCTCTTCGCGGTGTTCGCCCAGGCGAAACTCGACATCAAATCCCTTCAACGCTTCTACCGAGTCCTGCAGGTCGGCTTCATTGGCCAGATCGGTGACGAGGACATGTGCGCCCGCGGACGCGGTAAAACGCGCCGAGTCGAGCCCCCCGCCGAACCGGCCCAAACCCATCACGACGACATTTTTGTTTTTAAAGAAAGACAGATCCATCTTTTAAGAAAATCCTAAATTCTAATATCGAAATCCAAAACAAATCCCAATGATCAAAGCTCAAAACAAACCACAGAAAACACCGACAAAAATCTCGTTAATCCTGTAAATCCCGTCAAAAAAATTATGTTACGTACGAGCCTTGGTCAGTTCTGTCTTGGCATCCAGCGCGGCCTGCTCGACACATTTTTCCCAATTGTCGCCGAAGCGGTCCTTGTACTTAGGCTCATCGAAGGCGTAAATCACGGAACGCGAGGCGTTGACCAGTGCGCCGAGACCGTTGCGGTCGCAGAACCGCATACATTCGGCGGCGCTTGCGCCCTGCGAGCCATAGCCCGGCACGAGGAACCAGCACTTGGGATAGCGCTGACGCAGCGCGGTGGTCGCTTCGGGGCTGGTGCCGCCGACGACCATGCCGACATTGCTGTAGCCGGAGGCGCCGATGCGTTTGTGCTGGTTGGCGATCTCGCCGACCGCCTCTGCAAGCTTTTCATACATCTTTACGCCGGAGGCATCGGCGAAATCCTGGATCACGCCGGCGGAAGGATTGCTGGCACGCACCCAGACAAAAATGCCCTTACCCTGCTCATCGGCAAGGTCGGCAAACGGGAGAATGCCGTCGGCGCCGGCAAAGCCGTTGATGGTGATCGCGTCGGCGGTGATGATGTCCTCGGTGCCCTCAAACTCAGGATTTTCCAGGTGCGCCTGGGCATAGGCCTGGGCGGTATGGCCGATATCGCCGCGTTTGACATCAGCGATGATCTCAACGCCCAGGGCCTCGGCCTCGGAGATGAGATTATAGTAGGTCTCGAGTCCTTCCCACAGATAGCGTTCGAAATACGCAATGTTGATCTTGACCGCCGGAACGATCGGGGCCACGATCTTGAGCGTCCGCGCACAAAAATCAAATATCGCATCAACGGCCGAAGCGATGTCGCGCTCGTCGTTCATGTGCCGGTGCGTGCGAATGGATACCGGAAGCCGACCATAAACCGGGTCGAGCCCGATAATGAGCGGCGTGTTCTTGGCCTTAACGGCGCCGGCCAGACGATCTGCAAAATGATTCGACACTTAATTTCCTTTCGTTCAATGATGCCGGCTGCAAGCCGGCGAAACTAAACACGGGCAAGATGCCCGTGCCACAATCTTAAAAAAATTGTAAACTCGCAAGGTAAACACTATAATCTCAACCCGATAAACGAGCAAGAATCAATTAGGGTTATTGATGAAAAAAGAAAAAAGCGAAAAAACGCCTGCGACAAGGTCTCCGCTGCGGTTTTGGGGACGGGCTATTTGCTTGCTGACCGTCCTGGGAGTCGTAGGCGTATTGCGGATGTGCCGCTACAAGCCCGGCGAATACCTGCCGACCGCTCCGGCCAACCCGCAGCAGGTCAGTCCCTACCTGACCCATAAGCTGGGGCCGGATTTTTTCAACCAGGTGCAACTGGAAGAGCCCTTTATCCTGGAGGTAGAACAGGCGGGATTGAATGACATTATCAGCCGCTGGCCGTGGCCGCAGCCGTTAGGGGATGCGCAATTCAGCAATCCGGTCATTGTTTTTTCCGAAGGTACCATCCAGTTGATGGGAAGATTGGAGTACAAGGGAATCTCTTCCGTGCTGCTGATCCAGGCGGAGCCCTTTCAGACGCAGGACGGGCAGGTGAATCTGAACATACAATCGATCCGGCTGGGCATGCTGCCGGTGACCAAACTGGTGGCGAAGCTGGCAAAAATGGCGTTTCAGGAGAATCTGTCGGCGTTTGAAGGCGAACCGCAGGCGGAAGCAGCCGTCAGGGCGATCATCAACAACGAGGCCTTTGATCCTATTTTCGCCATTTCCAGGAACACGGTCAAAGTTACAGATTTTTCACTGAAGGATCGGCTGCTGACGATGACGTGCGTGCCTTCAAAATGAGCAAAGCCCGATTGTTAACGCCACGGCCAAGCGAAGCTTGACCGTGCCACCCATCTTAATAGCACACTCAATCGTCGCTGGTGTCGAGGATGGACATGAAGGCCTCCTGCGGGATGTTGACCATGCCGATAGACTTCATTCGCTTTTTGCCTTCCTTCTGCTTTTTGAGCAACTTCATCTTGCGGGTAACGTCGCCGCCGTAGAGCTTGGCCGTCACGTCTTTGCGGAAGGACTTAATCGTTTCTCGCGCGATGATCTTGCCGCCGATGGCAACTTGCAGCGGGATCTCGAACTGGTGGCGCGGAATGCTCTTCTTGAGTTTGAGAATGAGCTTTCGGCCGCGCTGTTCGGCCTTGGTGCGATGCACGATGAGGCTGAGGGCATCAACTGGCGTGCCGTTGACAAGGAAGTCAATGCGGACGAGATTGCCGGTCTCGAAACCGATGAACTCGTAGTCCATCGTCGCATAACCCTTGCTGATGCCCTTGAGGACATCATAGAAGTCATAGACGATCTCAGCCAGCGGGGCCTTGTATTCCATCATGACGCGGGTCGGGCTGATGTATTCGGTCTTGTTGAGCACGCACCGGCGGTCTTCCCCCAGCTTCATGATGCCGCCGATACTGTCACGCGTGGTGATGATTTCCAGTTTGACCATGGGTTCGCGGATCTCGGCGATTTGTTGGCTGTCGGGTAATTCGCTGGGTGAATCGATGCGTTTGACCTGGCCGTTAGTGAAGGCGACCTCATAACTGACGGTCGGGGCGGTCTGGACAACGTCGATGTCGTTTTCGCGTTCAAGCCGCTCCTGCACGATCTCCATGTGCAGCAGGCCCAAAAAGCCGCAACGAAAGCCAAAGCCCAGCGCGGGCGAATTCTGCGGGAAGAAGGAGAAACTGGCGTCATTGAGGGCGAGTTTCTCAAAGGCGGCGCGAAGCCGCGGGTAGTCGGTGGTGCCGCCCGGATAGAAATCCGAAAACACCATCTGCATGGGTTTCTTATAGCCGGGCAAGGGCTTTTCGGTCGGGTTGGCCTGGTCCGTAACGGTGTCGCCGATCGTAACGTCGGAGAGGTCCTTGATGTTGGCGATGACATAGCCGACCTCGCCGGTGCCAAGCTCATCGACGGGCGTCATGAACGGCGTGAATTTGCCAAGCTCCGTAATCATATAGTTGCGGCCGGTGCCCATGAACTGGACGCGCTGGCGGGTCGTCAGTTTGCCTTCGAAAACGCGGACATAGCAGATGACGCCGCGATATTCGTCGGCATGGCTGTCGAAAATGAGCGCTGCCGTGGGCTGGTCGGACTTGTCGGACGGCGGCGGCAGCTTCGTGACGATCGCCTCAAGAAGCGCCTCGACCCCCTGCCCGGTCTTGGCGCTGATCGGCAGGCATTCTGCGCTGTTGAGACCCAGAACGCGCTCGACCTCTTCGGCGACGCGGTCGGGCTGGGCGGCCGGCAGGTCGATCTTGTTGATGACGCCCAGGATCTCGCAGCCGCTTTCGACGGCAAGATAAGCGTTGGCAACGGTTTGCGCCTCGACGCCCTGGCTGGCATCGACCACCAGGACCGCCCCTTCGCAGGCGGTCAGGGCGCGGGAGACTTCATAATGGAAGTCCACGTGGCCGGGGGTGTCGATGAGGTTGAGCATGTACGTTTTGCCGTCGTGGGTGTAGTTCATTGTGACGGCCGAGGCCTTGATGGTGATGCCGCGTTCGCGCTCCAGGTCCATGTCATCGAGGACCTGGTCCTTCATTTGGCGCTCGGTGATGGCGCCGGTGCGTTCGAGAAGGCGGTCCGCCAGCGTACTCTTGCCGTGGTCAATGTGGGCCACAATCGAAAAATTGCGTATATGTTCAAGACTCATAAAGACTTACTATACTCGCTATGGTTAGAAAAGGTGCGATTATACTTGCCATTGCCAAAAAAACAAGACGGAAGATTTTTTGACCGGACTTACAGGATACGCAGGATTTTAATGGAATGCGGCCGTTGTACCCCCGCCACAAATTCCGAAGCTGCAAGCTTCGGCTGCATTTTTCTTAAAAAAGGACATACTGGTAACAATTCGGTAACAAAGGGTCCGTATTTTTGCTTTCAGTCGAAGAAGCTTTTTGTTAACCTGTTTTACCAAAGGAGACAGACATGAGGACAATCGGGAACATTTTTTGGTTCATCCGGTTAATGAGTAGGTGGCATGGTGGAGGTGGAGGATCCGAAGTTTTAGGTATTCGTCATCTCTGTATCCGCAGGCTTGGCGCAGCAGCATTCCGATTTTGCGGTTCATGACTTCCAGTTTGCCCGTGCTGA
>JAJFTK010000021.1 GCA_021372945.1 Planctomycetaceae bacterium | reverse complement strand
GCACAGAACGAATACCAAAAGTATGATACAAGAGACTGTTGGACATGGCTTTATACTCCAATAGGTGGTTTATTTTTTTCCACCTATCATAAAGCCATGTCTTTTTTTAGCAACACACCAACGCATTTACCGGAAGAGCCTGGATAAAAACCCCGCCGACGGCGCGCGAGATCATGAGTTGGGGCAGTACCGATTCATGCGGCAAGTGGATCGTCAGAGTCAATGACAACGGAACCTTGCGGGCGGAAGTTCAGGGCGGTTACATTTACGGCGCGACTCCGGTGAACGACGGAACATGGCACCACGTCGCCGTGGTGCTTGCAGATGATGGATCAACAAACATAAGTGAGGCCAAACTGTATGTGGACGGTGTCCCTGATACCATCGGCGGGGTGTCATCATGTACGGTGAACACCGCAAGTTATTACAATGTTAACATTGGAGTATTCCCTGCCAGCGCTCACTATTTTCAGGGGCTTATTGATGAAGTACGTATATACAATGCTGCCTTGACGGACTCGGAAGTATTGGATCTGGCCAACGAATAGCTATATCATCCCGTGTCATCACGCGAGTTCTGTACTCGGCTAAGGCAAATGTAGTTTGTTCTGGCTGAGAAGATTGAGGGCGTCTTTCAGATAGAGATACTCGTAAGCGATATCAAACGCCGGACAGAGCGCCTTGAGCCGGCGGAGGGCCTCTTCGCAGAGTTCGTTCTGGACAGCGGCATCGGTATGGCAATTGAAGATGCGGCAGCCGGAGAATCGGTATGGGTAGACGGTGCATTGGCGGTCGGCCTGGTAGGGGCAGACGCCGGAAGGCATAGGCTTGATGCCAGGGCCGGTGAAGTGCTTGAAGTAGAGCAGTTCGGGCGTGGTCACGTAGAGACGGTGGCCGTAAGCCTCGAAATCGCAGCAGTTTCCGCAGGCCCGGCATGCAGGCGCCAGCGCCGCAAGGCGGCCGTCGAGCCATTGGTAAATGGAACCAACCTGGTGAATGATCGCGGCGTAATCCGTCATGGTTTTATCCTCTCTACAGAACTGTCTATCTATTTGTTCGGGTTTTATCGAGGGATTGGATGAGCCGATTTTGAAAGTAAATTGTACGTTACAGCCTGCAAATTCATAGGAAGATAAGAATAGATTCTATGACATGGGATTACCCCTCCCCCATTCACGCCGGAACTCCCCTTGTCCAGGGGGCCAGTTAAAGGGGAGCGACACTCTTGACTCGTGCTATTTTTGTCGGCGATCTTCATCGGCTTGGGCAAGGAGTTTTCGAAGCACCATGTAAAGGGCGTCTGCATTTGCCTGTTCGATGATGCGGCGGTTTTCGAGTTTCTGGAAGGCGCGGGCAATTGCGGCCAGCACCTGCACGTGCACGTCATGGATTCCGGCCGGCGTGACCAGGAAGAAGATCATGTGAACGGGCCGGCCATCGGGCGCGTCCCAGTCGAGATCGGCCTCGCATCGGCCAAAGACGAGAACCGGGCGCTTGACCGTCTCGATCCGCACGTGGGGGATCGCGATGGCGTTGCCGATCGCCGTTCCGAAGTCCGATTCTCGCTTCAGCGCCGCATCCGCAATGCTTTGGCGCGTTTCGGGACCAATCTGGGATGCGGCGATAGCGGCCAGTTCAAAGATGGCATCCTGGCGTGACTGGGCCGACATTGCCGGCAGCACCGCCTCGGGCCGCAGATAAATGGCCGTACGCAAGGCCGCCCGGGTCCGCATCGCCTGCCGCATCCAGGGGCCTATGGCAATGGACGACACCACGGAACTTAGTACTACGGCCACAAAAACTTCGCCGGTTATGATCCTGCTTTCATAAGCCAACAGCGCAACGACGATCGCCATCATTCCGCCGGGCGTGTGCGCAATGGAGATCAAGTGTCGATTGGCGTACGGCACCGTTGACAGCCCGATCCCAACCCAGGCTCCAATATAACGGCCGAAAATACCCAAAGCGGTCAAGAAGACCGCGAGAAACAGGTTAAAGTTCGCGGCAAAATCGATCTTGAGCCCGATATTGGCAAAGAATAGAGGAACAAAGATGGCGTACACCATTTGCGAAATCACGACGCGCGTGTCCTCGGACATGCCCTTGGCTTCGCCCATCACGACGCCGGCGATGAAAAAACCGAACAGCGAATGAATGCCGAGCCTCTGAGTAATGGCTCCGAACAGAAGCCCCAGCAGCACCGCGAACGTCAGCGAGGTCGCTGGCTCCGGCGAATTGATTTGCTTGAGCCGATTCAGGGATTTGGACGAAACGCTGCGTCCGACAGTCAGCGCCAGCACGGCAAAGCCAATCGTCGCCGCAAAAATGAGCAGCATGGATCCGAATTGAGGATCATTTTGTGTGAATAGCGCCAGGATGATGGTAAACAGCACCCAGCCGACAATATCGTTGACGGCCAGCGCCGACATGATCAGAAATCCCACATCGGCCTTGAGCAGGTTCAGGTCGTGCAGCGTTCTGGCGGTCAGCGGCATGTCGCTGATGGTCATGATCGTCGCCATGAAAAGGGCGAAGATCAACCGTTGGTGCTCGGCCATAAGATAGCGGCTCGGAAGGAACAGGCACGGAACAAAGGCGATAATCATCGGGATAAAAACGTCCGACATCGAGATGGTCAGGGCATTGCCTCGCTGCCGCCAGGCGACCGAAAAATCAATTTCCAGGCCGGTCTCGAGCAGCATAAAAAGAATGCCGATCCAGGCAACGGTTTCCAGCATGGCCCGCTGGATCTCATCCGGCGGAAAAATGGCCGCCTGTACGCCCGGCAGAAATCGCCCCAGGATGGTGGGTCCAAGCACGATCCCCACCAGCAGTTCGGCCGTCAGGGGCGGCTGGTCCCATTTGCGAAACAGTTCCCCCAGGCCTCGCGTCGCCAAAAGCAGAATGAATACCTGCACCAGGAATAAAAAGATATGATGCTCTTTTAGAAAACTGATCTCCATCACAGGACCTTTACTTTATCGCGCCAGAATACAGTAAAAGTCCTTTCACGAGAATCAGAAATTCCCTGATTCTGCAGGCGCTGCGAGCAGTTATTTCTTTGTCGGCGGCACGTGCAGGCTGACGCCGAACGCATCCTCCCAGGCTTCTTTGAGGACCTCGGAAACGGTTGGGTGGGCAAAACAGACGTTGTCAATGGATTCGGCGCTGCCGATCAAAGCGCGGGCGGCGGCGAGCATTTCCGTGACGCTTGCGCCGACCATGTTCACGCCAAGGATCTTGTGCGAGGCTCTTTCGCGCAGCACCCTGATTTCGCCGATGGTCTCATTGTGTGAGACGCTGCGGCCATTTGAGCGAAATGGCGCTTTACCTACGATACAATCGATCGCCATCGCGCGCGCTTTCTTCTCGGTGAGGCCTATCGAGCCAACCTCCGGGAATGAATACACCGCCCGCGGAATAAGGGCATACGCCTGGGGCGTCATTTTTTCGTCACCGCCGAGGGCATTGGCAACCGCAACCTGCGCTTCCTGGAACGCTCCATGCGCCAAGTAAGTCGTCGCGACCGCATCGCCGATGGCATAAACGCCCGCGGCGGAGGTCTGCATCTTCTCATTGACGGCAATGGCCGTGCCTTTCATTTGCAGGCCCAGGTTCTTGACCGTTTCCGCATCGACCTTGGCGCGACGTCCTACCGCCACCAGCACCTTTTCGCAGGCAATCGACTGGCCCGATTCAAGCTGAACGGTTGCGCCCGCGCCGGTCGTCTGAACGCCCGTCACCTTGCAGCTCGTCTGTACGGTGATGCCGAGCTTCTTGAATTCCTTTTCGAGCAGGCCGGCCACCCATTCGTCCTCATTGGGCAGAAGCTGCGACAACGCTTCGATGATCGTGACCTTCGTGCCGACCGCGGCGTAAATGCAGGCCATCTCGCAGCCGATGACGCCGCCGCCGATGATGACCATCGACTGTGGGATGGAGGGCAGGCTCAACGCCTCGGTGCTGCTGATAATCGTTTTGTAATCGAATGGGAAGGCGCCAATATTTACGGGCTCGGAACCTGTGGCAAGGATGATCGTTTTCGCCTCAAGTTCAGCGGACGCTGCGCCGCTGACGCGGATCTTGCCGGGCGCTGTCACAACGCCGGTCCCATTATAGATAGCGACGTTGTTGCTTTGCAGCAGGCCCGTCACGCCTTTCGTAAAGCCGGACACGATGGCGTCCTTGCGAGCCACCATTTTGCGCCAGTTGGGCCTAAAGCTGCCTTCCAGGTCCAGCCCCATCAAGGCCGCGTGTTTGGCCTGGATCAGGAAATGCGCCGAGGCCAGCAGCGATTTGGAGGGAATGCAGCCGACATTGAGACACGTGCCGCCCATGATATTCTTTTCCACGATCGCGGTCCTGGCCCCCTTCTGAGCACAACGGATGGCCGCTGAATATCCGCCTGGACCGCCTCCGATAACAACCACATCAAACATATCAGCCATATCATTTCCCCGTATTCAAAGTGAAAGAGTTGGTAAGAACGCCCTTATCCTAGCGGAACATGACGCACAAAAAAAGCCCAAAAAAACTCAAATCAAACAGAAGCGAATCAAATCGAACATATCAGCACATTTTAGTTTTTAGCTGAAGTTTTACCGCAAACGGCGAAAGAGCGTTAAGCAGATTGCCTATCCTACGGTATTGCGGATTCGTTAGAATTCATTGAAGCTCGAAATCTCTTTTGAAGGAGTATGCAATGAACAGAATCTTGATCATACTTGCGATGGCCGCCTTGTTTAACCAAAGCTTAGTTGCCCAGAACGAAATCCAAGCTCCCGTTCCATCGCAGGACACTCAAGCCGCGCCTGCGTTTGGGTCGCAGAATACCCAGACCCCGCCTGCCATTCCTTCGCAGGAACAACCGGAGGTCCTGAACCAGGGCCCTATTCACGAAGGGTACGCTCAGCCGCTTGAAGTCGTGCCGCAGGCAGGCCTTATCGCGCCTCAGCAGCCGCCGCCAGATATCACCGAAAACCCATCGGCAGAAAGACCCAGCGGTACTAACTACGTCTGGATTCCCGGATACTGGGCCTGGGATACCCAGCAACAGACTTACCTCTGGGTAAGCGGATGCTGGCGTGTGCCTCCCGCGGGCATGTCGTGGATGCCTGGATACTGGAAACAGGTTCCCCAGGGATGGCAATGGGTCGCAGGGTTCTGGATCCCTTCATCTGAGGCTAACCGTGTTCAGTATCTTCCGCAACCTCCCGATATCCCTGATCTGGCGCCCGCTGGGGGGTGGAGCAATCCTAATCAGGTTTGGGTGCCTCCCTGCTATTATTGGGTCAATAACGCTTACACGCTTAGGGCCGGATATTGGCTGACTCCTCCGGGTGACTGGATGTGGATCCCTTCACATTACACCTGGTCGCCTTACGGGTGTGTCTTTGTCCCCGGTTACTGGGATTACCCTCTACCCATGCGAGGCGTTCTATATGCGCCTTTTTATTTTCCGCCGCATTTTTACGGACATCGCGGGTTCGAGCTATCCCTGGGCGTTGTCGTCAATGTCGGGAATCTGGAATTCAGTCTATTCAGCTACCCTCGCTACTGCCATTATTATTTTGGCGACTATTACGACGATTTTTATGCCGGGATCGGAATTTTCCCATGGTTTGCATTCGAGACGCATCACGGCTGGTACGACCCGATCTATGAACATGACCGTTACCATTACAGGCACAGCATTCCGCACTGGGACGACCACATTCGTCATGAATATGACATGCGTCGGGCGGACAGGGATCTGCGTCCGCCGCGAACCTACCGTGATGTTGAATCGCGCGTTGCCAACGTGCCGCGTAATGAGCAGCGCAATCTTAAACTTGTTGAACCGATACAAACGTACGCGGAGAGCAGAAACACGCCAGTTCGGTTTACGCGAATGAACGATAGAACTCGCCGGAACGTGCAAAGTCATGCGCAAGAGGTCAATGCATTCCGTGAGCAGCGACGGCAAATTGAGTCTCGCCCCATGGCTTCGACCGCCGCACCATCGCAAGGAACACAGCGGATTCAGCCGCAGGCTCGAACTGAAGAACGGCCCACGGAGCGTGCGCCGGCGCCAACTACGAAACAGCCGCGAGCCGGAACCGAAGAACAACGAGCCGAGCGTGCCCCGGCGCCAACTGTGGAGCAGCCCCAGGCTCGAACCGAACGACGCGAGCGCGCCCCTGAAACAAGGATGGAACAGCCGCGTGCTGAAGACCGCCGTTCCTCCGAACAGAGGAATTTCCCCAAGTCGCCTGTTACCGGCAAATCGCGCGGCCTCTTCCAGCAGGCTCCGCCTGCCAAGCCGCAAACGGAACAGCGCGTTGAACAGCGGGGTGGAAATCGCGACGGAAAAAGAGAATCGCGTAGACAGGGATAAATTTAGTCAGCGCTTCAGCATTTTACGGTCCGAGTGCAACGGGTTCTGCGGTGAAGAGGCTTTCACCGCGGAACCCTTGTCTTATTCCACTGTATCGTGCTAAATAATATCTTGTTATTCTTTAAACCTTCCTTATAATAATCCTCTTTGGACGGCTGCTCGCAAACAGTCGTCTTGACTTGAAGCTAAGGAGAATGGAAATGCTGAAACTGACGGCAATTACCTCGATATGTCTGCTGACATTGTTTGTCGGCGGATGCATCATGATTGGCTGAACGGAATAACCGTTTTTTTCAAAGGAGAGATCATGAAAACAGGAGTCATTGTTGCGTTGGCGGCAATCAGTCTACTGTTGGCGGAGGGCTGTGTTTTTATCGCAGACAACACGATCGAACCGGACAACTTCCATAATGCCCGGCATGCCGGCGGCGGACTGGAGATCAGCTATATTGCCCCGGAAGACGGTGTGCTCAAATTGATCGACGAACGCACCGACCGCAATCTCATGAGCAAATCTGTAACGAAAGGCGAACTCTACGAATTCTCGGCCAAGGCGCTCGACCCGGCCGAAGAGAAGCAATGGGGCGTCGATATCAAGAAGGCGAACTTCGTACTGTTCTTTTATCCGAATCCAAAGGCGCCGGTTCCCCAGCCCATGCCGCCCGTTCCACCTGTGCCGCCAGCACCCCCTGCCCCGCAGCCGTAACAACGATTTACAGTACTATAAGAGCAAAACGGCCGGTCCACCCCCGGCCTTTTTTTATGGAAATTGCTGCGCTGATTTCGGTTTCTACTTTTGATAAACGACGGGGACCAGGCACATGAAGCGGGCGGCCGCATTCGTGGAGCGGTTTTTGAACTGGTGTTTTTCGTCGGGCATGACCAGGACCATGTCGCCCTTTTGGACGGGTTTATCGCCGGAGTCGGTTACCAGTGCGATGTCGCCCTCGAGGATCACCGCCTCATGTTCGAAGGCGTGCGCATGAAACGGCGTGTGCCCGCCGGGGGCCAGTTCGAAGATACGCATCGCAAACGTCGGGGCCTTATCCGCGGGCCCGAAGATGACGCGAACCTTAACGTCTTTAGCCCCTTCCATCTGGACTTGCGTCGCGGGAACATCATTGATCTTTTTGATAAGCATAAATTACCTCTATATCCAATATCAACAGCGCAGGCTGGAAGCCTGCGTTCCACTAGACTTGTGGCAACGTGATGGTGACGGTGGTGCCCTTCTCCGGCTGACTATCAAGTTTCAATGAGCCGCCATTGAGTTTGAGCAGCCGCTGCGCATTGGCCAGGCCCATGCCGCGCCGGCGCCCTGCGGGTTTAAATGAATAGAATGGCTCGGCTGCCTTGGCCAGCGTATTGGCATCCATTCCGCAGCCCTGATCGCGGATGGCCATAGCCACCGTCTGCTCCTGGGGTCGGCATTCGATCCACACCGGCCCATTCTCGCCCTTATACGACTGCAGCGCGTTGGTCAAAATATACGAAAGACTTTGCGTGACCTGCTGCACGTCCACAAGCACCGTGCTGCTGAGCCCCTCGCCCGCCAATTCCGCCTCAATGGAGTTGAGCCCATTGCTCTTGCGCGTCAATTCGAGGGTCTTGGCCAGCAGTTCCTTGACCGTGACCGAGTGTTTTTCGGGCTCTTTGGGCCGGGCGAAATTCATCAGGTCCGAGATGATCTCCGCAATCTCGGCGGTGCGTCCCTGGATCCGCAGGAGCATCTGTTTCTTCGTCTCATCCTCTTCAGAAGCCAGTAAAAGCTGCACACGGCCGGAGATTACCGCCAGCGGATTATTCAACTCGTGGGCGGCCCCGGCGGCCATCTCGGCAAGACCGGCCAGCGATTGATTCCTCGCCAGTTCGGTCCGTGTCTGCCGCAGCGAATTCATCACCTGCACAAACCGCTCCGACAGCTCATATTGCTTCTGCACCGCCAAAGACATGGCGATCACGCACGCCGCGATCCGGCAGCTTACAGTATCATTATCCTGGGCCTCGCCTGCATTCTCGTAAATCAAAACGGCGACCACCTTATCGCCGACCTTCAGCGGCGCCATCAGTGTGCAGCGGGCTTCAAAACTCCATCCGGTCTGTTCAAGTACCCACTGCGGCGCTTCGGCGACCGGCGCCGCATCGGTGCCTCGGGTCAGAATCTCCGGCACGGGCGCAAATTGATTGGGCAATCGGTGCGATTGAATGCTGACCTCGCCGCGGCGATCCACGGCAGCCGCCTCCACCCAAGGCTCGGTAGGATCGGCGACAATGTAAACACACGTAATACCGGATTCGTGATGTTTCTGCCAGGCACAAGCAAAGCTCTGGGCCAACTCAATTGCCGAGGAGCTATCGTTCACATCGGATAGGAATTGTTCGATTACTGCTAATTGTTTGGCGAATCGCTGCTGATGGTCCTGAACACGACTCAGCGCTCGATTGTCCGCCACCAGTTCGGCGGCGGTCCTGCGGATCACGGAATAATATTCGGCCGTACCGTCCGGACCTGAAAGCCCTAGGGCTCGGCTTTTCTCACTGACTTGCTCCATCACGGCCATTGCTGCTTCCTGCACCTGCGCAGGCTTAAGCTGCAGCAACGCAGCCAATTCATCGATGCCGTCCGGCGCATCGTAACTTCCGCTGTGTCCCAGTTCCCACTGGCGCACCAGCCTGTCGGCCAGGGCAATGACCCGCGTCACCTGCACGTCCGGCAGATCCGCGGCGAGCGTCTGCGCATCGCAATGATGCAGCCAGATCGCCGCCACGATCGGCTCCGGCAGGTTCCATTTCTGCGCCAGCCGGCGGCCCAGCACCGAGTGGTCCAGGCCAAGATGGGTCTGTTCGATCTCCAGCAGGCTCTTGCGTTCGTCGCGCGCCTGCTCGACCATCTTTTCAAGGCTCTTGGGCATCACCTCGTCCAGCGCACATTTGCCCAGGTCATGCAGCAGTCCGGCCAGGCGCGCAATCTGCCGCTGGTGCGGGGGCAATACCCGCTGCGCCAATTCGTCCGCGCAGCACGCGACGGCCAGCGAATGCATCGCCATCTGTTTGCGCGGAAGAAGGCGTTTTTCATCCGCCTGCTCATCCGGCTGGCCAAGCTGAAAAACTTTGACGGAAATAACCGCCTCACGCAAAAGCGACGGCGCAAGTTTGGCAACGGCCTCGGTGATCGAAGGGCCATCGGTAAATTCGATCCCTTCGCGCGACGCGAGCATCAGGATCCTGGCGGCCAGCGCCGGGTCGGATTGGATGGATTCGGCAAGCGCCGCCGGATCGAAGGCGTCTTCATTGAGTCGGTTCAAAAGCCCGGCCGCGGTGGACGGCAGCGTGGATAGCGAGGTCAAACGCCGGACAATGCGTTCCACCTGTCGGGCAACGATCTGCTGATTATTTGGCTGAAGCATCTTAGTTCCCGGAACCGCCGGCGATGATTTCACGAAACGGCGTGCAGTCTGCCGGTTTCAACGACCGTCAGGATCCGTTCCACCAGCTCGGAGATGTTAAAAGGTTTCTTGATGAATTCGGCGGCTCCGGCATTGAGAAGATCCTCGATCTCCTCCTGATTGACGACGCCGCTGACGATGATGATCTTGATGTGTTCGAAAACCGGGTTCCGCTTAATGGTCTGACAGACGATATTACCGTTCACATCGGGCAGCATGTAATCGAGAATGATCACATCCGGCATGAATTGCTGCGTCAGCAGGCCTGCATCGTAACCGCTGGCGGCCGTTCGGAGTTCCATCCGCCCGTCGCGGTTAAGCACATCGACCATCAGTTCCACGATCTCGGCATCATCGTCCACGATCAGGACCTTGATCTTGCCGTTCTTCTCGACCTCGAGATTGTCCAGCGGGATGCTGTTTTCTTTCATGAACTTGACCAGGCTCTCGCGGGGGATCCGCCGGAATTTTGAACCCGGAATCCGAAAACCCTCGAGTTTATTCGAGTCAAAGCACCGAATAATGGTTTGCTGACTGATCCCGCAGATTTCCGCCGCCTCGCCTGTGGTGAAAAGGTTTTTTATCTTCTCCATTTTATGCCTCTTGCATTTGAAATAAGTCCGGTTCCTTCCCAATTTACGCCTTTTGACTAAGTTAACTATCGACTGACTGGGCTGTCAAGCATTAAAAAAAGCGATTTCCAATGGTGAAAACATTGGATTTATGAGAAATGAGGAATTACAAGCTAAAAGAGAGGTGTATTTGCCAAATAGTTGGTTTGATAAGTCAGTTTTCGCCGACACAGATTCGCCGGTATTCGTTTTGGAAGAAATCATGATGTCTTTGCTCCTGTTCAGCCAGAAGATTCAAAACTGAGTTCAATTCCGGCTGCTGCACCTGGCTCGAAAGGATGGTGTACATCATGCGGGAGGCATTCTCTTTGTCGCGTGCCAGCTTAACCGCTTGCTTATAGTCCAGCGGCTCCGGGATATTCATCGTGTCAATGTAACGATCCATATCTTTTGAAGAGATCGGGCTGACAAGAATATCCCATCCGCCGGCGACCATCTCCCGCAAATGGCTTTCATGCAGCTTTTCTTCCCCGACCAATTCCAGTAAAAAATGCTTTATGGACGGGCTTTCGGTTTGCTCCGCTAAACGCGTGTAGAATTCCTGTGATGCCTGCTCAAGCGAAATCGCAAATTCGAGCACATCCTTCAGGGTTTCAAACTTCATCATGGCACAACCTCAAGACATTGCCTGGTGCTCACGCTCAAACTGGATAATGTGCCGCATTTCCTGCTCGGCAAGTTCCATGAACATCGTGCGGTACTCCGGTTCCGCAACCATTCCGAGCACTTGCGTGTAAAGCTGGAAAGCCGCCTTCTCTTTTTGGATCGCGATCACAAGGGCCATTCGGTAATCCATATTTTCCGCCGCTTCATCCATTTCAAGCCGTTCCTGCCATTCGACTTCGTCTCCAGGCTGGGCCTCCGGATAAACGGTCACGCCGATCTTCATCAATTCAAGCTCGATCGCTTCAATATGTTTTTGTTCCTCACCTGCGATCGCCTCGAAGATGCTCCGCGTGATGACATCTTTGACGCGAGCGGTCACATCCATGTAAAACTGGTGCGACGCCTTCTCCTTGCCGAGTGCAAATCGCAAGATTTCGGGCATGGACTTAAATTCCATTATCGAACCCTCCTATTCGAACGCATTTTCGTTGAGTATATCGAGTACGCCGGAAACTGCAATATCATCGAGCCGAATCTGTGGACGCGAGGCCAATCCCGGATGTAAATCATAAGCTCATTTATTAACCGAACTTATCCATTTTACTATCTGGCCGTAGAAAAACAACCTTTTATGGTTTAAAATGGGACAGTTCTGCTGTAATCTAAATGGAAAGGATGTAAGTTTTGAGGTTTTTGAAAGATCGCAGAAAAAAACAATGATGGATCTTCAAAAGTACTTTGAAAAAGCCGAAGGCGTCGGCATCCTGGCTACATGCGACCCGGCCGCCGAGGTTGATATGGCGGTTTATTCAAAGCCGGTCATGCTCGATTCGTCGCACTTGGCGCTGGTTATGAAAGAGCGTCTAAGCCATCAAAACCTGCAAAAACACCTCCAGGCCTGCTATATGTTCATCGAACAGGGCAGGTCCTTCAAGGGTGTCCGCCTTTCACTAACCATGAAACGCCAGGAAAAAAACCGCTCTCTCATTGAAAAACTGCGGAGAGAACAACCCTGCATGTTCCCAATTGAAGACGATTCGGACAAGTTTCTTGTATTTTTCGCGATCGATCGCGTTCGTCCGCTGGTGGGAGATCACTTCTAAAAGCCCGTTTTCAGGTCGTTTTTGAACCTTTTATCGGTTCTTGTCGTATGTTCATCAGGAAAAGACCTACTACGGGGGTTCAACTCTAATGATATGGTTTGAAGCGGAACAGATTCTAACCTATTTACACAACTTGGAATTACAACTGGATGAGTGGACGCTCAGCGCGTTGGAGATGCGGATGGAGAAAGCTGAACTGGTGCGCTTGCAGCAGCAGTTACACGATCAAAGACCTGAAGACGCGATGAAAGAAGAGTATGTCGCGCAATTAGGCGGCCGGATCAAAACCCTGCAGAGAGCTCTTGACGAGAGGCTTAGACGCTGACCCCTTTTACGTGCGATCTTCAGTCCGAAATTCGATTGGAATTTGGCGGCGTTGTGTTAAACTTCACGCCAAGTTTTATTCGAGTCAAGGAGTTATATGAGAATCGATGTGCATGTGCTTGGGGATTTTCAGGCCAATTGCTACTGCGTACGCGAAAATGAAACGGCTCGGCGGTGCCTGCTGATCGATCCGGGTGCAAATCCGGAACCGCTTATCCGCTTTCTTGAAAGCGGATCGCTTCTACCGGCTGCCATCGTCCTGACGCACGGACATGTGGACCATATTGGCGGCGTAGAAACCGTACGCCAGCGCTGGCCCAATGTCAAAGTTGTTATCCACGAGGCAGATGCCTTCATGCTGACGAACCCCAGCGCGAACCTGTCGATTCTGGCGGACACCCTCGTACAAACCCGACCCGCGGAGATCACGCTCGGTCCGCAAAATCAATTCTTTAGCGAAGCGGGCCTGCGATTCCAGATCCTTTATACGCCCGGCCACACGCAGGGCGGCATTTGCCTGTATTCAGCGAAGGACGCCGTATTGTTCGCGGGCGATACCTTGTTCGCCGGCTCGGTCGGCCGCACGGATCTGCCCGGCGGCGATTATGAACAACTCCTTAGCGGCATCCGTGATAAGCTGTTGATCCTGCCGGAACAGACCAAGGTCTATCCCGGCCACGGCCCCGCCACCACCATCCGCAATGAAAAAAAACACAATCCGTTCGTGCGGGTTTAGGCATGCGGACCTGCTGCTGTTGCTGCTCCAGCCGCTGCAGCGTATTAAAGGCAGAAGCGAATACCGTTTAGAACATCGCTCAACTCGGCTACGGGGACTTCAGGGCAGACGCGGAGGTCTGCCCCTACCAATGCCGGCGGTACCAAATCAGTGTTCGACGGGTTCGCCCAGGAAAGTCTTGAGTTCGGCGAATTTTTCTTTGAGCAGATCGGCGGTCTTGGCTTCGATATTGAGCCGCAGCAGCGGTTCGGTATTGGACGGCCGGACATTGAACCACCAATCCTTGAACTGGACGGTCACGCCGTCGAGGTCATCCACCTGACCGGCGCTGTATTTGCGGGCCAGCTCGCGCATCATCGCCTGCTTATCATCGACTTTGAAGTTGTTTTCGCCGCTGGCAGAATACCGCCGCAGCGGCGCGATCAGTTCGCTGGCCGGCCGGGTGGTCGCGCCCAGAATATTCAGGACGTACACCAGCGTGATCATCCCTGAATCGGCGTAATAATTATCGCGATAATAGAAATGGCCGCTCAGTTCGCCGCCGAATACCGCATGGCTGTCGCGAAGCGTTTTTTTCATGAATGCGTGGCCGACGCGTTCGCGACGCGGCGTGCCGCCGTTTTTCAGGATTTCCTCCTGCACCACATGACTGCTGCGCAGATCGTAAACGATCGTCGAACCGGGATTCTTCTTGAGAAAGTACGGCGCCATCAATGCGGTCATAAGATCGCATGGAACCGTGTTGGCCTGCTCGTCCACCATCATCAGACGGTCCGCATCGCCGTCGAAGCAGATCCCCGCGTCGGCCTTGTTCTTGAGCACGGCTTCCTTGAGCTGTTTGAGATTGGCCTCCACAAGCGGATTCGGATCGTGCGCGAACGTCCCATCGTGTTTAAGATTGAGGCCGATCAACTCCAGTCCCTGCAGGTCGCCGAAAATAATCGGCACTACTTTTCCGGCCATGCCGCTGCTGGCATCGACGACGATCTTCAGCGGCCTGCGTCTGCTATCAAGGAATTTGAGCACGTGCTTTTTGTACTCCTCGGACAGATCGCAACGCTCGACCGAGCCGGCGTCCGGGCGCCCTTTGGTATGCAGAAGCGCCGTGGCGATGTGTTTGATGTCTTTGAGGCCAGTATCGGCGCCGATGGGTTTTGCAAGCTGACCGCTGACCTTGAAGCCGTTATACTGGACCGGGTTGTGGCTGGCCGTGACCTGCACGCCGCCGCAGGTCCCAAGGTGATTGATCGCGAAATACATCTGCGGCGTATCGATCATGCCGATATCAATGATATTGGCGCCTGTGGCGTTCATGCCTTCGATCAGCGCATTGGCCAGTGCGGGGCTGTGCGGCCGCATATCCCGGCCGACACAAATGCTCTGGGCATTAGCCAGTCCGCGATCGTAGCCGTGGAGCATGGAACGCAGGAACTGGGCCGTCGCGTGCCCAATTTTCCACGCCGCCTGCTCGTCAAGCTGGTCGGGATAAACGCCGCGAATATCATACGCTTTGAAAATTGAAGGATCCATAAACACTCCGATCTCTAAATAATCGTTCTTTCGCCTTAGAAATTTAGATAGTAAGGCCAAGCCGCTCTGCTGTCAACAAGGCAAAATGACCGCACGATTTGGAAAGATACAAGCTCCTGTAAATCTTTAATGCAGAGCCAGGTGATTTTCGGTAAAATTGAGGCAAAGTGAGAAAAACAGCCGCATTACAGGCGAATCTGGGTATTGCCGCCAAGAGCGTGGATGCCAAAGGCCCCGCCACCGAGCGCATAATAACCGAAGGCAAAACCGCCAATAGCAACTGACCCGATGGCCAACCCTCCAACGGCACAGCCGGCGCTTACCGACACCCCTCCAAACGCACCCAATAGACCGGCAGACAATCCGCCAAACGACAGCAGCCCGACAGCTGCGCCGCCAACGGCGAAGACGCCATAGGCAATGCCGCCGATAGCGACGATACCCTTGGCAATGCGGAGTTTTCCCGTCGCCGGATCGATCGCCGGACCCAGGACAATATGGAGTAGCGGCAGTCCCAAGAGTTTTCGTTTTGAGACGTATTCAAAACAGTAAAAGGCTCCCGTGCCGCCGCGAGAAGAATAGCCGCACATCGGGCACATCACCGCACGATCCGAGATTTGATTTTCGCATTCCGGGCACGCTATCAGAGACATTGTTTACTCCTTAATCAGAGGACCTGATAGTAGTTTAATGTCGTCGATCCAAACTGTCCCATCACCTTCAATGATGAGATTGAGTTTCACATTGGCCGGCATCTGCCTGGATTCAAATCTAAATGACGTCTGTACCGATGTCCACTCCGTTCGACCGGTGACCGGCTGCTCAATACCGCGGCTGAAGAACTCGCCCTTTCCGGGAATATCGCACCACATCTCCAGGTAGGCCTTGCCGTCAAAATCGCCGGTTCGCAGCTTTGCCGAATAGATCAGCACTTGGTTTGCAATTGTCAGGGGGCCGGTTTCCACAATGCGGATGACCTTCTTTCCGGGTGAACCGGCCTCAATGCGCAATGACCCCTTGCCATCAGACGAAGTTTCGTTGTCAAAAAAAACACTATCGCGACTTATCACATTTTCTAGTGAATCAAGCGGATAATCATAACGTATTCTTTGGACCGTTTCAGACGGACTCGTCATCAAGGGGTAAGCAAATACCAGTCCGGCAATGCTCAAAAGAACCGCCAGCAGTGCAAGGATCGGAATGGTGATAACAACTGCTTTTCCCGTAGGTGATTTCCAGCCGATGATGCCAAAGATAAAAGCAAGGATTGCGCACGGGATGCCAAAAAAAACGCCTAAAAGGATTTTGAACTCGAGTCCTCCCATGCCAATGCCCATCAAAGCGAACGGAATTGGCAAAAGCGGAAAAAGGATTCCTGCCAACATTAAGATCAATGCAGCCCAGCCGAACCCGGTCCTGGGCTTGGCGATTGTTTGTTCCTGGGCTTGCACTGCCGTTGAGCAGTTCTTTTTTTGTCCAAGCGCGCGCCGCAACTCATTGTACTCTTCTTCTGTAACCTTGCCTTCATCGAGCAACTGCCTTAATTCCTGTTCACTCGTCGCTTCCATTTTTAATGCTCCTTATGCCGTCTGTAAATTATTGACTCGGCCGGATTCTCTCGGGGCAAAGAAATGCCGCCGTGCCAAAAAGACCAAGACCATTAAAAGCAGATTGCGAGCAATTCCTTCAAATCATTCTCAGATGTCTGGCCATTCATTTTACGATTCCCAGCGATTTCATTTTAAAAAAGCCGATCAGGATCCCAGCCAAAGCGAGCCCCCATACAACGGGCAGTTTCAGAAGCAGACCCGCCGGCAGTCCGATACAACATACAACAAAGCCATAGATCAGCAGTCTCTTACGCAATGCAAATTCAGAAGCCGACATCCCTAAACTCGAGGGGTGAGTGTGTTTGGACTTACTCATCGTCTCGTTAAGCTGGCTGTAGTCCTCTTGGGTGATCTTGCCTTCTTCGAGCAATCGTTTCAAATCTTGTTCGCTGGTCGGTTCCATTTACAACTCCCCTACAGGTTCTCCAGCCTTCGTTTAGCCTCCGCGACGGTTATCTCCCCCGTACGCACTTTGTCAAGAATAGCCTTCTTCAGTTCCTCCGATTGCATGAGAGCCTTAGTGTTTGCGATCAGTTTGTCGGCTCTTCCGGTAAATGCGTTGGTGTGTTGCTAAAAAAAGACATGGCTTTATGATAGGTGGAAAAAAATAAACCACCTATTGGAGTATAAAGCCATGTCCAACAGTCTCTTGTATCATACTTTTGGTATTCGTTCTGTG
>JAJFTK010000146.1 GCA_021372945.1 Planctomycetaceae bacterium | reverse complement strand
AATAGCCGCATTTTTGTATGCGCTGATGGAATGGGTCGACTTTTTGGAAAATTGGCTGAGCAAAATGTCAAACACTTCTGGCGTCACCGCGTTGGCCCGGCGATTTGAATTCGCAAAATGACTTTTTCAGGGACGACTAATATACAAATGTGACGAATAAAGCGCAGTTGAATGGATAATCCTGAAAAAACAAGATCGCAGCAGCTTACACTGCACTGGACACAGGCGTTGCCTGTGGTATCGGTGTATATCAATTCGGCGGTCCCGAGGGCCCAGGATTCCGAGGATATTCTGCAATCGGTCGCTCTGACGATCGCCGACAAGTTTGACCAATTCGACCCGGAGAAATCGTTCGTGGCCTGGGCGATCGGCATCGCCCGCATCAAGGTGCTTCTTTATTATCGAACGAACGCGCGCAACAAGAAGGTGCGGATCCTGGACGCCGAAGTGCTGTCCCAGATCGAAGCGATCTGCAAGGAGGAAAGCCCGCATTTTGGCGAGGTGCGCAACGCGCTGGAATACTGCATGCGGAACCTGAAAGGCCGCTGGAAACAGGTGCTTGAGATGCGCTACCTGCGCGAATACAGTGTCGGTCGGATCTCGCAGTACTTCGGGATCAGCCAGAACGCGGTGTTCGTGATCCTGCACCGCGTGCGGCTGATGACGGCCGGGAACTGGTCGGCAGGACTTCCGACGACGGCCGCGGCGGATGGTCGCATAAACATTTCATATGTCGCAGCGCATCCAACCGTGCTGATCGAGCCCGGTACAAACATCGTTTGCGGCAACACCGGGTACTTGACGGACCTGCACGGACCCAACCACGGCGCAACATTAAATATCAATGGCGGCACTCTGACGCACAACGGTTTTGTTATGTCTCCTGTTTCACGGGGAACGCGCTCTTATCTGAATCTCTCGAACGGCGCCGTGCTGGCGGTTCGGAACCTGGGATTGGGCGATAACTGGTGGTGGTCCGGACCTTACGTCACCATGAACATCGACGGCAACAGCACAGTGACAGTTGCTGATTACCTGTGGCTAGGCGGATATCTGAATCTATACAGCGGCACGGTTGACATAACGAACGGGTTTAATATCGCCGTATTCCCGGATGAAGGCGGTACGCCCCAGTACCGCACGGGTGAACTGACGACGCTGGATATCCACGCCGGAACGTTTATTGTCCGCAATCAGGACCACAGCGCGAACGTACCAAACTGGATAGAATCGGGTCTTCTCTTAGCTTATGGCGACAAGCCGAATGAACGTGGTTCCTCGCAGATCATTGTCGACACGACCACGATTCCGGGCGGCACGATTTTGACGGCCCTTCCCAGCCTGGCCGCCAGGGATCCGAATGTTCAGCCCGCCAATCCCAACGGCACGGTCGGGACGCTCATATCGGATACACAAGTTGAGATCACGCTGAATTGGAACGCGGGCATCGACCCCAACTTGACTCGCGGACTGCCCTTCAACCCGGACATCCTGACGCATTACGTGTGGGTCGGCGCCGAGGGTCAACCGATGACGATGGCAGCCGCTGTCCCTCAAGTCAGCGAGACTAACCCTGCCAATTCGCATAGTATTGTACTGAACCAGGCGACGCTTTACTACTGGAGCGTCGAGGAAGGCATCGATAACGGAAGCGGCTTTGCGTATCCTTCGGGCGATCCCAATAATATCGCCGGTCCGATCTGGTCATTTCGAACGAAGGCGATGACGCCGGAGATCCTGACCGACCCGGACAATGCGGTGGCAAATCCCAACGCTGTCTTTACGGTAACGGGCTCCGATGTGGTGACGGCTTACCAGTGGTACAAGGAAGCGGGCGCAAGCGATATCGCGCTGACGGATAACGCCAAGTACTCCGGTACTCAGACAGCAAGCCTCACGGTAATCAACGCGGCGCTTGCGGATGAAGGTCAGTATTATTGTGTTGCCAAGAACGGCACTGTGACCTCTGAGCCCTCCGCCGCGGCGACGCTCTGGACGCAGCGCCTGATGGGGCACTGGAAGTTTGACGGCAATCTGCTGGATTCAGTGGCCGCGACGGTTCCGGGCGCGGCGGCGCACGATGGTGCGATCGGCGCCAATTCGGTCGCCGGAGACGGCGCGATCAGTTACGGCACGGGCATCAACAGCGGATCGGCGGTCTTTGCCAATGACGGCGACTACGTGGCAATCGCCGACCCGAACTTCTTCAACTTCTATCCGCTCGGTTTCACGGTGAGCTTCTGGTACAAGGAAACAGGCGCGGCCGGCTGGCGGCTGCCAATGTCAAAGCTCGATGGCGGCGTGGGCGGCTGGCTGTTCGGCACCGACGACGCGTTCCGCAACCAGGTCTTCTTCACCAATCCGCAGGATACGCCGGAGTTCTGGGCCGATGGAAACGCCGACATCGACCTGACCGACGGACAGTGGCACATGATCACCGGCATTTATAACCCGGCGACAACGACCTACACCATCTTCACCGATGGCGATGAAAATGAGTCGATCGTTCTGGATTGGTCCGTGATCCCGACAGCCGCGGCTCCGCTGTCCATCGGCGGCCGTAACACGGAAAGCTCGATCCTGGGCGAGATCGATGATGTTCAAATCTACAGTCGTGTTCTGACGCCGCTTGAGATCGCTCAGAAGTACCTTGCCTTTGAACCGGGCAAGTGGGTATGCGTGGAAGACCCTGCAAACCCGCTAACGCTGGATGTCACCGGCGATTGCCGGGTCTCGCTGGAAGACTTGGCCGTACTTGCCAGCCAGTGGCTCCAGTGCCGGCGTATTCCCGCAGCGTCATGCACGTGGTAGTATTTGAGTTTTAATTAATCACCTAAGAGCTCCGGAACATCCAATTGTTCCGGGGCTTTTTTTGCTTTTGCTTCGTCGAATTGCTACAATGCTCGAAGACGAACCGGGGTTCGGCATGATCGCGGCCGAGAACATAAAAAGAATATGCGTTTTGCTTTAAAATAATCTAAGTCTTGTCCTTTCCTGCAGTACGGGTTTTATACTGTTTGCATCGGAAGAGGCTCGTGAATTCTGAAAGTGAGAAAGTTCAGCAGTTTGTCACGCTATTAACGGCCCACCAGAGCCGTATTTACTCTTTTATCCTTTCTTTAGTCCCTATTTTCAATGAAGCCGATGATATCATGCAGGAAACAAGTAAGATGATGTGGGTCCTGTTTGACCAATTTGACCGCGGCACCGACTTTGTTGCTTGGGGAATCAAAATCGCACGGTTTCGGATCCTGGAACATCGCCGGCGAATGAAATCAAATCTCAAGTTTGGCGACATGCTATTGCAGGAAATCGAAGAGAAATCTCAGAAAAGGCAGGATAATTCCAAGGAATACCTCAATTATTTAAAGAACTGCATTCAGAAGTTGAACCCCAAGGACCAAACTTTGATGCTGCTCAGATATCAGCAGGATTTGAAGGTAAAGGATATATCCAGTCGGTTGAATAAGTCGGTTCAGAGCATCTATCAGAATATCGCGCGGATTCAGGATTTGCTTCTGATCTGTGTCCGCAAGGCCATTTTTCTGGATGAGGTCTAAAAGGTGCCGGATACGATTAAAAAAGCGATTCGCTGCTATTTGGCCCAGATGCTGGAAGGTCAGCTTGGCGAGGCGGAGTTTGTGCAGTTGGGCGGGCTGCTCGAGGGCAACAGTCAAGCCCAGGAGTATTATCTTGACCTGCTGGACATCGGCGTTGCGCTTCGCAAACTGGACTGGACGGTCGAGACCGAACAAGCGGGCATGTCCGACATCCTGAACAGGGAACTGTGGTCGGCGCTTTCGGATACGGAAAAAAATGCGCCTTCGATCGAGCTGCGTTCGCCGGTGCTTGCTTCGCCGGAGCCGCTGCAGAAACTGGCCGTTCCCAAGAGTCCAAGGCGCATCAGCCGGCTTTCGCTGGCGGCGGTGTTTACGTCTGTGGCGGCCATGCTGCTGATGCTTGCGTATGTGCATTTTAGTTCCAAAACACAGGGTGAACAGGCCGCCGTGCTGAAAGACAGCATTGGCGCCGTTTGGGGCGATTCTTCTTTTTCGCCGCCGCCGGGGCATGTGATCTCCACGCGCGACAAAACGTGCGTGCTGCTTGCGGGAACGGTCAAGATCGAATCGCTGCTCGGGCCTGAGATGATCATCGAAGGGCCGTCGCTGTTCGAGTTTCCCGATATGAACAAAGTGCTGCTGCACTCGGGCCGCATTTACGTCAACGTGCCCAAGAACGCGATCGGCTACACCGTGCGCGCGCCGTCCTTCAGCGTGATCGACCTGGGCACGCAGTTTGGCGTCAGTATTGATGCCGACGGGTCGGGCGACGTGTTCATGTTCTCCGGCAAAGCGTCGCTGGTCTCCGGCGCGCAGGGCCAGACCAGCGGCAGCCATATGCTGACGGAAGGAACAGCCAAGCGCGTCTATGCGATCGACGGGCAGGTGGAGGATATCGCGTTCAGCGAAACGCGGTTTGTGCGGCAGATCGACTCGCAGCAGGGCCTGGTCTGGCGCGGTGAATCGGTGAACCTGGCGGATATGGTCGGCGGGGGCAATGGGTTCGGCCGAGGTAAGATCGGGACCGGCATTGAGCCCGTGCACGGAACATCCGGCGCATTCCAGGTGCCCGCCGAAGCGATCCAGCAGGGCGCAGGCGAATACGTGCCGCTTGGAGACCATGGTTTTGTGGATGGCGTCTTTGTGCCGGATGGAGGCCGCGGGCCCGTTCAGGTCAGTTCCCAGGGACACACGTTTGACGCCTGCCCCGATACCGAAGGCGTTTATTGGATGCCGGTGATGAACGGCGGCCTCTTTGCCCATTACCCCGGCGCCCCGCAGAACCCGCTGCGCTTGGGGGCAGCAGAATGCGGGACAGCGGCGCATCCGGCCATTTTCCTGCATTCCAATCTGGGCGTCACGTTTGATTTGCGAGCGATCCGCAACGCAGTCCCGGCAACGGAGATCGACGAATTTCAGGCACAGTGCGGCATCAGCAGTACGGGACCGCAGCGTTTCCCGTGTGCCGACTTGTGGGTCCTGGTGGATGGCAAGGTGCGTTTTAGCCGCAGGGGTGTTGGCGGAGCGGATGTACATTCCATTGACATCCCGATCTACCCGGGCGATCAATTCCTGACATTGGCGGCTACGGACGGCGGGCGCGAGATTTGTTTGAGCGACGGCAGCAACCGTTATCCGATCGACAGCGACTGGTGCGTGTTTGCCCAACCGCGGCTGACGCTTCAGCCAAAAACAGAAAACTGAAAAACTGTAAAGTGTGTGTGTGAATGTGTGTGTGGAAGTTATGTGAAAGGACGTTGGTACTAAAAAGTAATATCATTTGTTTGGAGGTCGAAAGATGAAAAGAATTCTAATGATGTTAATGATGGCAGCCCTGACGCTAACTGTGAACGCCGATTTGGTGCATCGTTATGACTTTACGACGGATGCGAGCGATTCGGTCGGAACAGCCAATGGAACGCTTGTTGGCTCTGCGATCATCAGCGGCGGCGCAGCGGTCACCGATGGCGGAAATGGCACAGTGAACGGGCAATGGTCCCTGGGTAATGCTCGAGTGGAGCTGGATCCCACGGCCGTGTCGGGCATCACCGGCGCGTTCACGATCGAAACCTGGTTTTCGTGCACTACCGGTTGGCCGAAGTTTGACTCGCTGTTTGCTTTCTCCGACGGCGATGAAGTAACCCAAGCCAGCTATATGCTCGGAACGCCGGTTCGCGGAGGTGATCCGTGGCCGTCCGGGGTTGGCTTTAGAGGCGCCGGTTCACCCCCTCCGCCGGGGTGGGACTATGTGATACATGGTCAATACATGGATACCCCAGGTTTGCATCAATTGGCCGTTACCTATGACGGCACCACCTTCAGTCTCTATGAAGATGGGGTGCTCTGCAACTTTGCAGGGCTGCCCGCGACGGTGGATGCTCCCGGCTTCAACCTTTCGTTATTGACCTACATCGGGATCAATGGCGGTAGCCCCTATGGCGATCCGGTGCTGACCGGCTCGACCTTCGATTTCCGCATTTACGATCATTCTTTGTCGGCCGCCCAGGTGGCCGGTGTTTATGGCCTTGGTTCAGATGCTGTTAACGCGGACATTATGGCCGTGGTTCCTGAACCGGCAACGTTGGTTTTGCTGGGACTTGGCGCTGTTGCCATGCTGCGAAAGCGCAGTTAAGTACAAATGTTTGATGTACCGGGTCGAATCTGCTGACGGCGCTGGGGCCGTCAGCGGATAGGCCCCATGGATGATGAAAGTTAAAATTCGGGCGTACCGGCGATTTGCCGCGGCAGGCTTGGACAAAGACGGACGCGGCGCAAAACGCCCCGCCCCACAGTGATGCTATTGACATTTTTATTCATGAATAAAAACGCATGCAAATGAATGCGAATTTTTCGATAACCATTTTTCAGGAGGTGTCATTATGAGAAGAAGTACAGTAATGATCGCGGCACTGCTGTTATTCCTACTGTCAGTGCCGGTATCGGCGACGCTCACGCACCGGTACAGTTTTGCTGATAACCCGAATCCCAGTGACCCCAATGTACTGGATTTGGTCGGCAGCCAGCATGGAACACCCATGAATGGTGCCGGTGTCGATACGACCATCGTTACAGGCGGACAGGCCGTGCTTGACCGTTCCGGTCAATACATCAACCTGCCCGGGGCGGGGATTAATCTTCCATCCTACGCGGCCATCACGATTGAACAGTGGATCACGTCGGCCACAACAAATACTCTGTTTACGATGAGCTTTGCGGCCGGTATAACCGGCAACCCCGGCATGCAATATTTGTGCATGCAGCCCACACGAGAGAATCCGCCGGCCGGCGATGGATGCCGTTTCACGATCACTCACTCCGATTATAGTACGGAGGCTTGGTCTCAGTCTTCACAATTGAACGACGGTCTTCAACATCATCTGGTCGGAACGGTTGACGGCGACAACATCCAGCTTTATGTTGACGGCATTGCAATGCCCGTCATGGCGCTGACGGACCAGAGCATTGCTCTGTTGAGCAATGCATCGCTTTACTTTGGTCGGTCCGTCTATACCAGCTCCGCCGATGTCTATTTTGCCGGTTCGATCAACGAGACGCGCATTTACAATAATGTTCTAAGCGGTCCGGCCGTAGTACTGAACAATCAACTTGGCCCTGACACGTATCAGCCGTGTGCCCTGACCAGTCTAACCCCCGCCTATAAGGCCGTGAATATTCCACTAGCCACGACGTTGAGCTGGGCATCGGATGTAGGCATCACAGTGACCCGTTATGAAGTCTTTGTTGAAACGGACCCCAACCTGCTGGATCCCAATGATGTTGCGGTCCCGAGCAACCCGGATTATTCCGGCGCCAATACCAGCCTTGACATCAGCGGTTTGGAGTATGACACCCCTTATTATTGGCGAGTGGATATTGTAGCCGCAGACGACACGCGATACATGGGTCCGCGATTTGAATTCAGAACTCTTCCGCCGAGCCCCTCCTTTACGGTCAATCCGGGGACGTCCGTCGCAGACCCCGACGGCAGTGTCAGCTTAACGGCAACCGCCAACAGCGCATTTGCCCTGACCGAGAACATTCGATGGTACAAGGAAGCAGGGGTGCCGGATGTTAAAACGGATGACGTTGAAATCACAACGGCGGATCCTGATCTGACGATCTCGCAAACGGTCAATGGATCCCTTACTACGTCCACCCTGACCATCAACAACGTCGGCGTTGCAAGAAATGGCGCCTACTACGCACATGCCGTTAACTCGACCGGCGGCTCTAATTCTGCAAACGGCTGGATCGTGGTCCGAGGAATGATCGCCCATTACGAGTTTGAAAATAATCTTAATGATAGTTCCGGCAACGGACTCCATGGAGCTGCGCGTACGCCCAGCGGAGCGGCCGCCACAATAGCCTATGTCGCCAGCGTTACCCCCGCGATGGGACAGGCGATGTCCATGACAGGCACCGGGACAAGCAATCCCTCCAATACGACAGACCCGTATGTTGACCTGCCGAACGATTTCGGCAATTTCAGCCAGGGCCTTACGATCGCCGCCTGGGTCAATCCCAGCGCGGCCGCCACTTGGGCTCGTATCTGCCAGTTCGGCAACGGCAACAACGCCGCCAATAACAGCTTCTATTTTACGCGTAACGGCTCAACTACACAGATTCGTTTTGAAAATGACAATACGAATCCGAATTCGGCAACGTTGATCACAGGCGCCAATAACACGATTACCACCGGTGCGTGGCAGCATTTTGCGGTGACGATCAACACGAATGCCACCAACAACGCCGCGATTTACAGAAACGGCGTCAGGGTGGCGTATGGCACCGTCAATCTTCCCAACCCGGTCATACGCACCAACTGCTTCATCGGCAGAAGCGAATGGAACGGTGATAGTCTGTTCCGGGGACAAATGGATGATTTCAGAGTTTATAATTATGCTCTGACCCGGCAGGACATTGCTCAGATGTATATGAACGGTTCGGGGAACACCACTCCGATCTGTCAGTATGCTCCGAGTTACGACTACAACGCTGACTGCATGTTCAACCTGGAGGACTTCGTGGTGTTTGCCGCGCAGTGGCTCAGTTGCGGTTGGTATCCACAAAGCCAGTGCGACTAGGGACCTCAAGTTTAAGACGTCAAGCAAAACGAGATAACGCTCATTCTATATGTGGAGGCATTACTTATGAAAACGTTGAATGCAGCAATTTTGATCACCCTGATGCTTGCCATGTCGCTTGGGGCATCGGCGGCAACAATGCTGTGGTATGATTTTGAACAAGGCACGCCGGAAACGGTGATGAATCCGGGCACGGAGGCGGCGGTTGGCGCGACCGACATTTCCGGCAACGGCTATGACATGTGGGGCTGGGCTTCGGCCACCCAGAACAATAGTCCGTCGTTTTCGGCTTTGGGCGACACGCCGGTCGGTTATGGGCTAAGCGCCCGGTTTCCCAGCAGCGGCAAGGACGGCTATACCAATAACGCGACGGACCTTAACGCTTGGTCACCGCTGGCCTGGACGATCGAAGTGTCGGCCAAACTGGATTCGCTGACCCAGTCGAACGGCTGGCAGACGATTATCGGGCGCAGCGGTTCCTCACTGAGTAACCAGGAAGCGGACTTCTATCTGCAGAAAAATGGCGGCACCGACCAATGGCGTCTGAATTTTAGAACCACCGCCAATGAGAACATTATTATTGATTCCAATTCGGTGGTTGTGGAAGCCGGACAATGGTATCACATCGCTTTGACCAGTGACGGCACGACCGTCACGATGTATGTCGATGATTTCGACGGCAACGGCTACGAGGTGGAAGGTACCGCGACCTTTGCGGCGCCGGGCTCCAACACCAACGCCCTGGCCCAGGGCGGCTTTCTTTGGACGTTCGGCCGCGGATGGTTCAACGGCAGCAACTCGGACTTTATCATCGGCAATATTGACGACGTCCGTTTCACTGACGTTACCCTGACGCCGGACCAGTTCCTGCACAGTGCTTATGACCTTAGCAGCCCGGTCCCGGCGCACGAATCCACTAACATCTCGCTTACGCCGACCCTGACGTGGCAGTTTGTCAATGCGAACGTTACAGCGGATTCGTTCAAGGTTTATGGTCCGACCACGGACCCGAACCTGGTCGATCCGAATCAGCCTCGCACGCCCGATTATACGCCGACGAGCCAGTCCCAGGCCATTACGGGGCTGGTGAACGAAAAACTGTATTATTGGAGAGTCGATACGGTGGTCGGAACCAACACCTATACCGGTCCAATCTGGCAGTTTACGACGGTTCCGCAAGCGCCGACCATTCTGACGCAGCCCGCCGACTGGCTGGTTGTTGATCTCTCCTCTACCGGGACGTTTACGGTTGTCGCCGCCAATGCCGACACCTACAAATGGTACAAGCAGGGCGATCCCACGGTTCTAAGCGAGACTGATACGCTCACGATCAATGGAACCGTCGCTAACGAAGGCCGGTACTACTGCGAGGTCTCCAATTCGGTTAACCCGGGCGTTGTTGTGACCTCGTCCGCTGACAGAGGCCGCTTCCTGACCAAACGTCTGGTAGGCGTGTGGAAGATGGAAAACAACATGCTCGATTCGGTCAAAGACGTTTACCCGGATGCCATTGCGCATGACGGCGTGTTCGTGCCCGGAACGGGTGGTGTCGAGGCCTATGCTGCCGGCGACCCGAACAATGGCGCGGGCATGGTGTTTGCCAATACGGCCGGCGGAACCCGCGTAGCGGTGGATGCCGCCAACGAAAACTTCTTTGATTTTTACACAAAGGGCCTGACAGCCAGCATCTGGGTCAAGACAACGACCGATGCGTGGCGACTGCCGTTCGCCAAACTCCAGGCAGGCGTTACCGGCTGGCTCATCGGCATGAACACCGGAAACAGCCGCACGGCTCAGTTCATTTTCGAGGCCCGAGGGGGGATCGCAACCAGCAGTGCCGTGAACGTGCGTGACGGCAACTGGCACATGATTACAGTCATGTACGATGCTGATGCCAAACAGCGGAGAACCTATGTGGACGG
>JAJFTK010000115.1 GCA_021372945.1 Planctomycetaceae bacterium | reverse complement strand
AATCCTTTTTGCAAGATTTTGAACGCATCTTCCTTGAAAGCTTGCAAAATTGTACCTGATTTTATCAGCCGAATAAACCATAAACCAACGCCAAACCAGCTTTTCAATACAAATCACAAACTTTCTCAGGGACGACTAGTTTATTGGGCATCACGCTGGCGGCGTTTCAGATCGGCACCGGCACGACGCTTTTTCTCACCTCCGTCATGCTCGTGATGGGTATCAGCAAGCCCCCGCAGCACCTGGAGGATGAAGATTTCGCGGTGGTGCCGCTGGCCCTGCCGATCATCGTCGGCCCGGGCACGATCGGCACGCTGATGGTCTGGAGCACGGAACTGCCGCACAATATCGAGCGGCTCGCGGCCTTCGCCGCCATCATTGCCGCCGGACTGACCATGTCGCTGTTTTTGCTCCTGGCCGAAGGCATCCAGCGAAGGCTCGGACATCAGGTCATCGCTATGATGACCAAGCTCACCGCACTGGTCCTGACCGCCCTGGCCGCGCAGATCGTCTTTACCGGCGTGAAAAGCTTCATGGCGTATTGATCGCAATCTTGGCGAGGACGCATCAATGAAGCTATACTCAGCGCCTCTTCGATACAGTCAGATGTGAGGTCTTACAAGTCAATAGTGGATGACTCAGCTACGACGCGGCGGTCCCGCTCTGCGGCTGCGACATCCGTTCGTACTCGCCGATGACCTCCAGCAGCCGATGCAGGACCTGTCTGCCCTCGGGACTCTCAAGGCCAAGAAACTGCACGCCAATATTGAAAAAGCCGCTGCGGGCGTGCAGCTTGATGTAGCGAACGTGGGATTCAAGGAGGAAAGGTTTCTGATAGCTCATGGGCGTAAACTGCACGCCCAGAAGCTGCCCCGTCTGAAAACATTCTCTCTGTTCCAGCTCGATCTCGAACTGCGCCCCCCCTGCCGACAGGTCCAGCAATCTGCCCTGCCAGTATTCTTCAGCGGGTTTCTCTTCGGAATGGTTGATATAGCCTCGGTGCCAGAACAGCACCTTGACGTTCATCGATTCGGGCACGGGCTGCCGCAGGTACGCCCGCTTCCACATCAATTCAACACTCTGGGGTAAATCGATACAGATTCTCTTGCCTTCGGTTCCCTCATAAAACCCGGCGACCTGTGAGTCAAAGATGTATTTTGTGTGCCCCGCTGAAATACAGATACCGACCGGTTGGTATTCTGCAATCCACTCTTGTACGTCCGATAAAACAAGCTGCTCGCCGGTAAGTTCATCAAATGACAGTTTCCAGATGTGCCACTTTCCTTCCGATGAGAAGCTTACAGTCACTGGAACATGCGCCTGACAGGCCTTCTGAAAGGCGGCCAGATACTGATCTGCATAGAGTGTTTGGCAGTGGGGCATAAGTCACACAATTCACGGCTACATAAAATATAATATAAAAAGAGCCGCCCGGATGGCTTATCCTGTAAATCGGCCCGGTCGCATCGAAAGCTTAAGCGAAATTCCAACCCCAAAGAGCTGTCCTGATTCTACAAAACTAGGCCCGCACACTGCAAAAGAAAATGAAATATGCGCAAAAACGCAGATTTCTCGCTTGAATGGATGACCAAGTCTCGTGTCTTTTGGCCAGTTGCCCTTTTGTGTTGAAAAAGATACGGATGGGCCGTAAGATTCGGGCATGGATATCGAAAAAGCAAAACACTATTCTCTAGCTGAAGTGGTCCTGCTGGCGATCTTTGCGCTGGGGCTTGCGATCGCCTGGGCGCTGACCAAAACACGAAGCCACACACCCATGACCGAACCGATCGCGCTGGATGGCTCCGGCCTTCGCGTCAGCGTACCGGCCGGCGTCGGTTGGGATCATACCGCTTGGGCGTATGAAAGCGATAACAGCATGGCGCTGCTGGCCCAGCGCCGCTTGACGCAGCGCGCCGAAGTTGAGCTGCGCTGGCGCTATATCATGGCCATCGAGCCAAAGACCCTCCGGCAGGTCATCGAGGAACGGCTTGCCGGTTCGGCGGCACAGTCAAAAATGCTGGAGATGCCCGAAGGGACCTCGATGGAGGCCGCCCAGGTGACCACGCCCGGTCCATTGCAGGAGCCGACGTATTACATTGCCTGGACGAGCCTGCCGCACGGCCGCGCCGTTGAACTGCAAGTGATCCCCGCCGGGCCGGACTATGACCCTCTTTATATGGAGAGCCTCCTGCGCGATACCGCGATGAGCATGATCTATCAGATGCCCGAGGAGATGGCCGCCGGAGTCGCGATGCTCGAGCGCTTCTGGCAGGACCTTAAGCCCGCCGGCGAAAGCGAAGAGGCCTTCCTGATCCGCGATGCCCGCGGGCGCAGCACGGGATTCTTTTACGCGCATCAGCAGGCCGCAACCGATCCAAACATCGTGCGCCGGATCGAGGCGCGGCATTACGAACTCCAGCAGCTTAGGCTCGAAAGCAGCCTGGAGGTGGGCCGCGGCGGCGATTCGCTGCATTGGCAAACGCGCTTGATGGTCCCTATCGCAACCGGCGTGCGGCAGTACGAGATTCGAAAACAAGCCGAAAAGCTGCTGGTGACCAGCAGCCTGGACCAGAAAAAAACGCTGTACTCAGATAACGATCTTTTGCCGGAACTGCTGGTAGCCGAGTTTGCCGCGATGGTGCTGCCCGCTACCCAGCCCAGCGTGCTGCTCGAAGCGCTGGCCGGGACGGGCCAAGTGGTGCCCGTGCGATTCAAGCGCCTCGTGCCGCAGGAAACGATTGCCGGCCAGGATGCGGCTGGAGCTGTTCGTGTGGAATATCTGCAGGCAAGAGATTTCTTTGACGAATTTTACTTTGATGGACAAGGGACCGTGATCGGCCGACTCGAGCGGCAGCCCAACCGCCCCGACCGCGTATGGCAAAAATCGGATGTGCAGGAGCTCAAGAAGATATTCGGCGACAATTTCAGTATCCAGCCGCTGCGCACTCAACCAAAAAACTATTTCTAAGGCCCAATGGATTTGATAGGAGTTTGTGATGTCAGAGCTTTTATATGACTGCATTATCGTAGGCGCCGGTCCTGCCGGCCTGGGGGCAGGCTTGTATGCCGCGCGCGATCGCTACCGCACGCTGCTGCTGGACAAATTCTATCCCGGCGGCCAGATCAACAACACCGACCGCATCGAAAATTATCCCGGCATCGAGGCCATTGGCGGCGCCGATCTTACCATGCGCATGGCCGCGCAGGTCAAGGCCTTCGGCGGCCAGATCCGCACCAGCGCCGAGGTCAAAGCCGCGCGGCGGCGGCCCGACGGGATCCTGGAGGTGATTACAGCCAAAGAGACGCTTGCGGCCCGCACGCTCATCCTGGCGCCAGGTAGCTCGTACCGCAAACTCGGCGTTCCGGGTGAAGATCGATTTCGCCAGGCGGGCGCCGGCGTGAGCTACTGCGGCACCTGCGATGCGCCGTTCTTTAAGGACAAGGTCGTCGTCACGGTTGGCGGCGGCAATACGGCCGTCGAGGATACGCTGCACATTGCCAAGTATGCCCGCAAGGTTTATCTCGTGCATCGGCGCGACGAATTTCGCGCCACCAAAGTGCTCATCGAGGAACTGATGGATTACACCAACAAGCCAGGCAGCAATCTCGAACTGCGGCTGGCGTGCACCCTCAGCGAGATCGCAGGCACCCAGCACGTCGAGAAGGCGGTTCTGCGAAATCTAAAAACCGACCAGCGCGAAGAGCTGGCCTGCGACGGCGTATTCATTTTCGTGGGAACCCAGCCGAACACCGCGTTTCTCAAGGGATTCGTTGATCTGACGGCCAACGGCTTCATCCAATGCGAAACCGCATTCCTGCGGACGCGCGTCCCCGGCGTCTTCACCGCCGGCGACTGCCGTATCGGCGCCGCCATGCAGTTGGTCACGGCCGTCGCCGACGGCGTCAATGCCGCCATGTGGATGAAATACTGGCTGCGCGACCCCGGATGGTGGACCGAGATGCTTTCAGAGGCCCTCACTCCCAGCGAATGGTGAAACCGGACGCCCGCAAGGCAGCGCAGGTTTCCAGCCTGCGCTGCAGCGTGACATAAGCTGTCTCAATGTCACGCCTCTCTGATCCTGTTAATCTTGTCAGAATTATCAATCGGCACGTGGCGCATAGATGTTTGTTAATTAGCAGACATCATAACTAATTAACTAAATAGCAACACTCAGAGCGACTCGGTACTCGACATCCCCATACGCTCAGTCAGCCGCTCGAACTCATCCAAAGAATAATAATCGATGATGATCCGGCCGCGTTGACCGCGCTTGTTGGGCTGAATGCAGACCTTGGTCCCGAGCAGCGACTGGAGCCGCTTTTCCAAATCAACGATATGGGCCTTCTTGTCCTTCTTTAGGATCGGCTCTTCGGTCTTCTCATTGACGTATCTTCGCACAAGCCGCTCCACCTCACGGACACTGAGCCGCCCTGCCATTGCGCGATTTGCAAGTTTTCGCCGCAGCTCGTCCGTCGGCAGTGCCAGGATTGCCCGCGCATGGCCCATCGTAAGCTGCCCTGCCGAGAGCATGTCCCGTATATCAGACGGTAAGTCCAGCAAGCGCAGGTAGTTAACGACGACTGTGCGGTCTTCGCCAAGACGCTTGGCCGCATCCGTTTGCGACAAATTGAACGTATTGACGAAATTCTGGTAGGCCTTGGCCCTTTCGATTGGGTTAAGGTCCGTGCGATGAATATTCTCGACCAGGGCAAGCTCGAGCATCTCGTCATCAGTTGCCTGGCGGACAAGGGCGGGAATCGTCTGGAGGCCGGCGGCGACCGCGGCCCTGTAACGGCGTTCACCGGCGATAATCTCGAATCCTTTTTCAGCTTTTCGAACAAGGATCGGCTGCAAAATACCATTCTCTTTCACCGACGCTGTCAATTCCGCAAGCTGTGACTCATCCCAGACTGTACGGGGTTGAAAGGGATTGGGGACTATCTTTTCAATCGGGAGCTCATTTCGCGACAGTTCCATCCGAACGTCCGGCGGAAAACCGGCGACTAGTACCGATGGATCGATTTGCGGCGGCTGTCTCGTGATAGGGCCCAAAAGGGCCTCAAGACCCCTGCCAAGATGCGGTTTTTTTAACTTTTTAATGTCTGTCATATTCGCCTCCTTGGGTTAATCATTCTGAATCCATGTTTCGACACAGTTATACAGATCGAATGAAAAATTGCCAGAAAAATCTGTTCTGTATGTGTCGGTGGTGCTTACGAGGAGGTGTTTCACGTGAAACGGTCTGAGTCTAAGCTAAACTAGCTGCCTGTCGCCGCCTTCGATTCTGTGAAGTGTTTCACGTGAAACAGACGATTTTCATCAGTTCAGGTTGACGGGCTTGCTGACGGCGTAAATGGCCGCAATCTGTTGGTCGATGAGTGCCAGATTCTCTTTCGGGATAACCAGGACCGGGGCCTGCATTTCAAACGTAATCGTATGGAAGGGCGACTCTGAAGCCGCATTCATCGTTTCAACAAGATCCTTGACGGATGCTATTGTCTTTCCATCTACTGTCGAAACAACGAGTTGCGATAACTGCTGATAGCCGAGATTGACCTCGGCAGGAAGGACGTAACTCAAAATCACGATCTCCTTGCGCTCTGCAGTAGGCTTAAAGGATTCGGAAAAATAGTAATTGAACAGGTGGGGGGGCACCTTGCCCGGCCATCCTTCGCCCCACATGGCCAGGTAGTCGCGTGTGAGCTGCTGAAAGACATAGCCGCCCGTCACCAGGTAAACAGGTTGTTTCCCATATTGATAGTAAGGTACGAGCATCTGGGATGACTTTACCGAACGCGCCTCGATATCCAGGTGCAGCGGTTTGGCGTCGCGGATAATCTCGAACGAGATCATTTGTCCTTCCGATTTTTGTAAAATAAGGTGGTCAAAGGAGATAAGATCATATTTCGGATGCTTGTAACGGCCGAAGGCATTTAATCTTTGCCCATCAATAGAGACGATCACGTCACCGCGTTTGAGCTGCGAACTGCCCGTCCCGAGATTATAGACCGAGCTGACATAGATGCCGTCCTGGATATCCGCCGGCAGTTTTAAATAGCGCCGCATGACCGGATCGAGCAGGTTGTACGTTTCAAAACCGACGGCACCAAAACCGGTGTAAGTCGGCTTGGATGCTTGACTTAGAAAGCGGTTGATGGTCTCTGCCGGGATCAGGCCCGAATCTGAGCCGGTGCCCCAGGCGGCTATTCCTACGAGCTGATCCCCATACGCGCAAATCTCGCCGTCACCGAAGGGCCGTGAAGTATTGGAAACGACAAAGGACAGATTCTTCGTAAACGAAACCGGCGATGGCTGCACCTCGGCGCGGTCAAGGATCGACCGGGCGGACGTCGGCAGACCCGACGATGACAGCCAACAGGCCGATATCTGCTCGTTCTTGGGAAATAGCTCGCTGAAAGTCACCGGCTTAAGCGGTTTTCGCAGCGCTCCTGTCTCCAGTTCCAGCAGGCACAGATTGTATTCATAATCGACAACGACAACCTTGGCGGGAATCCATTCGGCTTGCTCGTAAGTCATTGCTTGCACAAGGGTTGCGTTTGTCACGTTTTCGGCCGTGGTCAGCACCCGGTTTGGGGCCACCGCGCAGCCAAAGCCTTCTTCCTGCGAGATGCTCGTTTGCCTCCACGGCTGCGCCTGTTCATAGCCGGAATTGGAGATTTTCAGATGAACGATGGACGCTTTATATAATTCCGTGACATCGGTCTGTTGCGCCGCCGCCGGCAGGGGGGGCAGGAGCAGGGCAGCCGATACCAGAAGCAATCGCATATAATGCATTAGAATACCTCGTCGCTGGCGTTTACGTTGTATTTGGCAATGATCGCCTTCTGCTGCTGCCTGGCTTTTACGGCATCAACGATCATTGGGCTTTCGTTGAAAAGGAACTTGACAACCCAGAAACCCTCAACGTCCTTTTCAAATGCCTTATCCAGGTCACTTAAACTGTTGATCTCAATGCCGTTAACGCTCTCGACCGGTTGGCGCTTGAAGCCCTCCAGATAGGCATTGACTTCATCGGGAAGGATCTCCGACAAGAGGACATATTCCTGGCGGGCAGGGCTCTTATTAAGCTGATTATAATCAATGAACAGGTATCGCAGCGGGAACGGGATATCGCTAATCCACTCCCGGCCCCATGCCTGCAGGTAGTTGCGATTAAGCTGAACGAATGTCAGCCCGGCGAAAACACGGTATTGCGGCTGGTTATCAAACAGCAGCCTCCACGGCAGAATCGGCTCATTAGCCGCAACTTTCAGCTCTTTTTGCATCTTCTGGCCGTCTCGATAGAACGTTACGGCGACGGTTTCGCCGATCTGCTTGCGGTCCATGATCTCGCCAAGTTCCAGCGAGAGGCCGTCAATGGTGACGCGGCCGTCGTTCTCGATGCCATAGCCGTCAATGTTCGTCAAGACGTCGCCCTTCTGGAAGACCTCGCGGGCGGAACTATTCGACAAGATATCCGAAATGACTACGCCCTCCTGGTTGGAAGGAATCTTTAAGTACTGTTTATAGCTTGGGTTATGAAGGCCCGGGTAGAGCGATATCCCAAACGTCCCGAACCCGTCATATTTGCCGTCGGCGATATCCTTCAAAAAGTGTCCAATAATAGTCGTTGGTATCAGGTAACCGATATTGTCGCCGCTTTGAAGTCCCTGAAACGCCACGCCGACGACTTTTCCATCCTGCAGGACGGGCCCGCCGGAGTTACCCGGATTGATCGCAGCGTCCGTCTGAATAACCAGGTGCTGCGAAGCCTGGCTATGACTGTAAACCCCGGTTTCAACACGAGATACGACGCCCTTGGTCACTGAAACCTGCCGGCCTCCCATCGGAAAGCCGCAGGTCTGTACGCTTGAATTGGGCAGGGGGATGCCGCCAAACTGAAGCGGTTCCATGCCTTCAAAAAAGGATGTGTCCGGCACGGTCAGCAGTGCAAGATCGCAATCGTGCCCCGTGAAAAGGACCTGCGCTGGGTACCGTTTGGCCGAATTTTGCTTTTTCAGCTCAATATAACATTGGTTTGAGACATTGTGCGCATTGGTCAGGATGCGGTTGCCCTCGATCACAAGCCCGGAGCCCACACCCCGGCTCATGGCCGCCTTTTTCCAGGGCGTGGCATAATCGTAATCCTGGCTGACCGACATGATCATCACGACCGATTTGTCGTATCCGCCGGAATCCTCAGCGGAAAACAGCGGTACAGACAGTAGAAAGGAACATAGTATGCCAATTGCCAAATGCTTATAGATAAACAAGATACGACTCCATTTCTAGAAAAAGAATAGTCCGTAAGCCTTGGGCTCTTATTCAAAATCGTAGTGCTTTTTGACAGGCTCGATGACTTCCCAGACGCATTTGAGGCCGTCCGGGAATACGACATAATCGCCGACAGCGAAAGAAACAGATTGTTTCGGATCAACCAGATCGTGTACCCGCACCTTCCCTTCCAAAATGAGGCACTTCTCAGTTTGCGTGTACTCCCACTCGAATTGACTTACCCCGCATGTCCAGATCGGCCAATTCCGGCACTCGGCCGACTGTGCGGCAGAGGGCTTCGTGACAAGCACGTTCTTAATGGTCGGCATAAGGAGATCCTCGAAAAATAACAACCTGATTTTCAGTACTAATATAGCGTTGTTATCGTAAAAAACATACATTTTACGTAAGTATTTTGTTCGGATGCCAATGACAAACTGGAAAGTTGCCGGTTCTCTGATAATATACGCCAAATCCAGCGGCGAACGTAAGTGATCCAATAAAGACTTATCATGTCGCTTACGCTCCATGCTGTTTAATGAAATGGATATGGACAGGAAACATCGATGCACAAGGAACAACTTGATTCGCTCAAAGCATGGTTTACTCCGTTCGCGGCCTCTTACTACAGAGATGGCGACGTTTTCGTAAATGAGAACATCAGACTGAAGGAGTGCCACACGCATCGCGTCTGCAAAGAGATGCGCGACCTGGCCGCAGCGCTGGGGAAGGCCAATGGCGACGCCGTTTTGGCCGAAACGATAGCGCTTCTGCATGACGTCGGCCGCTTCCCACAGTTTTTGAAGTACCGCACCTATAAAGATACCATCAGCGAGAATCACTGCCTCATGGCGCTGAACGTGATCGAGGAGCATCGGCTCGCTGACGGCCTGGCCGCCGATGAGCGGTCCATTGTGAGGCAGGCGGTCGAATTCCACGGCGTCAAAGAGATCCCGCCGATGGATGAGCGGGCCGCGCATTTCACCCGGATGATTCGCGATGCCGACAAGCTGGACATCTTCTACCTTCTCTCTGAAAATTATAAAATTCTGGCCAACCAGCCTGACAAGTTCAAGTGGGAGTTGGAATTTCCAAATACCGCAGAGTGCAATTCAAAAATTCTAGAGGCGATCATGGCAGGGCACACCGTCGACTACCGCGACTTGCGCACAGTCACCGATGCCAAACTGCTGCAGATCGGCTGGGTCTTCGATATCAACTTCGATCACACGCTCCGGCGGATCTGCGACTGCCGTTACCTCCAGACCATCATCGACCTCTTGCCCAAGACCGAACCGATCAACCGCGCCGCCAACCGCGTTATGCAGTACGTTCAACAGCGAATAGTTATTTGAATGATTGATAGGGGCAGGCGTGTAAGCCTGCCCCGGAGCTAGCCGAAGTACGACGGCTTCGATGTTTCACAGGGTTTCACATTGGGCAACCGCAGGGGGTTGCCCCTACCACCGCACTTATCTTGCCGGCGGTTTCTGTTGTCACAGGCTATCGCTGCCTGTACAATGAAAACAGCATTAGGTAAGGAGCTTGAAAATGAATGGCGAATTTGAAAACAAAGTGGCGATCGTTACCGGCGGCGGCCAGGGCATCGGCCTGTGCATCGCGCAGACGTTCCTGCAGGCGGGCGCCAGTGTCGTCATCGCTGAGCACAATGCCAAACTGAAGACCAAAGCCGAGCATTTCCTGAAAGGCGGCAAACGCCTGCTGTTCGTACCCGCAGACGTCTCAAAGGAAGCATCCGTCAAGGCGATGGTCGCCAGGACGGTGGGGCGGTTCGGCCGCATTGATTATCTGATTCACAACGCCGCGACCTCGGCCAACGTGCCAGTCGATAAGCTCACGTTCCGGCAATGGCAAACGGTCTTGCACACGAACCTGTCGGGCGCGTTCCTCTGCGCCAAATACTGCCGCAAATCGCTCGAACAAACTGGCGGCGCCATTGTCACCATCGCCTCCACACGTGCGCTGATGAGTGAGCCAAACACAGAAGCCTACTCGGCAAGCAAAGGCGGCATCGTCGCGCTGACGCACGCGCTGGCCGTCAGCCTCGGCCCCAGGGTCCGCGTCAACTGCATCAGTCCCGGCTGGATCGTCACAGATGCCTATCAGCACGGCCGCGCCAAAACAAAGCTGTCGCAGGAAGACCACGCCCAGCATCCGGCAGGGCGGGTCGGCACGCCCGAGGACATCGCCCAGATGGTGCTCTACCTGTGTTCGGCAAAGGCTGGCTTCGTCACGGGCCAGAACTTCACCATCGACGGCGGCATGACCAAAAAAATGATTTATGTATAGGAGTTGTTGTGGAGAATGGAATACGAGTGCAGGAAGCGATTTTATGGTACACGGTCTTCGTGGTCTCGATCGTCTGCCACGAGGCGGCGCACGCCTTTGCGGCGTTCTATTTCGGCGACCGCACCGCGCACGAACACGGGCTGGTGACGCTCAATCCCATCCCGCACATCCAGCGCTCGCCCATCGGCATGGTGGCGGTCCCGCTGCTGAGCTTCATCGCCAACGGCTGGATGATCGGCTGGGCCAGTACGCCGTATGACCCTTACTGGCAGAGGGCCTATCCCAAAAAGGCAGCCCTGATGGGCCTGGCCGGTCCGGCGACGAATCTGCTGCTGGCCGTGCTGGCAGGCGTGCTCATCCGCCTGGGGATGGCCATCGGGGCCTTCACGCCGGAACTCAGCGGTTTCACCTCCATTGTGCAGGGGGTCAACGGCGGATTGGCAAACGGTATCGCGATGCTGCTGAGCATCCTGTTCTCGCTCAACCTGCTACTGTGCGTGTTCAACCTGATCCCGATCACTCCGCTGGACGGCACTGCGCTGGCCGAGTTTATTCTACGGGGTCAGCTTCTGCAAACCTACCGCGCCGCCATGCAGCATCCGACCGTTCAGATCTTCGGGCTATTCGCCGCCTGGTATATCATCGGCGCGATCTATGCCCCCATCTACCTGTTTGCCCTGAGGGTGCTGTTTGTGGGATTCTTCAATTGAACCAGCCGCGCCAGGCAAATGCCGGCGATGATAGGCTTTGATTGTTAGAGAAAAGCGATATAATAATAGATAGCAAATGATAAGGAGAATACGGCGATGAATAAGCAGTCTGAAGCGTTCCTGAAGGAACTCCTGGAAACGCCCAGCCCGTCCGGGTTTGAGCAGCCCGCCGCCAAGCTGTGGCGCAATTATGTCAAATCCAGCGTCGATAAACTTTATGGCGACGTGCACGGCAACTCGATCGCGGTTCTGAACCCGGACGCGGAATTCAAGTTCATGCTCGCCGGACACGTTGACGAGATCGGCCTGATGATAACGCACATTGACGACAAAGGCTACATCTCCACCGCCCAGCTCGGCGGCATGGACCCGGCGCTTTTGACGGGCCAGCGCGTCACTATCCTGAGCGAAGCCGGACCGGTCTTTGGAGTCATCGGGCGCAAGGCCATTCACCAGATGAGTCCCGAGGAACGCAAGAAGAACGTCGAAATGGAAAATATCTGGGTTGATATCGGGGCGGACAGCAAGAAGGATGCCGCCAAACGCGTGGCCATCGGCGACCCGATGGTCATCGATGTGGCCTGCCGCAAACTTAGCGGCGACAAGCTCGTCTCGCGCGCCACCGACGATAAAGCCGGGGCTTACGTCGTGGCCGAGTGCATGCGGGCGCTGTCCAAACGCAAGCTCAATATCAGCGTGATCGGCGTGGCGACCGTGCAGGAAGAGGTCGGCCTTCGCGGCGCGATCACCTCCAGCTACCATGTCAAGCCCGACGCCGGAATCGCCATCGATGTGACGTTTGCCAGCGACCATCCGGATACCAACGCCAAGAAGTCCGGCGAGGTCAAGCTTGGCGCAGGCCCCGTGCTGCACCGGGGGCCCAACATCAACCCCATCATGGAAAAGGAACTGTTTAAGACCTGCAAGCAGAATAAGATCGCCTACCAGGTTACGGCCGAACCCCGCTGCGGCGGGACCGACGCCAATGCCATCCAGCTCAATCGCGGAGGAGCGGCCTCGGCCCTCATCAGCATCCCCAACCGGTACATGCACACCCCGGTCGAGGTCGTCAGCACCAAGGATCTGGACAATTGCGTGAAGCTGATCGTGGAATTTCTTGCAGCGCACCCGGCTAAACGCGATTACCGGCCTTAGCGATTTTGTTTGCACAGGCGCAAGCGTAATTATGATATCGTTCACACACGCGATAACAAAAATCAGGAGATAAAATGGATAAGCAGGCATTGGCGAAACGAATCAAGGCGGTTGCCTATTTGGAAGGCGATTTTGTATTGCGCAGCGGCAAGCGCAGCAAGTATTACATGGACAAGTACCTGTTTGAGACGCAGCCGGATATCCTGCGCGAACTCGGCAAGGAGTTCTGCAAGTATCTGACGCCGGATGTGACGCTGATCGCCGGCGCCGAGCTGGGCGGCGTGGCGCTGGCGGCAGCGACGGCCATGGAGGCCAACAAGCCCTGGATCATCATCCGCAACAGCAAGAAGGATTATGGCACAAGCAAAATGGTCGAGGGCACACTTAAGGCTGGCGACGTCGTGCTGCTGGTCGAGGACATTGCAACGACTGGCGGACAGGTGCTCGAAGCCGCCAAGATCATCACCGCCGCCGGAGCAACGGTCAAGAAGATCGTCGCGGTGATCGACCGCCGCCAAGGCGCTGAAGAAAATATCACCGGCGCGGGTTACGTATTCGACCGGATACTGACGAAAGAAGATCTCGGGATCAAAGATTGAAACCACAGATGACACAGATTTCACAGATTATTTATAAGCTTAATGCATATATTTGAAGCGATCATGCTGCTATGCTTTGGGGCGGCCTGGCCGTTCAGCATTTATAAATCGTGGAAGTCGCGGTCGTGCGCGGGCAAGAGCGTGATCTTCCTGTATATCGTGCTGATCGGTTATGCCGCGGGGATCACGCACAAGATACTCAACAGCCGCGACTGGGTGATTGCGCTCTATAGCTTGAATGCGCTGATGGTGCTGGCGGATATCCTGCTGTATTATCGTAACGCAAGAATTTCCAAAACCACGGAAATCACGGAAGTACACTGAAAAGTAAAATAGTGGTAAGAGTTCAAGCTTTAGCTTGTCTTTGCACTCATGCACGCTAAAGCGTGAACTCCTGCGAGTCACTGTCCCGCTATCATCTGCATAATACGACGAGCGGACAGGGTTTTGCTGACATCCTTTAATTGCATCCAATCTTTGTCTCGGGTTTTGATGTGCAGCGTGGATTTTTCAGTGCCGATCGCGGCGGGCGTGTTGGCGATGATCATGTCAAGGTTCTTGCGCTTGAGCTTGCGCTCTGCGTTTGTGAACAGGTCTCTATCTTCCAAAGCAAAACCAACGAGCCTCTGGCCTTTCCTTTTATTTCTGCCGGCCCACGCGAGAATGTCGGTTGTGGGTTTGAGCCTCAATGTCAGTACGGCGTTCTGTTTCTTGATCTTGGTCTTGCTTGCGGCGGCGGGCTTATAGTCCGAGACGGCCGCGGCCATAATGAGGCAGTCGCATTTGTTGAAGTTCTTCTTTACTGCTTTGAGCATGTCATCGCTGGTAATGACGCTGATCACTTGGGCGCCTTTGGGCGGCTTGAGCGCCGTCGGTGCGGTAATGAGCGTGACCTTGTGGCCGGCCTTGACCGCCGCCGCGGCGATCGCGTAGCCCATCCGCCCGCTGCTGGCATTGCTGATGAACCGCACAGTATCGATATACTCCCGCGTACCGCCGGCGGTAATCACGATGTTCAGTTTTTTATTGCCGTAAGTCGTCATTGTCCCAATTCTCCGGATTACTGCTGATGTACTCGCGAATCTGATAGTAGTCCGGCTCGTCCCGAATTATATGCTCATAGTAGTTGCGCTGCCACAATTTTCCGACCGCCAGGGCATTATTCCTTGCCGCAATCTCAAGGTACCGTTTTGTTGTCAATGATTTGAACCGACTCACGAGACTGCCGAGCGTAGGGGCAACCCCCCGCGGTTGCCCTCTTGCGGCCGGTGAATATGCGTTCGCGATTTTAGGGCAGGGGTGGGACCCTGCCCCTACCAATAGCCACGCTACAATATGCGGATGATGCCTTCGATGATGGCCGGCACTTCGGCCATGCGGCCCACGCCTTCGGTGCCGCAGGCGAGTCGGCCCGACTCGGGGCCGATGAGGCGGAACTTGAGCTGATCGGTGAGGATGGAGCAGTTGCGCTGCACAACGGGGTTGGCCCACATGCGGCTGTTCATGGCCGGTGCCAGCAGCACCTTCTTGTCCCAGCAGACGCAAAGCGTAGTGCTCAGCAGGTCGTCGCAGATGCCCGCGGCGGCCTTGGCGATGAGGTTGGCGGTCGCCGGGGCGATGACCACGCAGTCGGCCCAGTCCGCCAGTTGAATGTGGCTGATCTTGAAATCGTTTGATTCGTGCCAGAGACTCGTGTAAACGGGCTGGCCCGTGACGGCCTCAAAGGTCGCCGGCGTGACCAGTCGGCAGGCGTTGTCGGTCATGATGGTGCGCACGGCCGCGCCGGCGCACGTCAGTTTGCTGGCCAGGTCAGCCGCCTTATACGCCGCGATGCCGCCGGTGACGCCCAGCAGCACCTTCCTGCCGCTTAGCTGAGGATGCTCGGAGGTCATCGTCAGATCAGGTCGAGTCTCGGCTTCTTTTCATCGCCGACCGCGTCAAGGACGATCTTGCCCTCTTTGATCTCGCGGATGACGATTTCCATCTGTGTTAGGCCCTCGGTGTTCTCGATGAGGGGCCGGCCGCCTTCCATCAGCTCCAGCAGGCGTTTCTGGATGAGGGCAGACAGTTTGAACTTGCCGCCGGCCTTATAAATCACGTCGGTATTCTTGAGTTCTTCGATCATACTGTTTCCTTTTTTGAATCTTGGATCAATTCGATTATTTCCTGAACGGCCACTTCGAGCCGGTCATTGACTACCAAATGGTCATACCGCTGCCAGGCGTCGGCGATCTCGCGGGCGGCCGTTTCGAGGCGCCTGCGTTGATTCTGCGCGTCCTCGCCGCGGTCGCGGTCGGCCATGCGCTTCAGCAGGTCTTCCTTACGCGGCGGCAGAATAAAGATCGTCAGCGCATCCCGAAAAATCCTCTTCACCTGGCGGGCGCCCTGCACATCGATCTCCAGGATCACCACGCGTCCCTGCCCAAGCGCCTCTTCGATGGGCTTCTTCGGAGTCCCGTAAAAATTGCCGAATACCTCGGCCCATTCCAGCAGCTCATTATTCTCCAGCCGTTTCTTGAATTCATCCGGGCCGATAAACCAGTAGTCGCGGCCGTTCTCTTCGGCGGCGGCCCTGGCTCGCGTGGTCACCGAGATACTGACAAAAGCGTCAAGTTGTTCGACCAGCCGCTTGCAGATCGTACTTTTGCCTACGCCCGAAGGACCGCTGATGATCACGAGTTTTCCGTTTGCAATTGTATCCTGCATTGATTATCGCTTTTTAACCACGGAATGCACGGAAGTACACTGAAGTAATTAAAATCATATTTTTCCGTCTCGTTCCGTGTCTTCCGCGGTTCCATCTTCATATCAACACGGGCAAGATGCCCGTGCTACTCTACGTTTTGGACCTGTTCCTTCAAACGGTCCACGGCACATTTGATCTCGATCACGGCCTGGCTGATGATGGTATCGGAGCTCTTGCTGGCGATCGTGTTGGCCTCGCGGAGCATTTCCTGCGTAATAAAATCCAGCCGCCGGCCGACCGGCCCGCCGGTCGTACAGCATTCGCGAAACGTGCAAACGTGGGCATCCAGCCGCGAGACTTCTTCGGCGATGTCGCTGCGTTCGGCATAGATGGCCACTTCGCGCGCCAGCAGATTCTCATCGATATCCAATTGCGCGTCGGCCAGCAGGCGTTCGACCCGCTCCTTGAGCCGCTTATGATAATCCTGCACCACGACATCGACCCGCCCGCAGATGATCTGGAGCTTTTCGGTGATCCGGTCCAGATGAGCCAGCAGGTCCTCGGTAATGGATACGCCTTCCTGCGCGCGCGATCTCTTGAGCATCTCAAGCGCTTCCTGGCTAAGCTGCAGAATCACCCTGCGCATGCGTTCCATGTGGGCTTCATCCGGGATGGCGGCCTGCACGATCCCCGGCAGCGAGAGCATCGAGGCCAGATCCAGGCGGCTATGCTGATCGCCTTCCGGCAGAAGGTTCTTGAGCCGACGGATATAGGTTTGCAGCGTCGATTCGTCAATGTCGAACAGCGCCCGGCCCGAGATGTTTTTCATCCGCAGCGAATAGCTGACGGTGCCGCGCTGAATCGCGTCACGGTGCAGGCGTTCAAGGTCGCCTTCAAGATAGGCAGCCAGGTCGGGCATTCGAAGCTGCGCCTTGAAATACCGGTTATTGACGGACCGGATCTCGACGGTGTAGACAACGCCTTCGACCTCGCGGCACGCCTGTCCAAAACCTGTCATACTGGAAATCATGCAGGGGCTCCGTCTGGCTTAAGGTTGAACCGGGGCCGGCGTTTGCGACTCTGCCGGAGCCGGCGCTTCCTGTTGCGGCTGGGCCGGGGCAGGGGCAGCAGATTGACTTTCGGGCGCAGCAGGCGGTTGGGGCGCTGCGGGAACTTGGCCTTCGGGCGCAGCAGGCGGTTGGGGCGCTGCAGGAACTTGGCCTTCGGGCGCGGGCTGTTCGGCCGGAGCTGTCACAGGCGCCATGGGGGCAGCGATGCTGGGCCGCATGAACTTGCCCATCAGCACCGCCACGACCAGGAACAACGCCACAAGACAGATCGTCACCCAGGTCAAAAAGTCGCCGGTCTTGGTACCCAACAGGCTGCCGGCCCCGCCGCCGCCAAACGCCGCTCCCATCCCGCCGCCGCGGCCTTTCTGCAGCAGAACGATCAAGATCACGGCCAGGCAGATCAGTACAAAGAACGCCACAACCAGGTTCCCCAAAAACGATAACGCAAGCGGAAGACTCATCTTCAATTCCTTAATTGTAAACTGTAAATTGTAAATTGCATATTAACCGCCGGGATCAAGCCGGCACAGGTTCGTTCTAGTTCTTAGCAGCCGTCTTCACCATGGCGGCAAAATCTTCAACCTTGAGGCTGGCGCCGCCGACCAGCAGGCCGTCAACGTCCGGCTGAGCCATCAGCTCGGCCGTATTCGAGGGCTTGGCGGAGCCGCCATATTGGATCCGCAGCGACTGAGCGATCTGTTTGCCATACATCTCGGTCAGCAGTTGCCGGATCATGGCGTGAACTTCCTGTGCCTGGGCGGGTGTGGCGGTCTTACCGGTGCCTATGGCCCACACGGGCTCATAGGCGATCGTCACCGCCTGGACGCGTTCCTTGCACAGACCCGCAAGCCCCTTCTTTACCTGGTTCATGACCACCTGGTTCGTCTTGCCGGCTTCACGCTCGGCAAGCAGTTCGCCCACGCAGAAGATCGGCAGCAATCCGCCCGCGATCGCGGCGGCGATCTTCTTATTGATCAGCTCATCGGTCTCGCCGATCACGTGACGGCGCTCCGAATGGCCAATGATAACGTAATTGACGCAGCAATCTTTGAGCATTTCCACGCTGACCTCGCCCGTAAAGGCGCCGTTCGGCTCAAAGTAAACATCCTGCGCGCCCAGCGCGATGCTGGATGCGCTCAGCGCCGCGGCCACGGACTGCAGGTACACGAACGGCGGACAAACGGCCACATCGACCTGATCGACGGCTTGAAGTTCCCTGGCCAGACCGGCGGCCAGCGCAACGGCAGTGGCGCTTTGCGTATTCATCTTCCAGTTGCCCGCGATAAATGGTTTTCTCATCAAATCAATCTCCCTTTTTGATATTCGATATTCGATATTTTAAATCAGTACTGTCCCATTAACTTGAGACTATTTTAACATAACTATTTTAATTATATGATGTTACAACGGAAAACATCTGTTATCGATTTGAGCTGGCCATTATCCTGCAGTGATAATTCACCTTCACTTGTCAGGAGAA
>JAJFTK010000103.1 GCA_021372945.1 Planctomycetaceae bacterium | reverse complement strand
GGAGCCGGACCATCCCTGTTCCAGCAACGCGATGGCTTCCAGCCGGCGTTGCTCCGTCTTTGACTGTGATTGCATCTTCTTCATGTAAGATACAATCGGCACAACCAATATGTTTAAATGAATTTTTCAAATGTCAATAGGTATGCTGGCAAGGATTCAGGCGGACCAACCGGCGGGCTATCCGTACATCTTTTTGCCAACGCAACGCTACGATCATATTCAATACCGACGGCAAACGGGTGAATTGCAGAACCACCACAGAGTCTGCCCGGTTAACAACTTCACTCGCGTATGGCTAAAGATACTGCACCACGCGGGTGTAAGACCTGGCGAGTTTCATGACCTGCGCCGAACATGCCTGACGAATTGGCTGGGCAAGCTTTCGCCCTATGAGGTCATGCACCTTGCGGGTCATTCGGATTTCGAAACGACCCAGCGGTTTTACCTAGCGGTCAGCACGGATCTTGTGGAAAAGGCCCGAGTCGCAAGTCACGCCAATCTGGATTTTGGCACGCGCTTGTCACGCGCCTGCTAAACCAGGGATAAAAGCAAAATGGCTGTCGAGCGTAAGTGCTTGGCAGCCATTCATTTAGCTTAACGTCCTCGGGGGGACTCGAACCCACAACCTTTGGCTCCGGAGGCCAACGCTCTATCCATTGAGCTACGAGGACATTATAATCATCGATTGATTGATTATTTCTTCATTTGCCATGCGCCTTAATAACTGATTGGCGGATATTCGTCAATAGAAAACCCTCTGCTGAAGCAGCGGGACCAAAGATAGCAAAAGCTTTGACAAGGGCGATTTATGGACTATAATGGTTGGTTTTAGGGATCATCTATGACGATTCTGTTGAATATAATCTACCTGGTTGCTTTAATTCTATACAGCCCGAAGATCCTGTACCGCATGGCTGCTCACCAGCGTTACCGGGGCGGTTGGAGCCAGCGAATGGGCAAGATCACGCGCCTGCGGCCGGACAGTCCCTGTATATGGGTCCACGCCGTCAGCATGGGCGAGGTCAACGCCGCCCGCACCGTGATCGATCGTCTCGGCCGGGAACTGCCCGCTTATGAGATCGTCCTGTCGTCCACAACCGATACCGGCTACACCCGCGCGTTCGAACTTTACGGCCGCCAACTTTGCGTTTTCTACTTTCCGTTTGACTTTTCATGGGTGATCAAAAGGTCGCTGAACCGGCTCAAGCCCTCGCTGATCCTGTTGATGGAACTGGAGGTTTGGCCCAACCTGACACTGCTGTCATCCCGGCGGGGAATTCCGATTGTTGTCGTCAACGGCCGTTTGAGCGATAAGAGTTTTCCCCGCTATCAGAAGTTTCGCGCGTTCATCAAGCCCGTGTTCCGGCGGCTTTCGCTGGTGCTGGCACAAACGCAGCAGTACGCCCAGCGTTTCATCGACCTGGGGTGCAGTCCGGAAAAAGTCGTCGTGACCAGTTCTCTCAAATATGACGGCGCCCAAACGTCGGGAACCGTCGCCGGCGCCGACCGGCTGCGCGCCCAACTGAATCTGACGGGTGAACCTCTCTGGACCGCCGGAGGAACTGGTCCCGGCGAGGAAAAGATCGTGCTGGATGTATTTGCGCGTCTCCGCAAGCAGGCCGGACTTGAGAACCTCAGGCTGGCGCTGGTGCCGCGAAAACCCGAACGATTCGATGAAGTTGCCGCACTGATCCAGCAGGCCGGCTTGGCATTTGCGCGCTTCAGCCGGCTGAAAGCCGATGACTCGGCGCTGCCGGACAAGCCTGCCGTGATCCTCGGGGATACGATGGGCGATTTGAAGAAGTTTTACGCCGTGTCGGATGTCGTGTTTGTCGGCCGCTCGCTGACGCCGATGGGAGGCTCGGATATGATGGAGCCGGCCGGGCTTGGCAAATGTACGCTCTTTGGGCCGCACACCTTCAATTTCAGGCAGGCGGTCGAAGCCCTTTTGTCTGAAAACGCGGCGATTGAAGTGGCCGATGAAAACGCATTGTACGCACAAACCCTTCGCTGTTTTATCGATAAAGATTTCGCCGCGGCTCTTGCGGAAAAAGGAAGGCAGGTCATTCGCAGCAATCAGGGGGCGACGGACAAGACAATGCGGGCCATTCGCGATCTGCTGCGAACATGATGCGCTACAGCAAAGGCTGCGCCGAGGCGTGGCTGACGTCTTCGGCTCCAAGCAGATTCATGACATTGGGATACATCTGAATGAGCGCCGAAAAGCCCCGGATCATGTCGGACTGGCTCAGGATGCCGCAAAAACCGTTCTGCGGGTCATAGACGGCCAGGCAGCGAAGATCGTTGCGCACTACGAAATCGCAGGCCTCCCAGAGCGGCATCTCGCCGGGGATCGTCTGCACATCGCGCTGCATGATCTCGCGGACGGTTTTTTCACGCAGGGCCGACCGGCTCAGCTTGCCGTCAAACAGAATGTCCTCGAGTTCGTCGCCCGTGCGGATCTCGGCCAGGAACTTGAGCATGTCGCGATCGCAAAGAATGCCCGCAAACCCGCCCTCTTCGGTCAGCACGGGGATATAGCGCCAATACCCGGAGGCAAAGATGCTCATCGCCTTCATCATGTCCTCCTGCTCCTCGAGAAACAGGGTCGGCTTGGTCATGATGCGGCCGGCGGCAAACGGCCCCGCCTGGAGCAATTTGGCGAAATTCAACAGCGACAGCGAAAACGCCGTGCTCATCTCCTGGAGGCCCTCGCCCAGGATCAGTTGAAACATGTTGCCCAGCCGGATCAAGACGTCGAGAATAGCGCCGCTGCGGACATACCCCAGGCCGCGAGTTCCATCCATGACCATTAACGCGTCGAGGTTTTCCACCGACATGGCGGAGATGACGCGTTCCAAGTCGTCCGAAGCCGCGACGCTGCGGACCTTGTGCCGCATGACTTTGGACACCGGCAGATTCAGCACCTGCCAATCATAATATGCCCGCTCCATGGAAAAGGAACTGGAGACGATCGCCTCAAAGATATCTTTGGCGCGAACGGTGCCGATGAAAGTACGTTCCGCGCTGTCTTCTCCATAGACGACCTGAACGGGCAATTGAATGAGCTGATGCTCGTGCATCATTCGCACGGCATCGATCACGGAATGATTGACACTTGCGGCGGGCACGCGGCTCTGCATGATATCGCCGGCGACCAGGCGCTGCATGACGGCCCACGAAGCACCCGTCTGCAACGGAGCGCTTGCCCCGCCGCTGTCGGCGTCCAGCAATTGATCCTTATCCACCGAATTGTACGACATCATTCAGCTCCCATATATCTGCGGGCCCCCATATCCTGTCAATTCACATTATGATCCACTTAAGTGGCCAAAATCCTGCAGATATATCGTCTGGTTTTGCCTTCTATATAACGCCCTTTTGACGAACTAAACGCTTTCGGACGGATGCGCATCGTGGGGAGTATTACTGTATATAGTATACGTAATAATACGGATGCCGCCAACACAAATGAACAAAGGGTCCTATAAAAACCTTGTTCAGACGCCGCTTTGAACAAATGGACTCAATTGCCGCAGCCGGTTGACGATGGGCGCCATTTGTTTGATGGTAAAATCGATCTCTTCCACAGTATTGTAGCGGCTCAGGCTGTATCGGACCGAGCCGTGTGCCGCGGTAAACGGCACGCCCATGGCACGCAGGACGTGCGATGGTTCCAGGGAGCCCGAGGTACAGGCGGAACCGGAACTGGCACAAATCCCGAATTGGTCAAGCAGCATCAGGATCGACTCGCCTTCGATGAATTCAAAGCTGATGTTGGAGGTATTGGGCAGACGGTTGGTCACGTCGCCGTTGACAAAGCAATCCGGGCACGAGGACAGGATCCCCTGCTCAAGCCGATCCCGCAGCAGACGCACCTTCGTATTCTCTTCTTCCATGTACTTCTGGGCCATCTGGCAGGCCTTGCCCAGCGCGATAATGCCGGGAACATTTTCGGTGCCGCCGCGCCGGCCGAATTCCTGGTGTCCGCCGTGCATGAACGTCGCCACGCGCGTCCCTCGCCGGACAAAGAGCGCCCCGACGCCCTTGGGGGCATGCAGTTTATGTCCCGACAGGCTCAGCAGGTCGATCGCGCTGTTCTTGAGGTTGATCGGGATCTTGCCGATCGCCTGCACCGCATCGGTATGAAAGACCGCGCCGCGGGCCTTGGACAATTCGGCGATCTGTTCGACCGGGAAGATCGTGCCCGTTTCATTGTTGGCCCACATGACGCTCACCAGCGCCGTATTATCGTCGATGCGGATGCCCAGTTCGTCCATATCCAACTGGCCGCCGCGATTGACGCTGATCTCATGCACGCTGTAGCCCTGCCGCTCAAGATCCCGGCATGTCGCAAGCACCGCTGGGTGCTCGACGCGGGTCGTAACGACTTTTCGCTTGGTCGCGTACATCGCCAGCGTTCCCTTGACCGCGGTATTGTCGCTCTCCGTGCCGCAGCTTGTGAAAAGGATCTCATCCGGCTCACAGCCCAAAAGAGACGCGACGCGCTCGCGGGCCTCATTGATCTTCCGAGCCACCGAGCCGCCGAACGTATGCATGCTCGATGGATTGCCATAGCGATCCGTCAGGAAAGGCAGCATCTCCTCGATGACTTCCGGCGCCACGCGCGTGGTCGCGTTGTTATCCAAAAATATAATATTATCCATCAGGGATTCTCCTGTTATGGTCCTTAGTCCTTAAGTTCTTCGACAACCAGGTCATCGCTGACAAATTCCCGCAGCTTGGCCTGAACCACCTCGGACATCGTGAACTCCGCCATTTTGCATTGCGCGCACATTCCGCGAAAAGCAACGATCACCTTGTTGCCGTCAATATCGATCAGGTCAATATCGCCGCCATCGGCCCGCAGGGCCGGACGGATCTGGTCGTTGATGGTTTCCTGCACCAACTGGATCTTCTGAATATTTGTCAGCCGGGCAGGTTTAGCGGGGCGCTTCCCGCCGGCCGCCGACCGCGTGCCCTGGACCTGGTCGATGAGTTCGGCGATCTTGGCCTTGCAGCCGCCGCAGCCGCCGCCGGCCTTGCAGTAATTGGTCACTTCCTCGACAGTTGAAAGATTATTCTCCTGGACGACCTTTCTGATCTCTTCATCGGTTACGCCAAAGCAGGTGCAAACCACCGTTCCTCTTTTGATCTGCGGCGGTGTTCCGCCCCGGCGTTTATAATAATCGGCGATCGCGGCCTCCAGCGCCTCCTGTCCCATCACCGAGCAGTGCATCTTCTGCTCCGGCAGACCGCCCAGCCGTTCGACAATGCTCTTGTTGGTGACCTGCGCGGCCTCTTCCAGCGTCATGCCTTTAACAATATCCGTCAGGATCGACGAACTTGCGATCGCGCTGGCGCACCCGAACGTCTGGAATTTGACATCCTTGATGCGGCCGTTCTCGTCAAGCTTGAACATCAAGCGCAGCGCATCGCCGCAGGCCATTGACCCAACCTCGCCAACGCCGTCCGGGTCCTCGATCTTGCCCACATTGTGGGGGTTTTTGAAATGGTCCATGACTTTATTGGTATAGTCCCACATCTTGCTATCCTCATTTATTCTGTATCAACCCGCCTTCAGGGCCTGGTCGAAATCGTCTTTAATATCGTCAATGTGTTCGGTTCCCACCGAGACCCGCACAAAATCCGGCGTGACTCCGGCGGCGATCTGTTCCTGTTCGCTCAACTGCTGGTGCGTCGTGCTGGACGGATGAATCACCAGCGTCTTACTGTCCAATATGTTCGCCAGGTGGCTGGCCAGTTTGACCGCGTTGATGAACCGGATGCCGGCCTCTTTGCCGCCCCGAAGGCCAAATCCCAAAATCGCGCCTTGCCCATCAGGCAGGTACTTTTTAGCCAGCGCGTAGTTGGGATGCGAGGGCAATCCGGGGTAATTGACCCAACTGACCGCCGGATGTTTCTCCAGGAACTGCGCCAGTTTCAGAGCGTTCTCACAATGCCGCGGCGCACGCAGGTGCAGCGTCTCGACGCCCTGCAAGAGTAGAAACGCGTTAAAGGGCGACATGCAGCCGCCGGTGTCCCGCAGCAGGTGTGTGCGGATCTTGATGATATAAGCCATCGAGCCGAACGTCTCATAATACCTCAGCCCATGATAGCTGGCATCGGGTTCCGTCAATGCAGGAAACTTGCCGTTGTCCCATTTGAACTGTCCCGAATCGATCACCATCCCGCCGATGCTGGTGCCGTGGCCGCCGATCATCTTGGTGCACGAATGCACGACTATGTCGATGCCGTGCTCGATAGGGCGAAACAAAATCGGCGATGCGGTGGTGTTGTCACACATGACCGGCAGGCCGTTCTTGTGCGCGATCTTGACGATTGCGTCGAAATCCGGCACATCATTCTTCGGATTGCCAATGGTTTCTAAAAAAATGAGTTTTGTATTGTCGCGGATGGCGCCGGCGAAATTCTCGGGCCGGCTCGGATCGACGAACGTGACCGTCACACCCATTTGTTTGAGCGTATGCGCAAACAGCGTGCACGTGCCGCCATACAGCGAATTGGATGAAACGACATGGCTGCCGCAGGGCGCAATATTGAGCACCGCCGCAGTGATGGCCGCCATGCCGGAACTGAAGGCGCACGCCCCGATCCCCCCTTCCATCGCGGCCAAGCGCTTCTCGAGCACATCGGTCGTCGGGTTCATCAGCCGGGTGTAAATATTGCCGAACTCCTTGAGCGCAAAAAGATTGGCTGCGTGTTCGCTGTCGCGAAAAACATAACTGGTCGTCTGATAAATGGGCACCGCACGGCTTAAGGTCGTCTGGTCAACGTCCTGTCCCGCGTGAATCGCCAATGTATCCAATTTGTAGCGTTTTTCTTCCATTGTTCTCTCCTACGCTCGGGCGTCTGGATTTGTTTAGGACGGCAGGACTTCCAGCATCCGGTCCAGCGCCCGCCGGGCACGCGTTCGTACCGGCTCTTCAACGCTTACGCGATGCTGCATATCTTCAAGCGACCATACGACCTTTTCAAGTGAAATCTTCTTCATGTTCGGGCAGACGGCATGGGCGCTTACCGTATAAAATCGCTTGCCCGGGTTGTTTTTCTTCAAGGTATGCAGGATGCCTTCTTCGGTAGCGATAATAAATTCGGTCGCGGGGCTCTTGGCGGCGAACTTGAGCATCTGGCCGGTACTGAGCTGCTGATGCGCCATTTTACGCACTTCGGGCCGGCACTCCGGATGCGCCAAAACGATCGCGTCGGGATGCTCATGCAGGGCCTTTTGTACGTCGGCAGGCATGATCCTCGCATGCGTCGGACAGTAGCCCGGCCACAGGATCATTTCGCGGCCGGTCTGTTGAGAGACATAGCTGCCAAGATTCTTGTCCGGCACGAAAATGATCTGCCTGTTCGCGGGCAGCCTGCGCACCAATTCGACCGCGTTGGAGCTGGTGCAGCAATAATCGCTCAGGGCCTTGACTTCGGCCGTTGAGTTGACATAACAAACCACCAGCGCATCGGGGTGCTTGCTCTTGAGTTCGGCCAGTTGCCCGGCGTCGATCATATCTGCCATGGGGCAGCCGGCCGATGGCTCCGGCAGCAGCACGGTTTTCTGCGGAGACAGGATGGCCGCGGTTTCGGCCATGAACCGCACGCCGCAAAAGACAATCACTTCGGCCATCGTTTTGGAGGCTTGAACGCTGAGGCCCAGCGAATCGCCCGTAAAATCGGCGATGTCCTGGATCAGGCCCGGCTGGTAATTATGCGCAAGGATAACGGCGTTTCGCTGCTTCCTTAGCGATTGAAGTTTTTGGAGGATATCGGCGCCCACACACGTACTCCGTTCACGCCTTCTTTTTACGATTGATCTTCTGGTAAAGCGATTCCGGCGTGGAGATCGTCACGACCGTGCCCGGCGGAACGGCTTCGCGGATCCAGACATTACCGCCGATCACCGCGTTCTTGCCGATGATGATGTCTCCGAGGATAGTGGCTTCCGCATAGACCGTTACGTTATCCTCCAGCGTGGGATGCCGCTTCTTATCGCGGATGATCTGTCCCATCTCATCGCGCGGAAAACTGACGGCCCCAAGCGTAACGCCCTGGTACAGCTTGACATGGTCGCCGATCACCGCGGTTTCGCCGATGACCACTCCCGTGCCGTGATCGATAAAGAAATACTTGCCGACCGTGGCGCCCGGGTGAATGTCGATGCCCGTTTTCGAATGCGCATATTCACTCATGATCCGAGGGATAAGCGGAACCTGCATACGATATAATTCGTGAGCGACGCGATGGATCGCGATCGCGGTCATATAGGGATAGCTGATCACGATCTCTTCAAACGACTTGGCGGCCGGGTCGCCTTCAAAGGCCGCCTGGACATCGGTCTTGAGGGATTCGCGGATATCGGGGATCCGGCTCAGTAGTTCGCTGGCATGCATCCGCGACAGCTTCGTGCAGTCGCACGTGGGGCAATCCGTCAGGCGGCACTGGTGCCTGAGCGTCAGCTCCACCTGTTCGGTAATTTCCCGCCACAGCACAACCAGCAGCTCGTGCACGATCGAATGCACGTTGTCCCTGGTCACCTTGCGCTTTCCCGTATAGCCCGGGAACAAAACTTCCAGGAAAAGCTCGATCATGTTGACCACTTTGTCCCTTACCGGCAAGTTGCGGACATCGATGAAATTGATGCCGTGATCCCCCTGGTAGGTAGAAACAATTTCTCCGGTCAGCGACTCAAAATCAAAAAACTTTCTCTCGTCACTCATTTTGGTTACGATCTCTACATATTCACTTTCTGGCAATCGATCTTGCCCTCCACCAGATCGGCCAACGTCACCGACTCCAGCACATCCAAAATAGCGGTTTGCAGTTTCTGCCAGATCTGCCGCGTCGCGCAATCCGTGCATCGTTCCGTATATTCCGGATGCTTAAAACAGTCCGCCGGAACCATCGGCCCTTCCAGCGTCAGGACAACATCCTTCATTAAAACCTCTGACGGGGGTTTTGCCAAGACATAACCGCCTCTGGGGCCGCGAATACTGCGGACCAGCCCGGAGGCCTTCAGCATGGCGATCAATTGCTCCAAATACTTATTCGAGATGTCCTCTCGGTCCGCAATCGTTTTGATTTGAAGCGGAGCCTTGCCGTATTCCAGAGCCAACTCCAAAACAGCTCTCATTCCGTACCGCGTTCTAGATGATAACTTCATAAGGTGTCTCCTAATAACCTATTACTCACTAGCATTTAATTATTACTCCATTCGCATAAATTAGTGCAAGGAAAATCCTGATTTTTTTACTTTTTGCGTTTTATTTTATATTCTTTATTTACAATGGTTTATGACTTAACCGTTCAGGTCAAATAGGGTTGACAAATGAACATTGCTCCCTATAATAGGGCGCATCCAATGTGGCAGAAGGGAGCGCTATGGCAGACAGCAAACGTCGCAAAATAGCATTTGTTTCGTCATACCCCCCCAGGCATTGCGGAATCGCATCGTTCTGCCGCGATTTGATCACGAATACACGCCTGGCCGATGGAGCCGATTTTGAGCCCCTGGTCGTCGCGATGACCTGCGGCCAGGAGCAGCGGTATGCCGAACCGGTTATGTTCGAAATACGCAAGAGCGCCGCCGCCGATTACGGTCGCGCAGCCGACTATATCAATTTCAGCCACGTGGACCTGGTATCGATCCAGCACGAATATGGACTTTTCGGCTCAGACGCAGGCAGTTATTTGCTGCTGCTGATGGAACGGCTGAATGCCCCGGTCATTACGACGCTGCACACGGTTCTGGAAAAGCCCGAAAAAGACTACCTCCAGGCAACCCGCAGGCTTTGCGAGCTTTCGGCGACGGTGGTCGTCATGAACCGGCGAGGCATTGACATTCTCAGGGAAGATCACGGCGTAGATCCGAAAAAGGTCCATCTTATTCCCCACGGCATCCCGGATCTGCCGTTTGTGGACAGCAGTTATTACAAGCACAAATTCGGTCTCGAAGGACGCAGAATCATTCTCACCTTCGGGCTGCTCAGCCGCAACAAGGCGATCGAAACCGTGATCCGGGCCATGCCCGCCATCGTTGGCGCCGATCCGCAGGTCCTCTACATCATCCTCGGCGTAACCCACCCGGAAGTGCTGCGCCAGGATGGCCAGGAATACAGGTTTGAACTGCAGCGGCTGGTTGAGGAACTGGATCTCCATTCCCACGTGATGTTTTATAACCAATATGTGACCGATGAAAAACTGGGCCATTTCCTGTGCGCCGCCGACATCTACGTCACCCCCTATCGCAATCGTCAGCAGTTGACCAGCGGGACGCTGGCCTATGCCGTGGGCGCGGGGAAAGCCGTGGTCTCTACGCCCTACATTGCCGCCGAGGACCTGCTGGACGACCAGCGGGGCATCCTGGTGCCGTTTAATGATTCGACGGCCCTGGCCGAATCGATCATTTCAATTCTCACAAGCGAACAGCTCTTCTTTCAACTCCGCCGCAAGGCCTACGATTTCAGCCGGACGATGACCTGGCCGCAGATCGGCAGGGAGTATGGCAAACTCTTTAACCGAAAAATGACCGGGGCCATTCGCCTGAACTGCTTTGACCGTCGATCCGGTTCCATTTCGCAGGAGATTCCCGAGCCCTGCCTGGATCACCTGCTTCGGATGACCGATGACACCGGCCTTCTGCAGCACGCGTCCTTTACGCTTGCCAACCGCACGCATGGCTACTGCACCGATGACAATGCCAGGGCCGTTGTAGCCATGAGCCATTATTATGCCCAGTACCAGGACCCCCTTGCCATGCGGCTGCTGAATACTTACCTGTCGTTTATCTGCCATGCCCAGCAGCCGGACGGCTCCTTCTGCAACGTGATGAGCTATGATCGCCGCTGGCTCAAATCGGAAACGCGGCACGATGCTTTGTGCCGGTCGCTGTGGGCCATCGGCACGGTGATCGCCCACCCGCCGCAGCCGGAAATGATCCTCATCCTGAAGGAGGCCTTTGACCGCGCGATGGTGCACGTGCCCGAACTATCTCCCCGCAGCAAGGCCTACGCCATTTTCGGAATGCGCCAATACCTGACCCAGTTCCCGGGCGCCACTGAGATCAAATGGTCCCTTTATGCCTGCGCCGATTTTCTGCTGCACCTCCTGGATCACGCCGACGAAGATTGGATGTGGTTCGAAGATGTGATCTGCTATGATAATGCCGCCCTGCCGCATGCTTTGTTCGCCGCTTACCTGGCCAGCCAGCATCGGCCGTATCTGGACGCGGCGGTCAAGACCTGCGGCTTTCTGCTGAAGCATACGTATAAAGAGGATCATTTCAGTTTCATCGGCTGCAACGGCTGGTTCTGCAAAGGCGAAGCTGCCGCCCGCTTCGACCAGCAGCCGCTGGACGCCATGGAAACCGTTCGCATGCTGCAAACTGCCGCCGCGGCCACATCCGATCCAACGTATCAAACCCTGCAGAAAAAGGCCTTTGACTGGTTCATGGGGCACAATGACCTTTCGGTGCCTCTGTATGATTTCCGCACGGGAGGCTGCTACGACGGCCTGATGTCAAACGGCGTCAACCTCAACCAGGGCGCCGAGAGCACGCTGAGCTTCCTGCTGGCCCTGCTGAGTATCCTGGAAAGCCGAACCGTGCATCAACCCGCGGTGAAAAGGCAGCCGGTCAAGCTTGCCTTTGAGCCCGAACCACGACCTTCGGAACCCATTCGCCCATGAGGATCGCCACGTACAATGCCAATTCCATTCGCAGCCGCATCGAGCCGATCTCGCGGTGGTTGGCCATGCATCAGCCCGACGTGCTGGCGCTGCAGGAAACGAAGGTGCAGGACAGCGAGTTCCCGATCGCCGAGCTGGCCGCCACAGGCTACAAGGTTTGCATGCGAGGTCAGTTAAGAAACAATGGGGTCGCTATTCTCAGCCGCCGCGAACCCGACAGCGTTCTGCTCAGGCTTGCCGGCGACCCGCTCGACGAGGCGCGGTTCATGCAGGCCGTTTTTGGGCCGGTCACGATCATCAACAGCTATGTTCCCCAGGGGTACGAGGTGGGCAGCGACCGCTTCCGGTATAAGCTGGACTGGTTCCGGTTATTGCGCGAACACCTGGAACGTTCATGCAGTCCGACGCAGCCGATCGTGTGGGTCGGCGATTTCAACGCGGCTTTAACGGACATCGATGTGCACAATCCGAAAAGACTGTGGGGAAGCGTCTGCTATTGCCAGCCCGTCAAAGACGCACTGCTGAATGTGATGGAGTGGGGCTTTGTCGATCTTTTCCGCGCGTTTCACCCGGAGCCCGAACACTATACGTTTTGGGATTACCGGATTTTCAACGCGCTGAAGAATAATATTGGGTGGAGGCTTGACTATATTATGGCCACCGCATCGGCAGCGGCCGCCTGTACCGATTGCCGGATCGATCCCGAACCGCGAGGCTGGGACAAGCCCAGCGATCACACCTTCATCTGGGCCGATTTTGACGACGGAAAAATGACACATTCAGCTTGATTCCCGGCGGATGTTCTTATAGACTAAGGGATTCTGGAAAAATATGAATGTGAGTCCTTTTGGGATAAAGGCCGGTGTCGATGGTCCCTGTAACTATCTCCTATGATGATTTCAAGAATCTGATCGCCAGCAGGACCGAACGTTATTTTCGAGCCCTCAGCTACCTGTCAGCCAGGAACGCCGAGGGCGCCTTGACCAGGCCGCTGCTGGGAGAACTGCTTTCGCAGGCGACCCAGATCGAAGAACTCCTGGATTCGTACGGGGCCCGCAATAATTGCCGCTGGGCCCGTTTTCGATCCCTGACCGCCGCCATCAAGCTTTTTTCCAATGTCAGCTACGAACTCCTGCACATCCAGCACTCGATCCCGGCGTATCGCCTGCTGCCGGTCAAACAGGATTTCGCGAGAATGACCGAGCAGACGCTGCTTTTTTCGCAGCAGATCCTGCTGGAAGGCGCCAAACGCCTGCTGGAGGAGGCGGATAAGCTGGGGTTGACGCTGCCGTGCAATTCCGTTGAAGCGGCGTTTATCTGCGAAAAACTGCCCGCCGGCCGTCTGCCGCACGACCTGGCGATGCGAAAGATCGAAACTGTATCAAAAACGGTCTCGCTCTTGGCGACCGCATTTTTGAACCTTGCCGCCGAAAGCCGCCAGGCGCTGCCGCGTGAGCGAACCGAGCCCAAGGCGTTTCTCTGCGAGTTGACCGGGCCCATCAGTGAGGAAAAACTGCGGTCGCTGGAATTGCGGTTCCACAACCTGCAATCTCTTTACGATACGTACGTCTCCACAACCGAAACCGAGGTCTTCGACCGCGACTTGCCCGTGCTGCGGGGGCATATCAGCGTAGTCCTGCACCTGCTTCGCACAGCGCGGGACTTTGCGCATTATTACGAACGGCACGCCGGGCCCTCCGCCCAGCAGGTCAGCAAGGGCCGCAAGCGCCTTGTCGAACCGGAACGGCTCCTGGAAACACTCATCAATTATTCCATCAATTTCGTCTCTCAATTCCTCACCTGCGCCGAGCTGCTCTGTCAGAACATGCTCAAGCGATATACCGAAGTGGGCCAGGTCGAAGTGCCCGTGCCGCAGTACCGCGGCTTCCACGTGCGGCCCTCCACGCTCATCAGCAAGCTGGTGCTCCATTACGGCAGCGACGTCAAGATGAAGCTGGGCGAAGAGGTCTATGACGCCAGTTCGCCGTTGGAACTTTTCCGCGCCAATGAAAAGATCAATGCCCACAAACGCCGCTCGCTGGCACAGGACATCATCTATCTGGATCTTGTCCGCAATGACCTGAACGCGCAGGACCTTCGCTCGACCATCCGCGACATCATCATTTCCCTGGCCGAACAAAAGAAGATCATCATTTATGAACAGCCGCTCAAGATCGAGGAAAAGCCGTACCAGCCGGAATCCAAGACGCTCGAGCTGGTAACCGATGAGATCGCCAAGCTGATGGTCACGGGTAAGATCGACACCGCCACCGAGATTCGCGCCGTATTCATCGGCGACAAGCGTGTTCTGGATGATATCAAGCTGCTGGCCGATAACGGCTACGGCGAGGACAACTTCGGCAACAATATTCCCCTGCCCGAACGCCTGGTTTATCTGCGCCAGTAATTCGGGACCCATTTCTCTTGAAAGCCGCATCATCAACAGGTATAACGGTTGCAATCAGTTCCATAATGAATCAGGAGTAAACCACTGTGAACCAGGATTTTTTTCAGCTTGTCGCGGCCGAGCTGTCCATCAAGACAAGCCAGGTCGAGGCCGTGGCGAAACTGCTTGCCGAGGAGGCGACCGTTCCGTTCATTGCCCGCTACCGGAAAGAATTGACCGGCAGTCTCGATGAGGTCGCTATCACGCATGTTCGTGATCGGCTTGTTCAGCTTGCCGAATTAACGCAGCGAAAGCTCACCATTCTCAAATCGCTGACCGACCGCGGTCTTCTGACGGATGCGTTGAAGGCGCAGGTCGATGCCGCCCAGACGATGACCGTTCTGGAAGACGTTTACCTTCCCTATCGTCCCAAGCGCCGCACCCGCGCCACCGTGGCCCGTGAAAAGGGACTGGAGCCGCTGTCTGTTTTTCTTTTGCAGCAGGACGAGTCGGCTGACCCGCTCAAGGAGGCAGAAAAGTTTATTGACCGCGAAAAGGGCGTTGAAGATGTCGAGCAGACGCTGGCGGGCGCCCGTGACATCCTGGCCGAACAGTTCACCGAGGACATGACCGCTCGCGAACGCATTCGCGAACTTTACTTTAAGCACGGCGTGTTTGTTTCAAAGGTCATCAAGGACAAGGAATCGGACGGCCGTAAATACGAAAATTACTTTGACTGGAAAGAGCCCGTGGGTTCGGCGCCTTCGCACCGCGTACTGGCGATGCGCCGCGGCGAAAAGGAAGGCTTTTTGACCTTGCGTGTCGAGGTCCCCGAAGAACAGGCCTGTGCCATCCTGAGAACTCTCTTTGTAAAAAATAGCGGCCCGTGTGCCGCCCACGTGCAGGCCGCGCTCGAAGATGGCTTTAAGCGGCTGCTTTCGGCCTCGATGGAGACCGAGGTGCGTCTGGAAACTAAAAAACGGGCCGATACCGAAGCCATCCGCATCTTTGCCGAAAACCTTCAGCAGCTTCTCATGGCGTCGCCGCTTGGTCAAAAACGCGTCCTTGGCGTCGATCCGGGTTTTCGGACCGGCTGCAAGATCGTTCTGCTGAACGAACAAGGCAAACTGCTGGGCCACGATGTGATCTTTCCGCATCAGAGCGCTGGCCAGACGCAGAAAGAAGCCGAAAAGCTCAAAGTGCTCTGCCGCGAGTTCAAGATCGAAGCGATTGCCATTGGCAACGGCACCGCCGGCAGGGAAACGGAAACATTTTTCCGCGGCCTGGGTCTTGGCAGCGAGGTTGCCATCGTCATGGTCAATGAAAGCGGCGCATCCGTGTATTCGGCATCGGAAGCGGCCCGCGAAGAATTCTCGGAAGAAGATATTACGGTGCGCGGGGCCGTTTCGATCGGCCGCCGCCTGATGGATCCGTTGGCTGAATTGGTCAAGATCGATCCCAAATCCATCGGCGTCGGTCAATACCAGCACGACGTTGACCAGGGCCAGCTCAAGCAGGGTCTGGACGATACGGTGATCAGTTGCGTTAATAAGGTCGGCGTTGAAGTCAATACGGCCAGCAAGCAGCTTCTCATGTTTGTTTCAGGACTGGGCCCGCAGCTTGCGCAGAAGATCGTCGAATACCGAAACGCCCACGGCCCGTTCCATTCACGCAAGAACCTCACGGAGGTGCCCCGGCTGGGCAGCCGCGCCTTTGAACAGGCGGCAGGCTTCCTGCGCATCCGCGGCAGCGAAAACCCGCTGGACGGCAGCGCCGTGCACCCGGAAAGCTATGGCGTGGTCGAATCCATGGCAGCGGATTTGAAATGCAGCGTCAGCGACCTGATGCAAAATGATGTACTTCGCCGGCAGATCGATCTCAAGAAATACGTCACCGATACGGTCGGCCTGCCCACGCTGACGGACATTATGAGCGAACTGGCTAAACCCGGGCGCGACCCGCGCGAAAAGTTCGAGGTGTTCGCCTTTGCCGAGGGCATTTCAAAGATCGAGGACCTTAAGCCCGGCATGAAATTGCCCGGCATCATAACCAACATCACTGCGTTTGGCGCGTTTGTCGATATCGGCGTTCATCAGGACGGCCTGGTGCATATCAGCGAGATGTCGGATGGATTTGTCAAGGACCCGGCCGACGTAGTCAAGGTGCATCAGAAGGTGCAGGTCACGGTGCTCGAGGTCGATCTGGAAAAACGCCGCATCAAACTGTCGATGAAGGGCCATGGTCCCAAACCCGCCGCAGCCGCCAAATCGCAGGAAAAAAAGCCCGCGTCCCCCAAAAAGGGACAGAAGGCTCCAACCGAGCCCGTAAAAGGCAAGGTCGATCCCAATAAGCGTCTGATCGATCAACTGACGCTCGGCATGTAATTGTTCAACGCGCAGCAAAAAAGGCAGGTTCCATTGAGCCTGCCTTTTGTCTTTCCTGATTCAAGCAGATTACGACTGCCCAGCAGGTGCGGGTTGTTCCGAAGGCGATGTTTGTGGCGCTGCCGCAGGCACGGGCGCGGCTTTGATTACAGGCTGTTCGATTGCCTCCGCCTTTTCGGCGGCCGCTGTCGCATCGGCCTTCTTGTCCGGGGCCGGTGCGGCGCTTTCGGTCAAGTCCGCCATCGCCTTGGTCAGGTCCTGGGCCTTGTACGATGGCAGTTGATAGATCCATGCCGCGTGCCTGGCATTAAAGTTATTGACCGCGTCGATCGCCTGCAGCTTGGCCTCTTTGGCCTTGAGCTCATCTTCCGACTCGACGCGCCGTTCCTTCTCCACAGGCGTCTTGTCGAGGAACTCAGCGGATACTTTCGCGTAGAACTTGTCATTCAGCTTGGCGATGGCAAGTTTATAAACGGTCGTGTCGTTCAGTTTGCCCGAATAGGAATGATCGAAAATCGCCTCTGCGGGCGCCTCCTTGACCGCATCCTCGAACGTCAGGTAACTTAGCGCGCCGAAGACGGACTTGCATTCGGCATCCTTTTGCTTTTGCCCGGCAGGAACCTCGGCCAGCTTGACCGCGTCGGCGCTCTCAGCCGCCAGCATATAATGATCCTTCGGCGTATTCACGGCCACTTCTTTCATCTTGTCGCGCGGCACCTCCAGCAGCTTGCTGTTAATGTAATCCATGGCCGACGTGCCGATATAAGGATCGCTGTCGATCACATAGACGTCGCTGCTGCTCAGCAGGCGCGCATGGGCCTGGCCGTTCTGGGGGTCGCCGGGCGAAATCGCCATGCCCGTCAGCACCTTGCCGTCCTTACCCATAAACGTAACCACGCAGCGGGCCGTCTCCGGCGTGACCTTCAGATCCGCATGGTTGGCCGCGTTCGAGGTGATCTTATCCCGCACGCGGATATCCAGGCATTTGTTCAATAGCCCGTTGATCTTGCTGATGTCCGCCGGGTAACCGAGCTTGTCGCGCACCACAAAACCGCCTTCCGTGCGGTCCAGCGTCACCGTCTTGCCGCCTTCGCCGGAGATACTGATCGAGGCAATCGAATCGACCCCCAATCCTTCGATCAGGGGCGAACTGCCGAAATCCGCGGCAACCGCCGGCCGGCTGATCCGGCTCTGCAGCACCGCCCACCCCGCCGTGACGACCGCAATTACTCCCAATATCGCAAGCTTTCTATTATTCATCCTTAAACCTCTTCTTTGAGAATTAGTTCGTGTTCATTCGCATTCGTGGTTCCGTTTTACGAGTCGCTGGCGTGGCTGATAGAGCGACTGCGTTTGATCCCGCGACGAATACCCAGCGTCACCGCGATGACCAGCGTCAGGACCGGCCCCGGGATGGTGCAGTAGAACCGCATCTGGCTCTTCAGTTTTTCGATGCTTTCACGTTTCTGCATCTTGATCTCGCGAAGCCGTTTTTCGGCATCCAGCAGCTTCAATTCGATATCTTTCTTTTCCTTGAGGATCGTCTGATTGATCAGCTCGCCCTTGTTCTCGCCTTCCAGAGAGCGGATCTTCTCATTGAGTTCCTGCTGGAAACCGCTAATCTGCGCCACGATGCGCGATTCCTCCTCGGCAGTCTTTTCCGCGGCCCTGGCCTCTTGCTGGTCCACCACCGTGAACGGCCGCTTGTAGTTGCCGCGCGAACGGACTGCGATCAGCCGGTCGGAACCGGCCAGGCTTTCCAGGGCGTTAAAGATCAGCGTGCTGTTGTCGCCGACGGCAGCCATCCCGAAGAACGTCCGCTGGTAGGCGACCAGGTCGCTGATACAATCCACGTCCGCCAGCACAACCACCGATGAAGTCGAAGCCGATTCGGTCAGGCCGGTCTTATGGATCGTGGCCGGGGCATTCGGGTCGGAGGGTTTTTTGTCTTGGCCCTCGGCCGGTTCTTTGGTAATGTCGATCCCGTTCGGAAAGGCGCTTAGGAACTTGCCGGTGACCTGGCAGCCCATCACGACGGGCTTATCGCCGCTGTGAAAACGCCGCATGAATCCGGCGTAATCCGGGTTCATCAGTTCGTACGGATTCTGAACGGTCCACGTGTTTCCCGCCGCCGTGGTCATCAGCAGCGGCGTATGCTCCAGCTTCGGGGCATTCGGCTCGGCATCCAGAACCTTCAGCGCGCCGGCAAACACCGTGGACACGTCATTGATCTGGGCGCTGATGACGCTGTTCTTATTGAAGCAGTTTTTGGCCGACGACAGTTTCAGGATGCTCAGGATCTTTTCCGGCCGCTGATTGGGGCTGGCTGCGCCGACCGCCGCCAGTTCCCGGTCGCCGGCAAACGTCATATCCGGCATTTCGAGCTGCCATGTCTTCAGCAGCAGCGGCATGTTCGAACTGGACCTCTGATCGCCGCCGCCCGAGAACATCTCCTGACGGCTGGGCATATCGTTGATGCTGTACGGATCGACACAGACGATCGCCCGCCCGCCGCCAAGTACAAACTGGTCGATGGCGAACTGCGTCTTTTCAGGCAGGTCCTTCGGGTGGATCACCAGCAGGAAATCGATGTCCTTGATCTCTTCGGTGTCCGCCGGGATGTTCGTCACCTCATAATTCTTTTCCAGGTGCGTGATGATGCCCCATTTCGGCCGGCCCTGCTGGCCCTGCATCTGCATCATCTGCAGCATGTAATCCGAATCGCCCATCACCGGCAGCGAACTGAGCACGCCCACGCGGCTCTTCTGCCGCGTGACGGCCGTATCGATCAGGTAGCTGATATCGTATTCCACGAATTGCTGGCGGTCCGGCGAGAAGAACTCGATCGTCTTGGTCGCCCCAAATTCGGTCTGCACCACCAGCCCGAAAAAGAAATTTTCCTCTTCGGAAATGCTGAAACGCTTGAGCCCGTAGCGGATGGCCGCCATCTCTTCTTCACTATAGGGCCGCGGATCGATCACCTCCAGCTTGAGTTGACCGCCGGCCTCTTTCTGGTATTGATCCAGCAGCGCCCGCACGTAGGTGAAGTAATTGTTGTAATAACGGATCTCATCCGGCGCCTGCATGGTTGCGGTCTTCGTGTAGAACAGCTTGACCGTGATCGGCTGTTTAAGACCGCCGAGGATCTCCCTGGTTCCATCCGACAGCGTGTAGAGTTTGCGATCGGTCACATCCAGCCGCGAGTGCTTGAGCAATTGCTGCGTCACCGACAGCAGCGAAACGCCGATCACCGCCACAAAAAAGATCCCCAGTACGGCACGTAGAGTTCTGTTCATGTTAACTTGCCTTCCTTTCTTCCAGAATCAGCGTGCAGGCATAAACCCAAACCGCGATCAGAATCACAAAATAGGCCACGTCTTTTAATTCAATAACGCCCCGCATGATCGCTTCGTAATGCGTCTGGAGGCTGATGTTTTCCAGCACGCCGACCACCGCCGGTGAAATCGTGCTGGAAAGATAATTCAGGGTCGAGGGGTTGCCCGCGTAAACGATGACCGCGCAGGCGGACACGGACAGGATAAAACTGATCACCTGGTTCTTGGTGACGGCCGAAAAGAACGACCCGATCGCCAGGAATCCGCCGGCCATCAGGAATGCCCCCAGGTAGCCGGTCATCAGTTGACCCCAGTCCGGGTCGCCCAGGTAGTTTACCACCAGCGGCAGCGGGAACGTCAGCGCCAGGGCAATTCCCAAAAACGCCCAGGCCGCGGCGAATTTGCCCCAGACCGCCTGCGGCACCGTGATCGGCAGAGTCAGCAGCAGTTCAATCGAACCGCTCTTGCGTTCTTCGGCCCACAGCCGCATCGCCGTCGAGGGCACCATGAAGACAAACAGCAGCGGCAGCGTATCAAAGAACAGCCGCAGGTCCGCCTGGCGGATCTCAAAAAAACCGTCCCTAAACGGCAGATAGCCCGCGAAAAACAAGAAGATCACCAGAAAGACATACGCCACCGGGGTGGCAAAATAGCCTTTCAGTTCTCGTTTAAAAACAGCCCAAAATCCGCTCATGATTCTTTCTCCATTGGGTGGCAACTTATGCAGACTTTTTCGTTACAGTGATTTTTCTAAAGACCTCGGTCAGGCTGCACCCATGTTCCTTCACCAGCGACTGGGGATTGGAATCCACCAGGATCTTGCCGCGCGCGATGATCACGGAACGGTTGCAGATCTGTTCGACTTCTTCAAGGATATGGGTGGAAATGATGATGCATTTGTCCTGGGCCATGCGGCCGATGAGTTGGCGTACTTCGTGCTTTTGGTTGGGGTCGAGGCCATCGGTGGGCTCATCCAGGATCAGTACCGCCGGGTCATGGATCAGCGCCTGCGCCAATCCGACGCGCCGCCGGTATCCTTTGGAAAGCGTGTCGATCGTCTGGTGATAGACCGAATCGATCGAGCACATCGGCACGACCCGGTCGATCGCGCTGCGCCGTGCGGCCCCCTTGAGCCGGCGGGCGTCACAGACGAACCCGAGGAATCCGGCCACGGTCATCTCGTTATAAGCCGGGGCATTCTCGGCCAGGTAGCCAAGCGACCGCTTCACCCCAATCGGGTCGGCAATGATGTCGTGCCCGCAGATGGCAGCGGTGCCGCTGTCCGGCGTCAGGAAGCAGGCCAGCATCTTCATCGCCGTACTTTTGCCCGCGCCGTTGGGGCCAAGGAACCCCAGCACATCCCCCTGCTTGGCACTAAAGGAAATGTTATCGACCGCGATCACCGGCCCGAAGGACCGACGCAATTCCTTAACCTCGATCATGAGATTCTCCTAAAACAATTACACGATACCTGCACGACTTACGGGGATAATTCAAAAAATACGCCGTTTTTACCAGTTCGGTTCAATTTATTAACGAAATAATAGAGGGCTGTCAAGGCATTTTTTGAGCAGGATCGCGACGGATTATATCCGCTGGGTCTCTTTTTTTGGTTCTCCGCGGATTTTGATGATACGGGATCATAATGGAATCGGTTTTTTTGCCAACTGTCTGAGGTTTAGAAAGAGGTAACGCAGGTTCTTGCATCCGCAGGATCGGTTGATGACCATACCTATTTTTCGAT